>JADMJS010000065.1 GCA_018780435.1 Myxococcales bacterium
GTCGCCTCGCGCAGCGCACACGGCGACGCGCTCGCTCGCAGCGCCGCCAACAGGCACTCGCTCTCGCACGCCGTCGCGCGCGCAAATCGGCCGTCGTCGCGCACGTTGGCGAGCTCCTGCAGGCCGAGCGCGCGCACGACCGGATGCGCGTTGTCGATCAGGCGCTGCACGTTGGCGCGCCACTGCTCCAGCGCCGTCGTGTCGCTCGCGCGCTGTCCGAATCGCGCGGCCAGGCGCAACAGCCCCACGTGGCTGCGCAATCCAAACGCGAGCTCGGACGGCGCGACCGAGTCGAGCAGCTGCGCGTCGACGGCGACGATGCGGTTCAGCTCGGTGAAGAAGTGGCTGTCGTCGAGCGAGCTCTTGGTGGCGCACGCCGAATCGGCCGCACGCAACAGCGCGATCGAGTAGTCAGCAGAGTCGGCGCCGAACACCTTCTTCTTGATCTGCAGCGCCGCCTCGTACTTCTCCATCGCCTCGCCGTGCCTGCTCTGCGCCTTCAACACGTTGCCCATGTTGTTGTAGCAGCTCGCCACATCGGCGTGCTCCTCGCCGAGCACTTTCTTCTTGATCTGCAGCGCCGCATCGTACTTCTCCATCGCCGCGTCGAGCTTGCCTTGCTCCTTCAACACGCAGCCCATGTTGTTGTAGCACATCGCAACATCGACGTGCTCCTCGCCGTACACCTTCCTATTGATCAGCAGCGCCGCCTCGAACTTCTCCATCGCCTCGTCGGGCTGGCCCTGCTCCTCCAACACGACGCCCATGTTGTTGTAACTGCGCGCCACGTCGGCGTGCTCCTCGCCGAGCACCTTCTTGCGGATCTGCAGCGCCGCCTCGTGCATCTCCATCGCCTCGTTGAGCTTGCCCTGCGTCGACAACACGTTGCCCATGCTGTTGTAGCACATCGCCACATTGGCACACTCGTCAACCTTCTTGAAGATTTGCAGCGCCGCCTCGTACTTCTCCATCGCCTCGTCGAGCTTGCCCTGCTCCTGCAACACGTTGCCCACGTTGTTGTAGCAGGTCGCCACATCGGCGTGCTCCTCGCCGAGCACCTTCTTGCGGATCTGCAGCGCCGC
>JADMJS010000628.1 GCA_018780435.1 Myxococcales bacterium
GCGAGGACGGCGAGCGGGGGGCCTTGATGGCGCCGAGCACGACCCACGCTCCCCCGAGGAGGCCGGCCCTGGCCGCGCCTCCCTGATTGACGCGCTCGGATCCCCGTCCCCGCCGAGAGCCCACCCGAGCGGCCTCTCCATGTGAACCGGTTCACTCACACGTGGTCGAGACGGCGCGTGAGGGGCTCTCGGTGCGGCGAGGCTACCCGCGCGTCTCCGGCGACTGAACCGGTTCACATAACCCACCGCTGCCGTCGAGCGCCGCCGCCGTCAAGGCCCCTTACGAAGACGACCGGCGGCGGGGCGTGTGAACCGGTTCACATGGCGCCCCGCGAGAAACGTGCCGGTCAGGACCGTGTCGCCGGAGCAAATTTCTGAAAGAAAATGAGGGGTTGTCCTTGACGGGTTTTGGCACCTACAGAGATGCCCCGCGGCGCCCCGAAACGACGTCGAGACATCGAAACACCCCGGGACCGTCGTCCGGAGGGCTCAGCGGCGACAGGAGGGGCGCTCTCGTCGAACGTTCGGTTTGGGTATCGGGAGACGCGAAAATTGGTCTAAAAACAGTGTGTTACACTCTGATTCGCAGCCCAAGCCGGAGGTGTCCATGAGTGTTCAGCCGTCGAGTCCGTCCCCCCTCGCCCGCCTCATCGCCCGAGAAGACCTCTCGGACGTCGAAGTGACCGCCCTCCTGGCCGCGATGGTGCGGCGAGAGCGCGTGACCTTGGCCGCGATGCTCGGCTACCTCGGGCTCGTCGTCGAGCGGAAGCTCTACGCCCCGGCCGGCTACGACTGCGTCAGCGCCTATCTCGTGGATCGTTTTGGGTGGAGCCTGCCGAGCGCGCAGAAGCGTCTTCAGGCGGCGGGGTTGTGTCGCCGCTTCCCAGCCATGCTCGACCTCGTCGCGTCGGGGGCCTTCCATCTCACGGGTTTGTGTGTTCTTGCGCCCGTGGTCACGGAACTCAACGTCGAGCGCGTGTGCGCCGAGGCCCAAGGACTCACCCGCGTGCAGCTCTCCGAGTACGTTCGCGGCCTTCGGGCCGAGAGCGAGCCATCCTCGACGCCGGCCACACGCC
>JADMJS010000632.1 GCA_018780435.1 Myxococcales bacterium
CGGTGGCGGCGTTGCGGTCGCCGCCCGCGACGTAGATCTTGTCGCCGAGCGCGGCGGCGGCCGGAAACGCGCGCGACTCGGCGAGCTTGAACGTCGACATGGTCATGGACCGCACGTCGAGCACGTCGACGTCGGCCGACGCGACGTACGGAAACGCGCTGCGCCCGCCCAGAAAAACGATCCAATGACGCATCGAAACCGCGACCATGTCAGACCGCGCCGCGATGACAAACTGCCGCACCGGCGCCATGCTGGTGACATTGAACACCTCGACACTCGTCAACAACCCCGTCGGTCCTTTGCCCCCCGCCACCGCGACCACATCATGCGCACTGCCAATGGCCGCCCCGTCGCGCGTCGTCGACATTTGCAGCTCGGGCGTCAAAAATTGGCGTTTGCTCACGTCCAGCACGGCCAGCGCCGCGGTGGCGGCGCCCGTGCTCAGGACGCCGCCCGCGATGAAAATGTACGCGGCGCCCGTGTTGGACACGGCGCCCGTGGCCGCGTGGCGTTGGCGGCCGGGCGAGAGGAAGAGGCGAGTTGATGTGAAGTTGTATGGTGAGAGCGGGTGGAACGCCGCCGCGAGAGAGAGCAGCGGCAAGACAAAGAAAAGAGACAACATTGGCGTTTTTTTTTTCGTGTGACTAAGATTGAGGCTTTGGTTCTCATGTGGGTTCTCATCATCATCATCACAGAATAGCGTGACGTTGATTGAGACATGTCGAGCGCGTCACCTTCTCGTGCGGCGAAATTCGATCAGGATCCCGTCGCCGACATCGCCGAGTTCATTGCAACGGGTAACACCACCGCTGCAGAAGAGCGTCTCGACATTTCCAAGCACATCAACGGCAAAAAGATCGAAACTGCCGCCGAGTACGCCGCTGTGTTTGGCCCATACGACCCTGCGCCCTTTGTGGAACTGCCAGATATCGACGATTGATATTGAAACACAAAGCAAAGAAATCAAAAACTTCTGCAAATGTTGTTGATTCGTCGTTTTTCATCCTCCTCTGCGCCGTCTTCTCTCGCGTGGTCGACGGTGAATCCCGACACGCTTTCCTCGCGCGCCGTGTGGC
>JADMJS010000022.1 GCA_018780435.1 Myxococcales bacterium
CGACGCTCTCCCACTGAGCTATTCGCCCGAAGGTGGAGCGTCTTATAGACCCCACTTCGAACCCGGTCAACGACTTTCGAGGCTCACGCCTCACTTTTTTCGGTTGGAGCCGTGGGCACCGGCACTCCGAACGCCACCGCCCCGTTCGGGGCCACGGTGTAGCGCTGCGTCGAGAATCCGGCTTGGCGCCACCGCCCTTCCAGCACCGCGAGGGGCCCCGGGGTGACGTCGAATGCAATGACCGAGTCGCCGCCGCCTGCCCCGGAGACTCGGCACGGTGCGAGCTCCCGCGCGGCCGCGAGCAACGTCTCGAGGCGGTCCGTCATGATCCCGGCGCCGGTCAATCGGTCGAAGTGCCGTAGCGCGTCGTTGGCGTCGTCTGCCGCGCGGCGCATGGCGAGCGCGTCGCCAGCCGACACGGCGGCTACGAGCGGCCCAACCGGGCGGCCGAGCGCCTCGAGCGCCGCGTCGCGCTCAGCCGGCGACAGTGCGGCCATCGCGCGCCCGACGAGCTTCGTGGTGCTGGCGCTGTTGCCGGCAAAACCCGTCATGATCTCGAGTCCGGTCGGCAAGGGCAGGGCCGTGGCAGTGCCGCTGACGGCGGCGGCGCCGTCGGTATGGTCGACTCGCCACAAGGTCGCGCCACCGAGCGCGATGGTGGCCACGTCATATCCGGAGCCGCGCCCCCCTTGCTCGGCGGCGTGCGCGACCACCGCGGCGGTGACGAAGCGATCTGGGTCGATCGGGATGTCGCGTAGCCTGTGCGCGACGAGGAGCCCGGCGACCACGGCCGCCGCGCTGCCGCCGAGGCCTTGCTTGGCATCGCCAATCCCGGTCCCCCTGGGCGCCCACGCGGCGACGCGGCCAGCGGTGAGTCCGCCGGCGCGTAGGCCCGCCAACAGGAAACGAAGGTCAGCCGGGACCTCACCCGCGCGTTTCCATGCCGCCCCGGTGTCGCGGCGGACGAGTTGGAGGCCATCGGCCTCGCTCGGTACCCGCCACGCCTCAACCTCGATCGCGACGCCGGCTGCAAACGCGAGCGCGAGGCCACCCGGGCGCAGCACCGAGTATTCGCCGGCGACCATCAGCTTGCCGGGGAGGGCGACGCGAACAACGCCCTCGGCGACCGCGGGCCCCACCATGGCGCCTGCGTCGGTCACTCGATCCGCTCCGCCGCCCCGCCGGGGCGCGCCGCGACGAGCCGCCTCACGACGGGGAGGTCGAGCAAGGCTGCTCGCACGGTCTCCTGGGCGTCTGGCGTCGTGAAGACCTTGATGTTCGGGCCCGCGTCGGCGGTGAAGAACACCGGCACGCCGGCCGCCTGTAGCTTCCGCACCGCCGTGATAACGACCCAGCTCTCGGGCGCCAGGTAGACTAGGGCGGGGTCGGCGCCTTGCATGGCGGCGTGCATGCGGAGCGAGCTTCGTTCCGCGACTCGGCCCAGCGCCGCGAGATCACGCCCCTCGACCGCGGCCTTGGCGGCGATCAGATCGCCGTCGACCGTCGCCAAGAAGGGCTCGTGGAAGGGGCTCGTGTCTTTGGTGTGCGTCATGCCGTCGGTGCTGTTGACCGCCTTCTTGCCCGGCGCGACGACGGCGACCACGACTCGTAGATCCCACCAGTCGGCGTCGAAGCGAGGTACGGCGTACGAGTCGGCCCCGTCGGCCTGCTCGCCCGCGAGCCACTCGACGTAGCCCCCGAAGAGGCTGCGGCAGGCGGAGCCCGAACCGACGCGCGCCACTCGGCTGAGCTCGGTTGCATCGAGGTCGAGGCCTAGCGCTCCCGCGGTCGCAACGGCCAACGCCGCGAGGCCCGAGGCGCTCGACGCGAGGCCAGCGCCCGTCGGAAAGTCGTTGGTCGAGCTGACCTGAAAGGCGGCCCGCGTCCCGGCCCGGTTGCGTAGTGGATCGAGGACGCGCTTTGCCTTCTTGAGCACCCCCGCGTCCGCCACCTCGCCGTTCAGCACGAACTGGTCTTCGCCGTCGTTGCCGAGCACGGTCACCGTGGTCGTCGTCGTGAGCCCGGCCAAGGTGACGGAGAAGCTGCCACGGGCCGGGAGGTTCAGTTGGGGATCACGCTTGCCCCAGTACTTGACGAGCGCGATGTTCGCGCTCGCTCGGGCGGTGGCTCGTCCTGTCATGTGATGCCTCAGAGTAGTGAAGTGCTGGTTCTGATTAGGAATCGGCGCCGTCGGGCTTTACGCCGGCCTCCGGCCCGACGTCGAGGTCGAGGACCAGCGTGGCCCCGGCGACCCTCAAGGCGTCTCGAACCGCCGCGGACCCACCCGGGGGGACGAGCGCCATCATGAAGCCGCCCCAGCCCGCGCCGGTCAGCTTGGCGCCGAGAGCGCCTGCGTCGCGCGCTGCGGCGACGAGCCCGTCGAGCTCCGGCGTGGATACACCAACCGCTTGCAGTAGCCCATGTACGTCGTCGAGCGCGCGTCCGAGCGCGACCGCGTCCCCGGACTCAAGCGCCGCCCGCGCTTGGCTCACCGCGAGACGCGCGGCGCCTTTGACGTGGGTGAACCACTCGGGATCGGCCGCGGCCTTCCGGCCGACCGACGCGACGGCGTCCATTGTCGACCCGGCGTAGCCCACCGCTCCGAGCACGAAGTGAAAGGACGCGCCCGGGAACAGCCGCTCGGGGGGCTCGCCGCGTCGAAACGCGATCGGCTGCGCGTACGCCACGACCGAGTCGTCGAGGCCGGACGGCGATCCATGAAAGAGCCGTTCCAGCGCGTGGGCATGGCCCCGCACCTCTTCGGCCGTCGCGTCGAGTCCGGCTGCCATCAGCAGCGCCCGCACGAGCGCCACAGCGAACGCGGCCGAGGAGCCGAGCCCAAAGCCTACCGGGATCGTGGAGGTGACCGACACGTCCCAAGCCCGCGGCAAGCCGAGTCTGACGAGCGCCGCCTCGACGACCGTGAGTGCTCGTGCGTGGTCGTGGTCCGTCAGCGTCGCCACGAGAGACACAGTGTCGGGACGAGCGGGGGTCACGGTCACCGTCGTCGACGCCCCCGTGAAGGGGAGGGCCAACGCAGGCATGCCGTGGACGGCAAAATGCTCGCCCGCGAGGATGACCTTGCCGGGCGCACTCGCTCGCCCTGTCACGTTCGTCATGGTTTGCCTGGAGGTGGCTGGTCTGGTCTGCGCGGGCGCCGCGTGCGTCGTCCGAGCTCATGCGCGGCCGCTCTGCGCCGGGGCGAGCGGCCGGCTGGGGATCAGGGGAGGGTGTAGTAGAAACCCCAGTCGACGCCGTAGCCGGGGCCAACGGGGGCGACCGTGCCGACGATACCCGGCACGCCGACGCTCAAGGTGAGCTTCAGGCCGCTCGCCGTGGTCCCCGTGACGACGGCGCTCGGGAAGATGACGTTGACCGACGTGGGGGGGCATCCCTCGTCGATGTCGATGTTGCAGTTGTTGTCGAAGCCGTCGCAGGTCTCGGGGGCGTCTGGGTTGATCAGCGCGCTCTGCGGGGCGCAGTCGAAGTCGTCCGGGTAGCCGTCGCCGTCGTCGTCATCGTCGACGCAATCCCGCTTCTGGTCACCGTCGGTGTCGGCGAACCCTTCGTCGACGGTCGTATTGCAGTTATTGTCTTTGTCGTCGCAGACCTCGACGGCGCCGAAATAGACGGCCGCGTCCTTGTCGTTGCAGTCCGAGCCGCTGCCTTCGGGCTTGCCGTCGCCGTCGTCGTCGTCGTCACAGGCGTCGCCCAGCGCGTCACCATCGAGGTTGGTCTGGTCCGAATTGGCGGCGAGCGGGCAATTGTCAGTGGTGTTCAGGACGCCGTCGCCATCCTTGTCGGTGTCACAGGCGTCGCCGGGGAAGTCCTGGTCGGAGTTCGTCTGGTCTGGGTTCGGCACCGTCGGGCAATTGTCTTTGTCGTTCGTGAAGCCGTCGTCGTCCTGATCGGTGTCGATCCCGTCGCAGGTGCCGTCTTCGTCGAAGTCCGGGAAGCCTTCGTCGGTGTTGCCATCGCAGTTGTTGTCGATGCCGTCGCAGATCTCCGGCTCGGACGACCCGACGTCGCCGTTGTTCGGCGAACAGTCGACATCGTCCGGATCGCCGTCGTTGTCGTCGTCGTCGTCGAGGCAGTCCTTCAACTGATCGCCGTCGGTGTCGGGGAACCCTTCATCGACGACGCCGTTGCAAGTGTTGTCCTTACCGTCGCAGAGCTCGACTACGCCGCCGACCGCGTTGTCGAAGTCGTTGCAGTCCACGGGCGGCTTGATCCCGTCGCCGTCCTTGTCGTCGTCGCACTCGTCGCCGAGGCCGTCCGCGTCGAAGTCGACCTGCGTCGGGTTCGGCACACACTTGCAATTGTCGACCGCGTCGAGGTCGCCGTCGTTGTCGCAGTCGGTCTCGCACGCGTCGCCAATGCCGTCGTTGTCACTGTCGGCTTGGTCCGGGTTCGTCGTGAAGTCGCAGTTGTCGGTCTCGTCGGGCGTGCCGTCGCCGTCGTCGTCGACGTCCTGGTCGTCGCAGGTCCCGTCGCCGTCGTTGTCGTCGAGGTCTTCGTCGGTGGCGCCGTCACAGTCGTCGTCGGCGCCGTTACAGGACTCGGCCACCGGTGTCGCCGCGTTACAGCTCACCGTGCCGCCCTCGCAGACGTTCTGGCCACTGCAGGTACCGACGTCGTTGGTCTTTTCGCAGGCGGTCAGCGAGAGGTCTTCCGCTTCGTCCGTCTTCCCGTCGCAATCATCATCGATGTTGTTGCAGCTCTCGGCGGCGGGATCTTGGGCCGAACAGCCCACCCAACCTTGCGAGCCCTCGCAGGTCTCGGTGCCGTAGCAGGTGCCGACGCCCTCTTGGGCCTTCGAGCACTGCCGGGTCGTGCCATCGGTCTCACCGAAGCAGATACAGCTCTCGGTCGTGGGCACGCACAGCGACGCGACCCCCGCACCGGCCGACGGCTCTTGACTCACACACTGGTAACCCTCGCCACACGCCTGGCCGTCGTCGCACGGCATGGCGCAACGCTTGTCGGGCGCGCCCGCGTTCTCGCCGATATCGATGCAACGTGCACCCTCGTGGATGCAGTCACCGTCGGTCTCACAGGGGTTGCAGTTGGTCGACGTCTTCTTGACGCATACGAAGGTCGGGTCGGCCCCGCCGAGCTGCACGCCCGCGCATCCGTATCCCTCGGGGCAGTTCTCGGTGCACTCGACCGTACACGTCTGTTCACCCGCCGCGTCCTCGACGCAGAAGCCGGTGACTGCGTCGTCCTTGCATTGGCTGTTGTCCGAACACTCCTGACCGAACCACTCGGGGTACTCGTCGATGGGCGTGCCGGTGTCACCGCTGTCGGTTCCGCTCGTCTCGGAGCCCGTGTCGACGGGGTTGCCGGTGTCCTTCCCGCCCACGTCGCCGCCGCCAGTGTCCGAATTGATGGCGTCGCCCGTGACGACAGGCGTCGTGCCGGCACCACCATCGCCACAGGCTGCCAGCGCCAATGACGCGATGCCGAAGGCGAGCAATTGACAAGGTGACGTGACGCGCATGCAGCTCCTCCAGTGTGGAAGTCCCTTCAGCGGCGAAGCCTGGACGCGCCGACGGACCTTCCCGAGCGTTCGGAGGCTATCAAGCTCGTGCTCCGAGAGTCAACCAGCCCTTGACCATCGCGAGTGCCTTGCGCTCACGACTCGGTCTTCGACACCCCGGCGCCGCCGAACTCAGTTGCGTCCGCGCCGAAGCGCCTTACCATCGGGACATGCGAACTCTCTCGATGTGCCATGGATGCGGGCGCCAGTTCGATGTCACGGGTCGTCCTGCCGGCGATCGCTTTCGCTGCTTCTGCGGCGATGTCGTCGTCGCGACCGCGCCCGAGCCGCGCGACGCCGAGGTGCTCCGGTGCCCGTCCTGTGGCGCCGGCGCCATCGCGGGGAAGCCCGACTGCGCGTTCTGTGGGACCGCCTTCTCCCTCTTCGAGCGCGACCGCACGACGGTGTGCCCAGCCTGTCTCACCCGCTGCAGCGCACACGGTCGCTTCTGCCACCATTGCGCGCGTCCCCTGATCGGCGAGGCGGATGTGGGGTCGGCGACGGCGTTGCCTTGTCCCGAATGTCCCGAGAGGCAGCTCACGACCCGCCGAGTGCAGGACATGACGCTGCTCGAGTGCGGCGGCTGCGCCGGTCTTTGGGTCGAACACGACGCCATCGCGCTCGTGACGGAGCGCGCTCGCGCCGTCGCGCGCCCCTTCGATCAAGTCGCGTTCGAGCATGCGATGAAGCCGTTTCGGGAAGGGCGTCGGCTGCGGGAGGTGGTCTACCGGCGTTGTCCGACCTGCCTGACCCACATGGCGCGTCGGAACTGGGGGAAGGCCAGCGGCGTCGTGATCGACCAGTGCCCGCGCCACGGGACGTGGTTCGATCACGGAGAGCTCGAGCAGATCCTGACGTGGATACGCGCTGGCGGGGAGGCCTACAGTCAGAAGGTGGCCCGAGCGGAGCAATCCGCCAACGATCGCATCAAGACCGTAAGTACGGTCGGCGCCGTCCCGTCCTATGAGCCGGTGCCCGACGTGAGCATCGCGGCGGAGGGGCTCTTGCACCTCATCGCGACGGGCTTTCGCCTCCTCAAGTAGCCTCCGCTCGCGTTCTGGCTCGCCTCCTCGGCGCTCAGCCCCCCCCGATGATGGTCCCGTCCGGCACGACGGCGTCCTTGGGGATCACGATGACCCCGTCCCGGATAGCCCAGCTGTCGCCGTCGGCTTCGAGGATGTGCGCGTCGTTGGCAATGCGGACGTTGCGGCCGATTCGCGCGTTGAGATCGACGATGGCGCCTTCGATGAAGGTGCCTTCGCCGATCCCGACCGCAGGCGCTTCCGGGCCGGCCTGGGGCGGGTTCGGGTCGGCGCCCATGATGAGCGTTCGGCGGATCGTCGCGCCGCGGACGTGCGAGCGGATACCGATGATGGTCTCTTCGATCGTGGAGTTCACCACCACCGATCCGTCGCCGATCAGGGCGCGCTGGAAGGTGGAGTTCGACACGCGGGCGCAAGGCAAGAAGCGCGGGTGCGTGTAGATGGGCCAGTCGGCGGCGTCGAAGCGGAAGGGCGGATGTTCGCTGACGAGATCCATGTGGGAGTCGAAGAAGCTGTCGATGGTCCCGATGTCGCGCCAGTAGCCCGTGAAGAAGTGCGCCTGCACCCGGTGGGTACTGACGGAGTTGGGGATGATATCGCGCCCGAAGTCCGTGTGATCATTGTCGAGTAGCGAGAAGAGGACCCGCTTGCGGAACAGGTAGATGCCCATCGACGCCAGGTAGGGTTTGGTCCCGGCGAGGCCTTTCGACGTCAGCCAGTCTTCGGACAGCGCGAGCCCCCGACGTTGTTCAGCCGTCTTGGGCTTCTCCCGGAACTCGACAATTCGCCCCGCGTGGTCGACCCGAAGGGCCCCGAAGTCGGCGATGTCGTTTTCGGTCACCGGCTGTACGGCGACCGAAAAGTCCGCCGACGACTCGACGAGCGTACGGACCATCGCCCTGTAGTCCATGCGGTACATGTGATCGCCCGCGAGGATGAGGACGAGGTCCGAGTTGAGCTCGTCGATGTAGCTGAGGTTCTGGCGGACGGCGTCGGCGGTCCCTTGAAACCACTGGTTCGAGCCCGGCGTCTGCTGGGCGGCGAGGAGCTGGATGAAGCCCTTCCCGAAGTGGTCGAACTTGTACGTGTTCAGCACGTGGCGGTGGAGCGAGTGGGAGTTGAACTGCGTCAGCAGTAGAATCTTCCCCATGCCCGAGTGGATCGCGTTCGAGATCGGGACGTCGACGAGCCGGTACTTGCCGCCGACTGGGACGGCCGGCTTGCTGCGACGCAGCGTCAGTGGCTCGAGCCGAGTCCCTCGTCCGCCACCCATGATCACGACTCCGACGCTCAAGTCCATGCGTGCTCCTCTCGCCTCTTCTGGCGGCGCGTTACGCGGCGACGGGTGTCCGCGACGCGTCGTGCCGATTTCTAGCACCCTTTGTCCCGCAACTCTGGAAAACTACCAAGACGTGGCCCACAGAGGCCGCGCCACCGCGCTTGCCCTTCGGAGCCCATCCATGTTCGACGACTTGACGACCCGTTCGACCGCCACGACGAGCCCGCGCATCGCCGCCGCGATCGCGAGGTGCGTCGCCGCCTGCGCCCCCGCGATCGCGAGGAGCGTCGCCGCCTGCGCAGCAGTGTTCGGCCTGCTGGCCGTCGCGACCCCGTACGCGGGTGCCGATCCCCTCTGCGCCGAGCCCAACCTCCTGGTCGTCTTTGACGTCAGTGGCAGCATGGGCAAGGCCGTCGCCGGCACCAAGTACACCCAGGCCACGGACGCACTCGTAGCGGCGACGACGACCCTCGACGACGAGATCCGCTTTGGACTGCTCATGTTCCCGGAACCCGCGGCGGGCGGCTGCGGCCTCGACCCGACGCCGCAGATCGGCTTCGCGCTCGGCAACGGCCCGAAGTTCCAGAGTCTCCTCGTCCCCGGCGGCGCGACCTTCTGGGGCGGGCCAACGGCGAACCACGACACTCCCATGTTCCAGGCGCTCGACGCCGCGAGCGACCTTGCTGGGCTTCAAACCGTCGACCGACGAGGCTACGTCCTCCTCGTCACCGACGGTGAGCAAGACTGCTGCAAGAGCGGCGACTACGACGGCGAACCCGACTGTCTCCCCGCGTCAACGACCCTCGAGCCGGGCGAGGCCGCCGAGAACGTCGTCGACCTCGAAGGGGTCGTCTCCGGACTCGCGACCGCGGGCATCCGCACCTTCGTGGTCGGCTTCGGAACCAAGACCAAGGCTGACGCGCTCAATAAGCTCGCCGTCGCCGGCACCACGGCGCGCCCGGGGTGCAATCCGGCGCAGACCGACCTCGCCGCGTCCGACAATTGCTACTACAACGCCGCCAATGGGACCGAGCTCTCGACCGCTCTGAACGCCATCTCGAAGCTCGTCACGGCCGAGAGCTGCGACGGGCAGGACAACGACTGCGACGGTGACATCGACGAGGACTTCCCGACTCTCGGCTTCGACTGCGATGGCGACGACGCCGACCTCTGCGACTTCGGCACCACCGTCTGCAGCGACGACACCACCGGCGTCTCCTGTGATGAGTCGGGGCAGGGCTTCAGCGAGGAGTGTGACGGCTTCGACAACGACTGCGACGGCAAGGTCGACGAGACCTTCCCCACCCTCGGGTCCTTCTGCGATGGCCCGGACGGTGACGCGTGCGAGTTTGGGGCCTTCGTCTGCGCCCCGAACGGGCTCTCGGTGGTCTGCGAGGAGACGGGGAGCAGCCTCACCGAGCTCTGTGACGGCCAGGACAATGACTGTGATGGCCTCGAGGACGAAGACTTCACGAAGGTCGGTTCCGGGTGCGACGGGCCCGACGCCGACACCTGTGCCAGCGGCACTTGGGAGTGCGCGGCGAGTGGGCTCACCACGGTCTGCGTCGAGACCGGTGTCGGCTCGGTCGAGCTGTGTGACGACGTCGACAACGATTGCGACGGGACGACCGACGAGGGCTTTCAGGACCTCGGCGATCCGTGTGACGGCGACGACCAGGATCTCTGCGTGAACGGCACGATCGCGTGTAGCGCCTCGTTCAAGTCGACGACCTGTGACGAGCCTGGACCGGGCATCCTCGAGACCTGCGACGGTGACGACGATGACTGTGACGAGGAGGTCGATGAGGGGACCAACGAGAGCCTCTGTGGTAGCACCGACCTCGAGTGCAAGAGTGGCGTGTGCGTGCCCATTCAGAACGACCAGCCCGGAGACCTCGACTCGGGGGACACGGCGTCGTTCCCGGATGTGGAAGATAACCCGCGTAACGACCCGGACGGCGGCGCCACCGACAACCCAGCGGATTCGCAGGGGGCCGATGTCCAGGACCAACCGTCGAACGACGACACCGGGGCTGGTGGCGACTCCGACGTCGGCGCTGGCGTCGACGTCAATGGCGGCGGTCCGCCGACGTCTGGCTTCGACACGACCGCAGGCACTGACGGCGGCTGCGGTTGCCGCGTGACGGAGCGCGAGCACCTCACTCCCGGTGCGGTCCTCATGCTCGTCGGCCTCGTCCTCCTCCGCGTCCGTGCGGGGCGCTCCCGCCGGGGCGAGCCGGGCTGACGTCGCTGGTGCCGCGAGGCCCCACTCGGCCACCCGGGACCCGCCCGGGGCGCTGGGGTCTCCGGAGTCCGGCTTCGAATTCGCTCTGATAACAAACCCTTGCGACTGCGGCACGGAACGTGCTAAGCGGCGCCAGCAATCCCAGGGCAGGAGCGAATCCATGAAACTCGACCGAATCATCCGAACCTTCTTCAACTGGGTGCGACCCGGCGGCGCTGCGCTGGCAGTCGCGGGCCTCGCTATGGGCTGCGCAGCCGGTGAGGCAGACGTCATCGGGGCCGAGACGGCGCGTCCGGCCGGCTCCGCCAAGGACCTCGCTGGCAAAGCCGACCACTGGAACTGGGCCAACAGCCCGGACCGCTTCAACCTTCAGCTGGAGTACTCACTCGACAAGCTCCCGCGTGAAGGACGCGCCGAACGCACCCCCTGGCCGGACACCTACTGGGCCACCTACGAGGACAGCATCAACGTCCAGTGGAACGGCCGTGGCGTCCTGTCGCCCGCTCAGAAGTACGACCTCGCCTTCAACGGCTGGAAGGTCCCCGAGGGCTTCACCGACCTGAAGCCGTACGACTCGTCCAACTGCTCGGCGAAGGGGTGGTCCAAGGAGTACTACGAACAGCTCGGACCGGCCGCCAAGTGGACCAGCGAGAACAAGGGCAACCAGCACGCCCGCGACGGTCTCGACAACGACAACGACGGCAAGACCGACGAGTGTGACGACCGCGACGGCGTCGAGACCTGGTGGGGCCTCTGCCACGCGTGGGTCCCGGCCGCCCTGCTCGAAGCCGAGCCCAAGCGCGCTGTCACCTACAATGGGGTGACCTTCGAAGTCTCCGACATGAAGGCGCTCCTCATCTCCCAGTATGATCGCAGCCAGGCCACCATGATTGGCGGCCGCTGCAACGACAAGGAGGTCAAGCGCGACGAGAAGACCGGGCGCATCCTCGACGAGCAGTGCCGCGACACGAACGCCGGCACCTGGCACGTCGTGATGAGCAACATGCTCGGCCTGATGAAGCGCGCGCTGGCGGAGGACCGCACCTACGACTACCAAGTCTGGAACCAGCCGGTCCTTGAGTTCAAGGTCAACGAGATGGAGGAGATCGATCTCGCCAAGGCCGCGTCGCTGCTCAAGATCGAGGTCGGCAAGGCCTGCACTGCCGACACCGAATGTTCGGTGAAGGTGGGCACGCAGGACGTGAACTTCGGCGCGTGCGTCGAGACCAAGTGCACGGTCACGAAGTACCCCTACAACGTGAATGCCGTGAAGCTCTACGAGGTGGACGCCTCCAGCTTCTACATCACGGAGAGCCACGCTTCGACGGAGCCGTACACGGACGTCATCTCGGAGTACACCCGCGAGGACCGCTACCAGTACGTCCTTGAGGTCAACAAGGACGGCAAGATCGACGGCGGCGAGTGGATCGGCAATTCGAACTCGAACCACCCGGACTTCCTCTGGCTCCCGACGGCGGCTCGCGGCGGCAACCCCAGCGTCGACATCGATCAGGTCCGCATGCTCGTGGAGATGTCGCTTCGCCCGGAGGAGGAAGAGGGTCCTTCAGCCGACCTCCTCGTCTATGAGAACGCCAACGCCTTCGACATCAAGGACAACGATCCCGTCGGCGTGAACAGCACCATCGACGTCCCCGACGCCATGGTCGTGAACGGCCTCACGGTCGAAGTCAACATCACCCATCCCTTCATTGGTGACCTCACTGTCACGCTCAAGAAGGGCGACAAGACCTACGTGCTCCACGACAAGGCCGGCGGCAGCACCGACAACCTCAAGCGCTCCTTCACGGTTCCCGGTTTCGACGGCCTTGAGGCCAACGGCACTTGGGAGCTCATCGTGGCCGACGGGGCGCAGTCGGACGTCGGCAAGCTCAACTCGTGGAAGCTCAAGCTGAAGGTTGCCGGCGGCACCACGCCGGTCCCCGAGAGCGGCACGCAGGTCGCTGAGAGCACCACCCCGGTGACCCTGAAGGACAACGACGCAACCGGCGTCAATGGCACCCTCGAGATCGCGGAGTCGAAGCAGATCCGCGCCCTCAAGGTCTCGGTCGACATCGCCCACACCTACGTTGGCGCGCTCACCGTCGAGCTCCGCCACGGCGCCGTCCGCGCGACGCTCAGCGCCAGCGAAGGCGGCGACGCCACCGAGCTCAAGAAGACCTTCGACGTCACGGCCTTCAACGGCCAGGAGTCGGGCGGCGCTTGGGAGCTCTGGGTCATCGACAGTGACGCTTATGGCGACACGGGCAAGCTGAACAGCTGGAAGCTCGAGATCGAGCACTAGTCAGGAGCGGGCCACCCGCCCGCTTCGGCCCGCCTCTCCTCCCCCTCCTCTCCGCTGGACCTATCGCGCCGCCCAGGCTCGCGATAGTCTGGGCCCGCACTCGACGCGGCCGGGAGGAGTCCGATCATGAAGCACTACGTAGGCATCGACGTCGGCGGGACGCGCCTCAAAGCCGGCCTCGTGAACGAGCGGCATGAGGTCGTACGCGACGTCGTCGCGTGGGTCGAAGACGGCCCTCGCATGGACGGCGACGCTCTCGCGCAACGCCTCGCCTCGCTCATCGTGGAGGTATGTGGCGGGGTGCGTCCCGTGTTGGTCGGGCTCGGCGTGCCCGGCGTCATCGATCGCGAGCGCGGGATCGTGTGCCGCTCGCCCAACTTTCCGACCTGGCGAGACGTGCCGATTCAGCGGCGCGTGTCCGATCAGTCCGGACACGCGGTCGTCCTCGACAACGACGCCAACTGCGTCATTGCGGGAGAGGCCCTCCGCGGCGCCGGTGCCGGGCGAGGCGACCTCATCGGGCTGACCCTCGGCACGGGCGTCGGCGGGGGCATCATCTTAGGCGGTGCGCTCTGGCGCGGGGCGCGCGGGATGGCCGGTGAGCTGGGCCACCTCTGCGTCGACCCAAACGGACCGCCGTGTGGCTGTGGGAGCCGCGGCTGCTTGGAGATGTACCCGTCCGTGAACGGCCTTCGGCTTCAAGTCCGCGCCCACGGCCCCATCGACGGGGTCGACGCCGAGGCGGCCGACCTCCCCGAGCAGCTCGCCACCCGTGCCCGTGCCGGCGATCCCAAGGCTCTCGCGTGTTTTCAGGCCGTCGCGGGACCGTTCGGGCGCGGGCTCGGGAGCCTGCTCAACATCTTCGACGTCAAGACCGTCGTCCTCGCGGGCGGCGTCGCCCACACATGGGACCTCATGGCGGAGACGGCATTGGCGGCCCTCCGCGGGGCCTGCTTCCCCGAGATCGCGGCGGGCGTGGACGTGCGTGTCGGCACTCTCGGCGAACGCGCCGGGATCCTGGGTGCCGCTTTTCAGTGGCAGTTCCAGCCGCATCATTGACGTCGACCGTGTGTGGACGGCTTCGCTTTCCAGGCCCTTAAAAAGGTTCACCCTCTGGGCCGGGGGGCCCAGAGGGTGAGAGGGGCGAAATGCGGAGCAAGGGAGGCCAGGAGGGTGTCTTCGCTGGCTCTTTCTGACCTTGCAGATGGTGTGCCAACGCGGAAAACGTTTTGCGACCGGCGTCGGCAAGGCCCCAGGTCGCTTCCCGTTGCCATTCTGTCAAAATCGCTCCCCACGGCCCCTGCCAATGAGACATCGGGCCCTGGGTATGCCAGCAACGGTGTCGAACTCGTGGGTCTCGGGCGGGGATGTGTTCTCAAGTGACTGAAATCAGACCAGAAGTGATCGGATCTGACGCAGTGGACAAACTTTCTTGGAGGGCGGGGCCGCCGGCCGTATCCTCTTTGGCGTTGCGGCCTTCTCGGTGATGGTGGGCATCGCCCAGCCGCAATCGCAGCACGATCGATCTCGGGTTCCTGGACCTGCCGTCGGGCGAGTGCAAGACTGAATTGGAACCGGACCTGACCCTCAGGCCCGCCGAGCAACGGCCCGGGCGACCGCCTGGACGAGGCTCCAAGAACACGCGGATTCGCCGCGGGAGGTACCTGTGAGCACGAGACGAAGCACGACCACCGTTGAGACCAAAGTCAGCGTCAAGGCCGCTCTCGAGCGCGCTCCTGCGGGCACCCTGACCGCCGAACAAGAGCGCGTCATGCGCATGCGTTCGGGCTCGAGCCCCGACCCGCGGGCCCCGCTCGGCCTCGTGGGCCAGGAGCACCCCGAGACGCGGGCCAAGCTCGCGATGCTCGAACAGATGGCTCTCGAAGCCATGCGGCGGCCCGCGGCAGCACCTGCAGCCGAGGCACCAAACCCCGTCAAGGCGCATCTCCTCCGCCGCCTTCGCGAGACGCCGGACCGCGCGCGCTAAATCCGACCGGGGCAATCGGCGCTCCGTGAGCGTCGGTGGCCCCGAGTCCCCCGGCTCGAGCTCGCTACTGGCCGAGCATCTCCGGGGTGACCTCTATCTTCCGGGCGCGTACACGCTCAAGCCACGACGGCGCATTGGAGACGAACTCCGCGAGCGTCGGTGGTCGACCGAGCTGGGTCTCGATGCGCCCCCTCACCGACTTGATGGTCTGGTTTGGGTTGTTGAGCTGCCGCTTGATCCGAGGGCGGCGATTGACCACGCGGTGACCTTCCGGGCGCGCCTCGAAGGTGTAACGCAGGGCCTCTTCGCCTTCCGAGTCGAAGCCGACGTTCTCCACGACCACGAGACTCGGCTGAATACGCGTGGCCTCGAAGTGGGTGCCCGCTGCCATGGCCCGTCGGCCGTGGTATTTCTGCCAGGTCTGGCGGAACAGGGACCTGAGGAACTGCACCATCTTGTCGCGCGAGGCTGCATCGGCGGCGTCCCACAGGTCAGGCACCAACGCGCGCGATGGTGCCTCGAAGTCCACGAACGCATCGGCGTCGTCCCAGCGCCCGTCTCGGGCGGCCGCGTCGAGCTGGGCCAAGACGAGTGACGGCGGCTTCAGGTCGCCCGACATGAGGTCGGAGACCAGGGCTTTGGCGAGGACGACCGCCGTGACCGTCGTGGCCACCAGGGTGCCGCCGATCCCGATGAAGAGTCGCCGCTTCGGGCGAGGAGACAGAGTGGTGAGGGTCTCGGGCGCGTTCATCGCCCCGACGCTACCACGTCGACGCCCGGTGTGCAGCCGCTCCGCGACGGGGCGGGCGTCGCCGCCCGGAACTCGGAAAAGTGGGCGCGGGGCGCGTACGGAGTTGAAGATCGGCCGTTGCTCGTCGTCCGACGCAAGACGCCTCGCGCGCTCTCCCCGCGACGCGTACACTCTAGAACTACGCGATGACTCGGGTCATGGTGGCAGTCGAATTCGAGTAGACGTTGACTTCTGAGGCCGTCGGAAAAATCATGGGTCACATGCACGCTGCACTCCAACTGCTTCGCTTGGCGCCAATCGTTCTCATCCTGCCGAGCGCCGGCTGCTTCTGGACCGAGAGCCCGGCGGGCATCCTCCAGCCGTGTTACTTCGACTCGGACTGCCCCTACGACAAGTACTGTGGCGCCACGGGCATCTGCCGGTACTACGACGGGTGTCGAAGCGATCTCGACTGCATCAACGGCACCTACTGCGAGCTCGACGGGAGCTGCCTCCCGGTCTCGGGATGTTACTACGACGTCGACTGCCCGGTCGGATACGCCTGTGACGTCAGCGGCCTCTGCGTGCTTACGGTCGAGTGCTTCTCGGACGTCGACTGCGGCCTCGGCTACTACTGCGCGGCCAACCACTTCTGCTACGAGGAGACGGGCTGCCAGGTCCACTCTCAATGCCCCTACGGCTATAGCTGCTCGGCCAGCGGTCTCTGTGGGCTCATCGGGACCTGCACTCAGGACATCGACTGCAACGCTGGGGCGGCGGGAGCCTACTGCGCGGGCAACGGCTACTGCTACGAGGACGCCCGGTGTACGACCAACGCCGAGTGCGCCCCCGGTACCTACTGCGCTGCCAACGGCATCTGCGCCAACACGCCGTTCTGCCGCGACGAGCGCGACTGCCTGAACGGCGAGTACTGCGACGGCAACACCTGCCGCGCGGGCGCCTGCCTTAGCTACGCCGACTGCGCTCCCGGCTTCATCTGCGACCCCGCGGTTGGATCCTGCCGGCTGTAGTGGCCCGGCCGCCGTCCGTGCGGCCGAGAGCGCCAGCCGACGATCGACGTTGACGCCCGCGGAGCCGCTCTCTAGGCTCCCGGCCCCGATGAGCTCACGAATTCCCGTCCATTCCGTCTCCCCCGAGGGTCCCAGCGCCCAAGCGGTTCCGTCGTCCCACGTCGCCGATCACCCCGACCGCCTCGAGCGGAAGATCGGGAAGGCGATGACGGAGCTCAACGTCCGGCTCGGCCTCTTCGGCGAGGGCGACCGCGTGATGGTGGGTATCTCGGGTGGCAAGGACAGCTACACCCTCCTGCACATGTTGATGCGGGCGCAACGCATCGCGCCGTTTCACTTCGAGATCCTGGCCTTCCACCTCGATCAGGGCCACCCGTCCTTCCCGGTGCACCGCATCCGGGAGCACCTCGAGACCCTCGACGTCCCGTGGGCGATCGAGCGCGAGGACACCTACAACATCGTGACAGAGAAGGTGCCCGTGGGTCAGACGCCGTGTTCGCTCTGCTCGCGGCTGCGGCGCGGCATCCTCTACGACGCGGCGCGGCGGCACGGCTGCAACAAGGTCGCTCTTGGGCACCACCGAGAGGACCTCATCGAGACCCTGCTCCTGAACCTCTTCTACGCCGGCATGATGGCGACGATGCCGCCGAAGCTCCTAAATGACGCGGGCGACGTGATCGTGATTCGGCCCCTCGCGGAGGTCTCGGAGGCCACCATCATCGAGTTCTCGAACGCGATGGCCTTCCCGATCGTGCCCTGCACCTTGTGCGGGCGCGGCCGGGACCTCAAGCGCGACCGCGTCGGACGACTCGTCCACGAGCTCGAGAAGGAGATCCCGGGCCTCTCGGCGAGCCTCATGAACGCGATGGCGAACATCCGGCCGTCGCATCTCCTCGACGAGAAGCTCTTCGACCATCACGCGATTGGGAGCGCTCACGCCGAGGCGGCTCCGCGGTCAATTCCCGATGGGCACGGTTGGGAGGATGAATAGCGCCGTCTTCGACTCGGCCGGGTCCTGACTGTCGCTCACGCGAGCCTGAAAGAAGAAGCCGCTGAGCGTGATCTGCGTGAACGGAATGGTCACGTTGGCGACGAGTGACGGATCGGTGACGCCGCCGCTCACGGTCCCGTCCGCTGCCAGGGAGAGGCCCTCCGGGAGGCCCCCACCGCCGGGGATGAGGCCCGCGACGAGGCCGGGGAGCGGCTCTTCGGCCCACGTGTAGGGCTTCTTGCCGCCCTTGGCCGTGAGCTTCTGGTTGTACGGGACCGGGAACGCCGGCGTGACGATGATGACGGGCATCGTGATGAGCTTGGTGACGAAGAGGTTGACCTCTTGCTCACCGATGATCTCCAGCGGCGCGAGACCGACAGGCAGCTCGAAGAGCTTCTCGGCCGTCGCCGTCGGCGCGCCGTCGTCGAGCGCCTTGACCGTGAAGGAGAAGGTGCCCCCTTCAGTCGGGATGCCCGAGATGAGGCCGCCAGCGCCGAAGGCGATCCCCGGCGGGAGCGCGCCGGACTTGATGCCCCAGTAGTACGGCGTCACACCGCCGCTCGCGCCGAGCTGAGCCGAGTACGGCTCACCTTCGATGGCCTTGGGGAGCGGCGAGGCCGTCGTGATCACGAGCTTGGCGTCGACCACCTCGATAACGAAGACCCGTGCGTCGGTCGCGCCGTCGTCGTCTTTGACCTGCACTTCCCATTCGACGTCGGACGCCGCGTCTGGGATCCCGGAGAGCACGCCGTCCGCGGAGAAGGTGAGCCCCGACGGAGGATCACTCGCGGCGAAGAGGTAAGGCGGCACGCCACCGGTGGCCGTGATGGCGATCGAGTAGGGCGCCCCGACCTGGCCGGTCGGGAGCACAGCCGTGGTGATGGCCAATGGCGGTGCGAGGCACGCCCCGGCGTCGCACCCGAAGCCGGTGTCGCAGTCCGCGTCGACCGAACACGCGACGCACTGGCCGTCGAGGCAATGACCGGTCTCACACTCGATACGTTCGAAAGCGGAGCCGTCGTCGTTACACACCAGGCGGTCGCCTTCGATGCAGCCCACGAGCCCTACCGGGCAAATCGGCTCCGGGGGGAGCGTGTCTTCATTCGTCGCGTCGCCTTCCTGAATGCTGCCCGCGTCACCATCCGAGTGGGCGTCTGCCTTCTCGGCGATGTCGTCTTCGAGAGTGGTCTCACTCTCAAGGAGCGCGTCGGGCTCGTCGCCATCGACCGCATCGCCCCGCACATCGGCGCCTGCGCCGGGCGTGCTGTCGTCGTCGCCGTCGACCAAGACGTCGTCGTCGCCGCCCTCGGCGCCGATGTCCGAGATGAACGTGCTACCCGCCTCGAGCTCGTCGCCGCATCCGGCGATGGTCAGGGCAGTCGTTACAATGATGAGCGAGCGTAGAGCGAGATGGGAGCGTACGACCATGGTGAGGCAACGCTACCGCGAACGCGCCGCCGATGTCATCCGGTTACTCTGCCCGATGGGGACCGGTGACACGGTCCGGAAGGTCCGAGGAGATCAGTCGCGGACGAGGAGCACCTTCGACCCGACGATGTGGTTGCCGTCAAGCGTCCAGTAAGCGGTCTCGTCGTCGATGCCGGCCGCAGCGGCGGCCGACGCGCACGCACCCTCGGCGCACGAGCACGTCTCCCACTTGTCGCCCTTGAACTCGAGGTCGATGGCGGTGTCACCATCGCCGCTCACCTTGTAGCGGAAGGTAGCGTCAGCCGTGTCTTTGCCGCCGCACTCGTTCTTTCGCCAGCTCTGGATTTGCACCGACCGCGCGAGCGTCATCGAGCCACCCAGTTCACCCGCGGCCCCCTTCAGTGTCGCCTTGCCGCGGCCCGCGACTCCGGACACGTGAACCGTCCACGAGCCCGCCATCGCGCCGCCGTCGAGGGAGCGTGCGATCAACGCTGGGACCGCGCCACCATCGTAACGCTGAAAGAAGTAATCCTCCCCAGCCATCACGGAGCCACGCGGCGAGAGGCGGATCGCTAGGGAGAAGCCGTCTTCGGCCGAGCAGTGGCCCTCGCAGCTACACGCGGCGATCGCAGGCGCCTCTGCGTAGAGAGTGCCCGTCTCGGCCGAGCCGCTGTAGCGGGCCCGGAAGCGGGTCGTGGTGGTCAGCTCGGTCGCGCCGGCACACTGCGCGCGCTTGTGGGCGGGGAGCAACGTCGTGCTCGTGAGGAAGAGTTCGCCCGTCACTTGTTGGCCTTGGCCTGCGAGCTTCATGGTGAGCGAGCGTTTCTGGCGCGCCGTGTTCTCGGAGTAGGCGGCGCCGAACCAGGCCCCCGCGAGCCCCGTCGATGCGGCCGGCACAGCGGGCGTGAGGGAGGGTGGGGCCGCCACGGGAGCCGTAACCGGGGGCGCCGTCACGGGGGGGGCGGTGACCGGGGCCGTCCCCGACGCGCCGGGGACGAGCGTGACCACGAGCGCGATCTGCTGACCTGCTGCGGCCAGGATCTCCTGAGCGAACGCCTGATAACCCGGTAGCCTGAGCTCGATCCGGTGAGTGCCTGGCACGATCGTCTGGACGCCGAGCGGCGCGCGCCCTACCGCGGCACCGTCCAGGAAGACTTCCGCGCCTGGGGGCATGACGGTGAGGCTCAGCGTGGTCGGCGCGACCGGCTTCATGGCGCCGAGCGCAATGAGCCGCTCTTGGGCCGTCGCGGCCGTGACGCCTTGCCCGGTCGCGAGGACGCGCTCGTAGAGCTCGATCGCGGCGGCTTTCTGCTTGCTGGCTTCGAGGGCTTGCGCGACGCCGAGCAGCCGCTCCGGGCGCGAGTCGGCGGCGAACGCGAGCACGAACTCGACGAGCGCGACGTTCGCCTTCTTCTTGGCGAGAGCCTCGGCGCCGGCCCGAGCGTGGTCGTCGGCCGTGGGAGGCGTCGCGTGGGCCGTACCCACGGTCAGAACGGCGAGGATGAGCAGGAGCGAGGTTCGCATGGCGTGTCCTCTCGGGGTCACAGGTCGAAGCGGGCTCGACCCCGGGTGGCGCTCACGAGCGGGGTTCGAGTGGAGGCGCGCGTTCTAGCGGAGGCGGAAACGCCTGTAAAGCCCGATGTTTCTGCCCAATTCGGCCGTCTACTCGGCCGTGAGGAGCGCCTGCCGCGCCGCTGAACGCACGACCGGGTCCGGATGGTTCACCGCGACCTTCTCCAGCGCCGCCCGGGCCTCCGGCGCGTCGAGCGACGACAGGGCATCGACGATGGCCATCGCGACCGACGGCGACGCCGTCCCGACTCGCTTCAGCAACGGCGCGACCACGGCCGCGTCCCCGAGACGACCGAGCGCCGTGGCGAGCACACCGAGCTCGACGCCCGTGGCTTCGTCCGCGAGGCGGAGCAGCTCCGGCACCCGGGAATGGGCGCCGAGCTCCGCCAGACGGCGGGCCGACGAGCAGCGCTCCTCCGTGAAGCTCGAACTCAGCCCCTTGACCGCGTCCGCTTCACTGGCGCTGCGATACTGAAGCTGCATCGCCACGTCACGCAGCGCCGACGCGACGCTGCCTTCGAGGACCGACGCGAACGCCGCGGCGAGGTCAGGGAGCGCGGCGCGCACGAAAGGCGCTTCGCCGACGTTGCCGCCTTCCACGATCTCGAAGAGCCCATCGTCATCGGCCACTCTCACACGCACCCGGGCGCCATAGACGAGGAGGCCGCGCTCAGCTCTCGGGTCCAGCTTCCCGTCCCGCGTCGCGAGTCCATAGTGGACCTCGACATCCGTCGGGTTGCCGTCGTCGGCGCGGACGAAGCCCGCCTGGGCGCTCCCCACGTTCAGGATCGCGTCGAGCTTCTCGCCGAGGTCCACCGGTCGTTCTCCAGCAGAGGTCACGTCAATGGCGCGCATCGCAAGGCGCTCGAGACCGGCCGCCTGGCCCACTCGTCCTGCGGCTGCCACGGGCGCTCCGGGGGGCGGCGATCCTTCGGACGGCGATCCTTCGGACAAGGAGGGCGGGCTGCCGGCGGGCGCAGAAGGGGCGCCCTCGTCCGAACGCCGGCATCCAGGCAGCATCCCGTATGTCAGCAGCGCGGTGGTGAGCACGGCGCATGCCCGGCTCTTCTCGACTCGTCTCATCGTCTACGCCCTCGTCGTCACAATGCCACTCCCGGCCGTTCGACCGCAGCGTCGCTCTGGTTCTGACGCTCGTGCTTCGAGAAGGCAAGTCGCGGGACGGGAGCGCCCTTGGGCGGGGCGACCGCCCCCACGCTTGTTGGAACATCCCCGCGTGGATGTTACGTTACTCCTCCGAGTCACGAGAGGGCTCACGGCAGTGGTGACGGAGCACGCCGCCTCGTCACACGGGAGACGATGGCGGCTCAGCCGATGCCCATCGAGACGTTCAGGAAAGTGAGGGAACCATGTGCGGGACGGTAGGGCTCGGGATGCGACGAGTGGGGAAGCGACTTCTTGGCTGGACCTTGATGGCGATGGCGTTCGGTTCCGCCTGCACACCGTTCAAGTACACCGACGACGACGATCTCTGTAGCAAGGCCAAGCCGCTGCCCTTCGGCGTCGCCGTGAAGGACGAGCTCTCCCAGAAGACCGGCGACACGTCGGACTGCAAGGAGATCAAGTACTTCAAGGACTCGTTGGCCTCGATCGAGTACCGCCTCGGCACCGCCTTCGAGAAGCACGACCTCAAAGGCACCATCGTCCTGTACAACGGCGAGGGTCAGGTCCTGGACCAAAAGAGCGTCGATCCCTCGATCTTCAAGTACAACTTCGACGTCGAAGTGAAGGCCCAGAAGCCCTACTACCTCGAGTTCAAGATCACCGAAGGCGACTACGCCTACAGCGCGCAGGTGTCCTTCAAGGCGGTCGACCCCTGCGCCCGTTGTGACGACGACGAAGAGTGCGTCGAAGGCGAGTGCAGGAAGGCCAAGAAGGAGTGCGACCCCGAGTGCGACGAGGACGCCGGCTTCCTCTGCGACGAAGGCGAGTGCAAGTACCAATGCGACGACGGCTGCCAGAAGAAGCGCGGCTACCAGTGTGAAGCGGCGTCGGGAGAGTGCGTCAAGGTACTGAAGGAGTGCCGACCGACGTGTAAGTCGGGCTACTCCTGCAACCGGCGCAACGGGCAGTGCGTGGCCGTCGCCCCGAAGACCTGCGCGGGAGGCTGCAAGCCGGGCGAGCTGTGCCAGTCGGGCAAGTGTGTCCCCCTCGGTGGTGCCCCCAAGTGCCCGCCGTGTGCGGCCAACGAGAAGTGCGACGCGGCTAGTGCCAAGTGCGTCCCTGTCGCCGCCGAGACCGACCCGACGGGCCCCATCACCGGGACGGTCACGTCGACCGTCCGCGCGCCGGACGGCACCGTCCTCTACCTGAACCGCGGCGATCGGCACGGCGTGAAGGTCGGCAAGCGGGGCAGCCTCTGTGGGCAGACCTTCGCCGTGACCAACGTCTATCCGACCCGCGCCAAGGCCAAGACCGCTGCGGCCATCGAGACGATCGGTAACTGCAACAGCTTCACCATCCAGAGGTAGTGACCCCCATGGGCGCCCGACCTTCCTTTCGGCCAGGTGCGCTCGCCCTGCTGATACTGCTCGGCGTGGCCGTGAGCGCCTGCGGCCGCACCGGCCCCGTCGACCCTGTCCAGGCGGCGGAGCCGAAGGGGACTCTCTTCGTCTTCGCGGACCTGCGCGGCACACTCAAGCCGTGTGGCTGCTCCCCCGACCTGCGCCGCGGAGGGCTCGACCGGGTTGCCGAGGTGTTGCGGCGGGCGCGTGAGGCCACTCCGACCGGGCTGGTCCTACACGCCGGCGACCTTCTGCTCGACGACGAAGGGATCCCGGACGTCCTCCGCGCCCAGATCGATCGGCGCCTCAGCGCGTTTGCCGGCGCGCTCGCGTCGATGCGAGTGGACGCGGTCGGCCTTGGGCCGAACGACCTCCAGCAGCCGGAGTGGCTCGCTGAAGCCCTCCCGACGCTGTCGGTGCCGGTCATCGTGACCAACGCGCCACCCTCGGCGCCTTGGGGAGCCCACGTGAAGCGGTCGTTGCTGCTCGACGCGGGGCCGCTCAAGGTCGGTATCATCGGCCTCGTCCCGGGCGGCGCGGCGGGAGCGACGGACCCGCTCGAGGCGGCCCAGGCCGAGTCCCAGGCGCTGCGAGCCAAAGGTGCCCACGTCGTTATCGCGTTGAGCTCGCTCGGACTCCGGGCCGCCAAACGCCTCGCTCGGGGCGGCCTCGGCGTGGACGTCATGGTCGCGGCCGGGCAGGGGCTCGACGCCGTCGTCACCGATGAAGTGGAGTCGATCGGCCCGGAGCCGCGCCCGACCTTCGTCCTTCAGTCCTTCGTTCAGGGCGGGCAGGTGGGGCGTATCGACATCGACCTCGCCGGCGATGGGCTCTCGCTCTATGATCCCGAAGCCCCGTCCACCACGACCGGTCAGCTTCGCTACACCCTCACGCCCGTGAACTGGGACCTGCCGCGGGACGCGGCCGTCGCATCGATCATGGACCGCTTCGACGCCGACCTGGAGGCCGTGAATCTAAAGGCGGCCGGCGATCCCATTCCGCCCGTCGCGGGACAACCCACCTACGTCGGCGTCGACAAGTGCTACGAGTGCCATGAGGCGACTCGAGCCTGGTACGAGAAGGACCAGCACTTCCTCGCGTGGGAGACCATCGAGAATGACAAGAAGACGTTCGATATCTACTGCGTCTCCTGTCACGTGACCGGCTTCATGCGGCCCGGCGGTTCGTCGCTGAAGGCGCTCGCTGGCCTGAAGGACGTGCAGTGCGAGAGCTGTCACGGCCCGGGTAGTGCACATGCCGAGACGGGCGACGTCACGCTGATTCAGCGGTCGCCCACCGAGAGCACCTGCAAGACGTGCCACAACCCCAAACACTCGACGCGCTTCGAGTTCGAGGCCTACCGCGAGCGCCTGCTCGCGCCCGGACACGGGCTCCCGCCCGACGGTGCCAAGGCGCCCTGATGGTCCGCATCGTCCTCGTTCACCCTGAGATACCGCAGAATACGGGCAACGTCGGTCGATTGTGTGCCGGCCACGACGTGGAGCTTCACCTCGTGAAGCCCCTCGGCTTCTCCCTCGACGACAAGTACTTGAAGCGCGCGGGGCTCGACTACTGGCCCTTCATCAAGCTCACCGTCCATGACTCGTGGGAGGACGTGCTCGCCGCGTTCCCCACGAGCCGCGTGCTCTGCTTCAGCGCGCGCGCGGAGAAGACGTACTGGGACGTGAACTACGGCCCGGATGACCTGCTGGTCTTCGGGCGCGAAGCCGACGGGCTGCCTCCGGAGCTCGTCGCCAGATACCAGGGCAGCCTCCTCAATGTGCCGCACGGCGAGAACATCCGCAGTCTGAACCTCGCCAACGCCGTCTCCATCGTCCTCTACGAGGTCTTGAGACAAGCGCGATGATGCGCCAACGCGGCGTCGTCGTGCTGGGGTGTTGGGCGACGCTCGTCGGCGCCCTCCTGCAGGCGCCAGCGGCCCGCGCGGGCTTCGACCCGCCGAGCGAAGTCATCCTCGGCACCGCACAGACGCTGGAACAGGGCGAGATCGTCATCGGCGTCCTGTCGCCGCTCGCCTACGGCATCAACGACTCGCTCACCGTGTTCATCCATCCCGTGAGCTGGGCGCTCCTGGCCCCGAACGGGTCCTTTCGATTTCGCGTCTACGACGAAGAGCCAGTCCGGATCGCTGCCGTGTTCGGTGGCGCGGTGGCCGTGACACCCGATGGCGTCACGGTCGAGGATATCCGGCGACCGGCCGGCCACATCGACTTCGGCGTCAGCTCGACGTTGGCGCTCGGCTCTTGGTTGCTCACGGGGAAGGTCGGCTACCAGCGCGACTTCGGACCCGACGACGACGACTTCGACTGGAGCTTCGTCGTCGACTGGGTCATCGGGCCCTCGTCGTTACTGCAACTACAAGGCGGGTTCCAATTCGGCCGCATCTACGCCGTCAAGGGCGTGAACGCGAGCCTCGCGTACGTCCACTCGTGGGGCGCGCTCCACCTCGCCGCGGGCCTCGCGTACGGCGACTTCCCGCTCGAGCTCGAATCGGGCGTCGTGAGCGCGTGCCCGAGTAGCTGGAACACCCCCTGCCTCTGGCCGGTCATCGACGTCTTCTGGCGATTCTGACGCGGCCAGGCGCCGCTAGATGCAGATGCCGATGGTGCCTTCGGTGAAGAGCGGCGTGCAGGACTTGCCGCCCGTGCAGTCGGTGTTCGAACAGCAGTAGGGCGTGCAGACGTTCATGTAGCACGACGCGCCGCCTTGGCAGAACTTGGTCTGGTTGTCGCAGCTCCCGCCCATCGGGACGTCGTTCGGCGGCCCATAACAAATGAAGTTGCCGTTCGCGTCTTGGTCGCAGGCCGAGCCCGCCGGGCAGTTCTGGTTCGTCACGGGGTTGCAGCCATAAGACTGCAGGATGCAACCGGCCGGCACACCGTAGAGGCCCGTCGCAGCGACGCATTGGCCGGACGCGTTACACGTCTTGCCGCCGGTGCAGCTGCCGCAGGTGCCGCCACAGCCGTTGTCGCCACAGGACTTGCCGGAGCAGCTCGGAGTGCACGTCGAGACGCATTGCCCCGAGACGTTGCAGGTCTTGCCGCCGGTGCAGGTGCCGCAGGTACCGCCGCAGCCGTTGTCGCCGCATGTCTTGCCCGAGCAGCTCGGGGTGCACGCGGTTTCGCCCGTGTAGCCCTTGCAGGTCGTGGCGAAGTAGAAGGTGTCGGTGTCGATGCGGTTCATCCACGTCCCGATGTGGATGAGGCCACCCGGCTCGACTTCGATCTCAAGGCGCGACACCATGTCCGAGCCCGCGCCCAGCGTCTTGGCACCGAAGGTCTCGACCTTCTTGGTCGCCGGGTTGTAGCGAGCGAGCCCCACTTTGAAGGCGCTCTCGACCCACGCCACATAGACGAGGCCGTCAGGCCCGACGTCGACCGCGACGTTCTGCGACGAGATGTTCGACGCGATCGTCACTGGGGTGTCGAACTCCTCGTTCTCGGCGTCCTTCGCGTGGAGGGTGACGGTCTTCGACTTCAGGTAAACGGCGAACACGTCGCCCGCGCCGCTCACGGCGAGGTCCGGGACCCCGACCATCGTCGCGATCTCCACGTCGCCGCTGTCCCAGTTTCGGTAGACGAGGTCGCCTTCGGCGCCCGGCGCAACCCGGAACAGGTAGTGAACGAGACCCGCGTCATCGATCTTGACGTGGACAGCGCTGTCGAAGCCCGACGACAGCGTGATGTGGTCCCAACCCGCGTCGAAGGTGAGGCCGTCCGACTTGTCACCGATGAGCTGATAACCGGGGCCTTGGACGTGTGCGGCGGCGAGCTTGCCGTCCCCGACCGCCACCGGGCTCATGTGACTGCCCTCCGGGATGTCCGACTCGAGCGTCAGCCAGTCGTCGAAGTTGAACGCGCCGACGATGCCGACCATGTAGTAGTTGCTGAACGAGAGCGTCTGGCGGAGCGCCATGTAGAGCTTGGAACCGTCGCTCGCCAGGCCAGGACCATTGATCACGTCGTTCAGAACGGCGTCGATGCCTTCGGACGTGACGATGTACGCGTTCCGGTCAAAGGACTGCGTGTCGTAGGCCGACAGCGCGCCAACCGGCTTGTCCTGGACCACGGCGAACCACTCGTAGCCGATCTCCACGTCCTGGAAGGTCTCGAGCCCTGTCATCTTGGTCACCGCCGCACCGCACGCCGTGCACGAGCCTTCGTCCGTCTGACCGTCGCAGTCGTTGTCGACTTTGTCGCAGGTCGTCTCCGTGCCCTGATACTCCGGCGATGTGTAGTTCTCGGCGCTGCACTTCCAGCCGCCCGATCCTGTGCAGGTGGCCTTGCTCCCCGAACAGGCGCCCTTCTGGTTCGCACACGGCTCGGCCGTGAGCTCCTCGTCGGTACCGCTATCGCAGTCGTCATCCTTGCCGTTGCACGTCTCGGCCGGCGGCGCACCGCACGACCCACACGCGTTTGGCGTGCAGCAGGTCTTGTCGGCGCCACAGGCCCCGTTCTGGCAGTCCGACGCCCCCTTGCACGTGTCACCGTCGGTGCACGGGTCGCAGTCCGACCCGCCGCAATCGACGTCGGTCTCGCCGCCGTTCTGCTTGCCGTCCGTGCAGCTCACGCATGTCGACGCGTCGCAGATGTTGCTGGCACAGTCCGCGTCGGACTGGCAGGCCTTCTCGAGCGCGCAAAGTTCGCAGGCGCCGCCACAGTCGACGTCGGACTCGTTGCCGTTCTTCTTCCCGTCGGTGCAGCTCCCGCAGTAGCCCCCCGTGCAGTTCCCGCCCTCGCAGTCGGTTCCGATGCTGCACTGCTTCCCATCACCGCAGGCAGGGCACTCGGGGCCGCCACAGTCGACGTCCGTCTCGTCCCCGTTCAGGACCTCGTCGGGGCACGCCGGCTCGACACAACGGCCCTGGCCACAGGCGACCGACAGGCAGTCCGTATACGACTTGCAGATCTGGCCGAGCGCACACCCGGGACAGTCGGAGCCACCGCAATCGACGTCGGTCTCGCCGGGCGACTGGTCACCGTCCGAACACGAGGCTGGCGGCGAGCACTTGCCAGCGTTGCAGATGCCCGACTTGCAGTCGCCCGGCCCTTTGCAGTCCTTGTCGAAGCCGCAGCCGTCGCAACCGCCCCCGCAGTCGAGGTCCGTCTCATCGCCGTTCTTCTGACCGTCGGCGCACGTCCCGGCCAGGGCGGCACACTTGCCGTCATTGCACTTGCCCGACTCGCAGTCGTCCTTATCCGCGCACGCCTTGCCATCCGCACACGGATCGCAGCTCCCGCCGCAGTCGACGTCCGTCTCGTCCGCGTTCTTCTCGACGTCGGTGCAGGACGGCGTCGCGCACTTCTTGCCTTGATTGCAGAAGCCGGACGCGCAGTTCGCGGCCGTCAGGCACCCTTGCCCATCGGTGCACGGGCTACAGTCGCCGGCGCCACAGTCGACACCGGTCTCGGCGCCGTTCTTGATCCCGTCCGTGCAGGAGGGGATCGCGCAGGTCCCAGCGCTGTCGCAGAAGCCGGACTGGCACTGGTCGTTGGCGCTGCACCCGTCGCCGAGACAGAGCGGGCAATCGCCGCCACAGTCGATCTTGGTCTCCGGCGGATCGAGCTCGCCATTGCCGCAGGCCGAGCTCAGGCAGACGTAGGTCACGCCACAGGTGCCGGACTTGCAGTCCCCGTTGACTGCGCAGCTCTTGCCGTCGGCGCACTCGCCGCAGGCGCCGCCGCAGTCGACGTCGGTCTCGTCGGGATCGAGCGTGCCGTTGTCGCACGTGGCGACCACGCCGTCCGTGCCGTCGGTGCCATCGGAGCCGTCCGTGCCGTCATCCTTCTTCTTGCGGCCTGACGTCGTGCAGGCGGCGACGGTGAACGCCAGGACCAAGGGGAGCCAAAGGAGTCGTCTCGAGGAGGGCATGCGGTGCTCCAATAGGGCAGGGGACGCGAGCGCACAGGTGGCGGGGTAGGCGTACGACTCCCTCCCCGCAAGGAAGCGGCGCTTTATAGCGCTGCGTGGCGCCCAACTTCAAAGGCTTTTCATTTCCGGTGGCGCAGTCAGCCGTTCGGAAGGGCGATGCGCTCGGCCGCGAGCGTTCGACCTATTCGGCCGTCCGTGTCCGGAGGGCGGCGACCAGCGCCTCCATACGCTCCCGCGCGTCGCCGAAGAGCATGCGCGTCTTCTCCATGTAGAACAGAGGGTTATCGACGCCAGCGTAGCCCGCCGACTTGCCCCGCTTGCTGACCACGGTGAGCGCGGCATTCCAGACCCGCAGCACGGGCATGCCGGCGATCGGGCTCGTGGGGTCGGTCTCGGCGCTCGGGTTCACGATGTCGTTGGCGCCGAGCACGAGGACGACGTCCGTCTTGCCGAGATCCTCGTTGATCTCGTCCATCTCGAGCACGAGGTCGTACGGGACGTTGGCTTCGGCCAGGAGCACGTTCATGTGCCCGGGAAGCCGGCCGGCGACGGGGTGAATCGCGAAGCGGACCCGCGTCTTTCGTGCCCCGAGGATACGCGTCATTTCGTGGACCGCATGTTGCGCCCGGGCGACGGCCATGCCGTAACCGGGAACCACGACGACCTCGCGAGCGGCGAGGAGCGCGTCGACGGTCGCGTCGAGCGAGATCTCCTGCATGCTGCCTTCGATGGCCGGCGCCGTGGCGCTGCCCGCCGGCGGGGTCGCACCGAAACCACCGAAGATGACGTTCCAGATGGACCGGTTCATCGCCTTGCACATGATCGCGGACAAGATCGCGCCGCTCGATCCCACGAGCGCACCCGTGATGATGAGGAGGTCGTTCGAGAGCATGAAGCCGGCCGCGGACGCGGTCCAGCCCGAGTACGAGTTGAGCATCGAGACCACGACGGGCATGTCGGCCCCACCGATGGCGGCGACGAGGTGTACGCCGAGCACCGACGCGAGCGCCGTGACCCCGAGCAAGGCCCAGAGACCCGACGTGCCGTCGCCCTTCACGAACGGAACCATCAGCGCGACGCTGGTGACGACCAGCCCGAGGTTCAACAGGTGGCGCGCCGGGAGCAGGAGCGGCTTTCCGGACAACGAACCCTTGAGCTTCAGGTAGGCGACGATAGAGCCGGTGAAGGTCACAGACCCGATGAAGACGTCGAGCCCGATCTCGACCAGCAAAATGGTGCGAGAGTGGTCCCCGTGGTCGCCGAGATAGCTCGCGACCCCGACGAGGACCGCGGCCGCGCCGACGAAGCTGTGGAGCAGCGCGACGAGCTCGGGCATCGCCGTCATCGCGACGCGACGCGCGAGGACGATGCCGAGCACCGCCCCGCCGCCGATGGCGAGGGCGAGGAGTGAGTAGACTTCGACCGCGTCGGTCAGGGTCGTCGCCATGAGGGCGATGACCATCCCGGCGACCCCGTAGAGGTTGCCTTGCCGGGCGGTGACTTGGCTCGAGAGCCCTCGCAGGCTGAGGATGAAGAGGATCGCCGAGGTGATGTAGGCGACCGAGAGGAGGAGGTGTTCCATCGGGGGCCTACTTCCTGAACATCCGCAACATGCGCTCGGTGACGACAAAGCCGCCCGCGATGTTGATGGTGGCGAGCAATACGGCGAGCCCGCCGAGCAGCGTGGCGGGGTCGAAGAGCGCCCCTTTGGCTTGAAGCATGCCGCCCACGATGATGATGCCGCTGATGGCGTTGGTGACGCTCATGAGTGGGGTGTGGAGGGCTGGGGCGACGTTCCAGACGACCTGCCA
>JADMJS010000428.1 GCA_018780435.1 Myxococcales bacterium
CATGAGCACGCCGACCAAAGACGACCTCGACAGCGGGCTGCGCTTCCTGCACGTCATGGGGATGCAGACTCGCTTCGACCTCACCGACCAGACGGTGCGTTACGACGCGCTCCTCGAGGAGCTGGTCTCACGTGGGCTCATCGACCTGCGCAGCCTCGACGCGCGTCGAGAACGTGCACGCACGCGTGAGGCGGAACGGAATCAGGAGAAGGCCCACGTCCAGGTCGCGGCCTCCGTCGACAAGTACGCGCTCGAGAACCTCCCGGACGTCGACTGCAAGGCGCTACACCCCATCTGCAAGGGCCGCTGCTGCACTCTCTCGTTCCCGCTCTCCTTCCAGGATCTCGACGAGCGTGTCATCAGTTGGGACTACGGTCGCCCCTATGTCATCGCCCAGCGCCCGTCCGACGGCTACTGCACCCATAGCTGCGAGACCACCCGTGCGTGCACGGTCTACGAGAATCGACCCGCCATCTGTCGCTCGTACGACTGCCGTGACGACAAGCGAATCTGGCTCGACTTCGAGAAGCGTATTCCAGCTCCCTTCCCGCCGGGGTCAGGTGATACCGACGAGCCGGCGCCGATGCTGGCCAGCGGCGCTCCGCCGACGCTCAAGACGTAGCGAATCCGCTCCCGGACCCGTGCTTGCGTAGACTGCACTAGCGCTTACAATCGCGCTCGTGGGCGACTTTCTCAATCGAAGCAACGATCTAGGGCCTCCGTGGGGGACCTGGACGGCCCCCCGACGCCGGTGAACATGGCGCACGTCTCAAGGGCCGGCTTCATACCGGAGCTCACGACGAGTGCACGGGGTGACGGCGGTCGTCTCTGCGAGCTCGGTGACTTCGAATGAACGAGGGCTTCCTCCTCGCCGCGATCGGGACCATTCAAGTCACCTTCGCGTCGCTCGACCTCGTGGAGCGAGTGCAGTCGAAAAGCGCGCGGCACGACGATGAACGAGTGCGTCCTGGGACCGTCGCGTTTCTGGTGACGGTCACGCTCGCGTTCGTGGTGATTCAGGGCGCGTTGATGTTGCTCGCGCCGTCGGCGGAGACACTCATCTCGGGAGTGCGCGGCATCCTCGGCGCCTCGCGGGAGGCACCGGGCACACTCTCGCCGCTGGCATGGGTCGCGATCACGGCGGTGGCCTTCTACGGCGGCGGCCTGGCCGACTACCTGGTTCACCGATTCTTCAATCACACCCAGCTCTTCTGGTTCACGCACGAGTATCACCACCTCCCGAAGGAGGTCTTCGTCGCGCTCCCCGGGCTCGCCGTTCGACCCTTCTCGGTCTTCACCGTCGTCCCAACGGCGGCGGTGACTGTGCTCCTGGCGCAAGGGACCGCGGTCGTTCTCGGCGCGCCGCTGAGCGACCTCCGCCCGCTCGAGTGGGTCGCGGTCCTGAACGCGTTCGTGCTCACGACAAGCCACTCGTCGTTCCTGCGCGCCTGGATGGTGACGCGGCCCGGACGTCTCGCCGCCGGGGCCATGCGCGCGTTCGGGCTCACGACGCCGCAGGAGCACCTCGTCCACCACGCCGTCGATCGCGTCGGGAACTACGGGAACATGACGACCATCTGGGACCGACTCTTCGGGACCTGGACTGATCCTGACCGCGCAGAGAACCAGGACCGGCCACTCGGGCTCGCCTACGACCAGGACTTTCTGGGCACGCTGACCTTCGGACGTTGGAAGTTCAGCCCGCGCATTCGCGAGCGTTTTCAGCTACATCGCTACTGTCGCCTCCGCGATGGCGGTTCCGAAGCCACACTTGCGCGGCCGCGCGAGAGTGACGTACCGTGACGAGGCCACGTCACACTGAGGGGTCCATGCGTCAAAAGCCGTCTCGTCTGAATGTCTCCGGTGCACTCGCTGTGCTGTCGCTCTCTGGGGCCGCTTTGGGCTGCGCGAGTGAGGAGACCCAATCCTCGCCGGCACCGTCCGCGACCTTCACCTGGACGGGCGGCGACTTCACCGTGACCGCGTCAGCCGTCGTCGACGGCTGCCTTGATGGCGCGGCCGAGGTGGTCGCCATCCCGGGCCCCACGACGACGCGCGAGTTTCAGAACCCCCTCCCCTTCCCGGGAAGCGACGAGCTCCCGGGCGAAGTGAGCATCAAGTTCGTCGACCCCTTCACCGAGGTGAAAGCCACGGTCACGTCGCCGAAGCAGTTCCAGCTCACGTGGGACCCGGCGCCGGTGAACAAGGACGTCGACCTCGGCAAGCTCTCCGAGTCCTGGCAGGGCTGCGTCGGTGACTTCGAGTTCGGCAGCACCTGGAACGCTGTCGAGACCGCCGATGGCGACGTCAAGTTCGAAGGCAAGGCCGAGTTCCGGGTCACCAAGACCAACGGCGACGCCGGCTGCCCGCAGTTCGAAGGCGAGCTGCCCTGCGCGGTCGTCCTCGACGTCATCGCGACCCGCAAGAAGTAGGACGCCATCGCTGCGCTCGCCCACTTGCTCGTGCGGCGGCGCGGGCGCTTCGTCCTCGGCTGCGCGGTCATCACGGTGCTCTTCGGCGTGGCGCTACCCCGCCTCACCGCCGACCACGACCCGCGCGCCTTCCACCCTCAAGGCTCCCCGCTCGTCGCACTCACTCGGCACGCCGAGAAGGTCTTCGGCGCCGACGATCAGACGGCGCTCGTCGCGGTCCTCGATCCGGGCCTCTTCACTCGCGACGGGATTGGGCGCCTCGATAAGCTGACCCGAGCGCTCGACGGATTGGACGGCGTCGAGCGGGTCCTGAGCCTCATCAATCTCCCCGATATCTCGGGCGATTCCGACACACTCGACGTCACGCCGCGGCTCACCGAGGTGCTGACGGGCGGCGACGACGCGGCGCTCGCGGCGGCACGGCGAGATCTGCTGGCGGACGAGCTGGTCGGTGGCGTCCTCCTTTCGCGCGACGGCGACGCGACGCTGATTCAGATCGAGGTGCTCGAAGCGTGGTCGGCGCCGAAGAAACGCGCCGAGCTCCACGACCGAATCGAGGCGCTTCTCGCAGCGAGCGCGGCTCCGGGCGTCGAGTTCCTCCTCGGCGGCTTCCCGATGGTGCGGGTCGAATATTCGCGTGAGCTGCTCGGGGAGACGGGCCGGCTGCTCGGGCTGACGGCGCTCGGGCTCGTCATCCTCGTGGGGGTGATGCTCCGTAGCGTGCGAGGCGCGCTCATCACGGTCGGCGTCGTCCTCGTGGCCAACGTCTGGACGCACGGGGCGATGGCACTCGCGGGCGAGCCACTCACGATCCTGAGCATGCTCACGCCCATCATCGTCCTCATCGTCGGGGTCGCCGACGCCGTGCATGTGCTCCTGGCATTCCGACGGGAGCCCGGCACTCGCGAAGAGCGCGCGATCCGGGCCGCCGAGTCTATCGGCCCTGCCGGCTTTCTGACCTCCGTGACCACGGCGGTGGGCTTCTTGACGTTGCTCACCGCCGACGACGTGCGCATGCTCCGAGTCTTCGGCGTGACGACCGCCGTCGGCGTGCTCGCCGCGTGGCTCGTGACGATGCTGCTGGTGCCGCCGCTCTTGGCGTCACGGCGAGTCGGCTTCGACCGCGACCGGCGGGGCGACGTGAAAGCGCCCGAAGCCCCGGACACGCGACTCGGAGCACGGATCGTCGCGCGGCCGGTGCGAGCGCTCGTGCTCGCGAGCATCGTCATCGCCGCTGCGTCGTTCCTCGCGAGCCGCATCTCCACCGACGCGAAGATCCTCGACGGATTGCGCAATAATCACCCGATCATGCGCACCTATCACGCGCTTGAGGAGCGCTTCGGCGGGTCGCTCCCATTGCAGGTCGTCTACGACGCGCCTTCGGGGGACGGCGTGGCAGATCCGGCGCTCCTCGCACACATCGCCAAGACGGCCGAGTGGCTGCGGGCTCAGCCGGGCGTCGGTCAGGTGCGCTCCCCGGACGCGCTGGCTGGGCGCCTCCATACGGCATTGAGCGGCGAAGCGGGGCTCCCCGCGACGGCCGACGCCCTCTCGGAGCTCTATCTGACGGCCTCCTTCGGCGACCGCGACCCCTTCGAGGGCCTCGTGAACACGACCGACGGCGTGGCGCGGATCCAAACGCTGCTCTACGAACGCGGCTCAACCGAGACGCTCGCTTTGACGGACCGGCTGCAGGCCTTCCTCGACGCAAACCCGCTCCCCGGCGCCACGATTGGACTCGCCGGCACCGCCTACATCGCCCCGCGCGCCTGGGCCCGGCTGCTCGACGACATGGTCTGGAGCAGCGTCTGGGCGGTCCTCCTCATCACGGCGCTCTTCGCCGTCCTCTTTCGCTCCGTGACGCTCGCGCTCCTGACCATCCCACCGAACCTCGTGCCGCTCGTCTTCGTGCTCGCCGCGATGGCCGCTCTCGGCATCCCGGTGAAGGGCAACAACGCCGTCGTCTTCTCGATCGCGTACGGCGTCGCCGTCGACGACACCATCTACTTCCTCGCGCACTTACGGCACCTCTGGAAGGGCGGCGTCCCGTGGAAGGACGCAGTGGTGCGCGCCCACGCCGAGATGACGAAGCCCCTCGTCACCACGACCGTCGTGCTCGGCCTCGGCTTCTCGGTCTTTCTCCTGTCGACCTTCGAGTTCTCGGTCACGCTCGGGCTACAGATGCTCGTGTGCGTCGTGGCCGGCGCGATCGCGGAGCTTTGGCTGATGCCGGCGCTCTTGGCACTTTGGGCGCCGCGGAGAGAAGGCCGGGCCACCACGTCCGCTCGACGTAGCACCCACGGCTGACGTTCATGCTTGTCGTCGCCGAATCAAGGCGCAGCAAATCGAACGCACTTTCGATTCTAGACAATGAAGTCTCGTCGAGTGTCCGACAGGGGCCGAGGCCATAAGGCCCCTGCTGTTTCCGGTCCTCTTTGGCCGAGGTTCCTGTCCGGTCTGCAGGGCTGGCAACGGCTCCGCTGCTTGCGAACGGCCTATCCAGTAACTACGATGTAGTTTCGGACGCCGGAGGCGACGTGCGTTTTGAATGGGATCACAGGAAGAGCACGGCGAACCGAACGAAGCACGGAGTCGGATTCGAAGAGGCGAGCACTGTATTCTACGATGACGATGCTCAGCTCTTCGACGACCCTGACCACTCCAGCGACGAATATCGCTTCCTGCTCCTGGGTCTGAGCGCCGAGCTACGGATTCTCGTCGTCGTCCACTGCACCCGCGAGTCCGATGAGGTGATCCGAATCATCTCGGCACGAAAGGCGACTCTCCAAGAGCGACGGGCCTACGAAAGCCAAGGGGGCTGACCATGAGGAGCGAGTACGAGTTCGACAAGATGGAAGCGCGGAAGAACCCGTACGCCAGCCGCCTGAAGAAGCAGGTCACGATCCGCCTCGGTGAAGACGTCATCGCCTACTTCAAATCAATGGCGGCCGAGACCGGCGTGCCATACCAGAACCTAATCAACCTGTACTTGCGAGATTGCGCTCTCAACAAGCGGAAGCTCTCGATGAGCTGGGGCTGAGTGGCGGGCCCCGGAGTGAACGACTGCGGCGTTTGTGCAGGGCAAGGGGCGGAAGATACCCAGCGCGGCCGGTCGGTGCAGCGGACCGGCTAGACGGCATTTCATTATTCGACTGAACTTCCTTGTAGTTCTTCCGTGTGATGGAAGATATGCCAGGACCCACGCCCCAAGATGGACGCCTCAGGGCGCCGGCGCCCCCTCGAAGAGCCGCACGACGGGCGGGTCCGGGACGACGGCGCTCGCGGGGCGGAGGACGAGGTAGAAGAAGTCCGAGCTGGACTTGTCGAGGTATCGCGGGAAGTTGGACTTGCGGAGCTTCTCGACGAGGGGGGTGGCTTCGACGCGTTGGCCTTCGATGTCGACGACACCCTTGGGGCCTTTGGGCTCCTGAGCGGCGGCGAGCGCGCGGTAGAACTCGAAGCTCGTGTGGCCGGGGTTCATGTCGAGATGGACGGCGTAGCCGCAGCCGGCGCGGGTGAGGACGGCGGCGAGCTGCGCGGGGTCGGCGAAGGAGAGGTAGAAGTAGAAGAGGCCGCCGCCCTTTACGCTGCAGAGCGCGGTGCGGATGGTCTTGTCGCCGACGGCGTACTTCACGTCGAG
>JADMJS010000545.1 GCA_018780435.1 Myxococcales bacterium
CCGCAGTACAAGGTCTTCAAGAACTACCGTGGCGTGTTCGAGAAGATCGGCTACGAGAAGGCCTGTGAGATCGGTGAAGAGGTCAGCTCCGCCTACGTGAGCGAAGGCCTCGACGCCGTCTACATGGTGTACAACGAGTTCAAGTCCGCGATCTCGCAGCGGGTCGTCGTCGAGAAGCTCCTGCCGGTCGAGCCGGAAGGCGGCGTTGTCGCCGAAGAGCAAGGCGCGTCGCTGGACTTCGAATACGAGCCGAACAAGGCGGGCGTCCTCGACGAGGTCCTCCCTCTCTACGTGAACAACCAGATCTACCGCGCCATCCTCGAGAGCATCGCTTCCGAGATGGGCGCGCGCATGACTGCCATGGACAACGCGACGCGTAACGCGTCTGCACTGCTCGGTCGACTGACGCTTCAGTACAACCGCGCCCGTCAGGCAGCCATCACCAAAGAGCTCATGGAAATCGTCGGCGGCGCCGAGGCGCTCAAGGGGTAACGAATATGTCGCAAGGACGCATCACCCAGGTCATCGGTCCCGTCGTGGACGTCGAGTTCGTGGACGGCAACCTGCCGGCCATCTACACGGCGCTCCGCGTCTCCAACCCGGCCATCTCGGACGTTGAGGGCAACCTGGTCCTCGAAGTCGCTCAGCACACCGGCGAAGGCACGGTCCGCACCATCGCCATGGACGCCACGGACGGTCTCCAGCGCGGCATGGTCGTGAAGAACACCGGCGCGTTCATCCAGATGCCCGTCGGTGACGGCGTGCTCGGCCGCATCCTCAACGTCGTCGGCGAGCCCGTGGACGAGGCCGGCCCGGTCGTCGCCGAAGGCCACCGCTCCATCCACCGCTCGCCGCCCAAGTTCACCGAGCAGGACGTGAACGTCCGCGCCTTCGAGACGGGCATCAAGGTCATCGACCTCCTCGCGCCCTACCAGCGCGGTGGCAAGATCGGCCTGTTCGGCGGCGCCGGCGTCGGCAAGACGGTCATCATCCAGGAGCTCATCCACAACCTCGCCAAGCACCACGGCGGCGTGTCCGTGTTCGGCGGCGTCGGTGAGCGCACCCGCGAA
>JADMJS010000692.1 GCA_018780435.1 Myxococcales bacterium
CCCAGCGCAGATTCGCGTCATCCCGAGCGGCGAAGGGCGCTCGAAGGCCGAGTTCGCGTCGCGGGGGTGAAGGGCGAGGTGGTCGTGGGGAAAGAGCGACCCGTTGAACGCAAAGTGGACTGGAACTCCGGGCCGGAGATCGGTAGGGTGCGCGCCGATGAAAGGGAACTTCCAGTCAGGCCTTGCCGTGCCCTTTCCAGGGGCGGCGTGCGCGGCTCCTTGTTACTGAGCTCCCCGTCACGGGGGCCCGCCTCCGCCCCCCTCTACGCACCACCGACAACGTCTTTGGCCCCGCACCCGCGGACACAATGAGGCACCTCATGGCGCAACAGCCCAGCTTGTTCATCACCCAACAGGACTTCGACAAGCTCTCGAAGCTCGTCGAGAACACCCGCACCGACACCGCCGACCTGCTCGCCGACGAGCTCGACCGGGCGACTATCCTGCCGCAGCAGGAGATCCCGCCGAACGTGGTCACCATGAACTCCACGGTCCGCTTCCAGGACGCCGCCACGGGCGCCGAGTCGGAAGTCACCCTCGTCTTCCCGCAAGACGCCACGGCCGGCCGCTCCCGCATCTCGGTCCTCGCGCCGGTCGGCGCCGCCCTCATCGGCCTGCGCGTGGGCGACCTCATCTCCTGGCCGGTCCCGAACGGCCGCGTCCGTCAGCTCAAGGCGACGGCCGTCCTGTACCAGCCCGAGGCGGCGGGGGACTTCAACCTCTAGTCCCGACGGCGATCATCGCGGCTCCGGCCGCCGATCCGTACGGACGCGCCCGCCGGGCGGCACGTACCCGGGGCGTCGCGCGTCGACGCGGTAGGTGGACGCGAGGTAGGTGTAGCGCTCGATGAGCGGCACGCCCTGCCGGAGTCGCGCCGGCACCTCGGTCCAGAAGAGCGGCAGCTGCACATACGGCGCGCTCGCCCGCACGAGAGTGCGCCCCTCTCGCCGGAAGAGCACCTCGATCTCCGTCTCCACCTCGTAGACCATCCGCTGGTAGGCTGCGAAGAGGTCGTCGTCGCCCTCCGGCATGAAGTCGTGCGCCCACGCGAAGTCGCCCGCGAGGAGGCG
>JADMJS010000124.1 GCA_018780435.1 Myxococcales bacterium
CGCTGTCCTTCATGATGCCTTCGAACGCGGCGAAAGACTCGCCCATGAAGCCCTTGAGCAGGTCGGAGACGATCTTCCCCTGCTCGTCGCCCTTGAACTTGCCCACGCCCCAGTACACGGCGTCATCCGCGATCTCTTTGACGAGCGGGCCAAGGTCCGCGTCATCGGCGACGGTCGCGCCACCGGCGAGATACGCCTCGACCAGCTTCTGCGAGCCGGCGATGAGCGTGCGATCATCGGTCGGCCCGAAGACGAGCTCCGGCATGGTCGGCATGACCGGCTCGGGCGGCTGCTCGGCGAGCGACGGCTTGCCTTCGGCGTCCGTGCCGTCCGTCCCGGCCGCTTCACCCTCGGCGGCAGGCTCCTCGAACTTCGGCGTCTTCTTGCGACGCGGGAGGAAGGGGATGTTGTCCAGCTTCATCTTGCCGAACTTGTTGCCCTTGATGTCGACCTCTTCGGCGCCGATCAGCTTGAAGAGACCGCGCACGGTCTCCACTTCGAAGCGGCCCTTCATGATCCCGAGGAAGTGGATTTCGTTCGCTTCGAGCTTCAGTCCGAGGGCGGCGCTCTCGAGCGCGAGCACGTCGATGCCGCTCTTGGCCTTCGCCATGTCGAGGCCGCTCTTGACCATGGGGTTCTCAAGCAGTGGCTTCACCTTCTCGTGCTCGAGGACCACGCGGAAGTTCACGCCACCTCCCGCCATGATGTCCTTCGGGAGGCCGCGGACGAGAGTCTTGGAGTCGGCCTTGCGGCTCGAGTACCACCAGTAGATGCCCCCAGCGAGGCCGAGGGCGAGAATGGCGACGAGCGCGATGACGCCGGCTTTGCCGGGCGGTGCGGAACGACGGGGGGAATCGAGCTTCATGGTTTGCATGCCTCTCCGAAGGTGGTCACTGGTCGGGATGGGCGCCGAGTACCACAGGGTTCGAGTGGGCCCAAGTCGCGATTGGTGTTTCTCCGGTCGTCCGCGCATTTTTTTGGTTGGGCTCGTAGAATCTCCACCTCGTCGGCGAGGGTGCGGTCGCTTCCTCGCCGATGTCGCGCGGCGCCGCCGCACGCGATGAAAATTGACGACGGCATTCCCTCCGGACCGGTAAAGGGGGAGTGGCAGTCGCTGTCGCTCGGCAGAGTTTGATCGAGAACGGGACGCGGGGAGACGTGGTTATGGCAGATAAACGACAAGCTGGTCGCTCCCCGTTCCGCTCGCTACTCGTCGCGCTCCTGACTGCCTGTGGCGGTGAGTCACCTCCCGGCGCGTCGGTGGACGTCCTCCCCTCAGGCGACATCGCCGATGTCACCACGGTCGATGTCCCCGTGGCGCTCGCTCGAGGTGAGTCCTGCACCATGGACGCGTCGTGCGCCTCGGGGCGTTGCCTCCTCGGTCTTTGCACCGGGTCGACGTGCACCGATTGCCCCGAGGGCTGGTCTTGCGATGGGGACGCCGGCTGCTTGCCCAACGCGTTCTGGGACTGCGCACCCTGCTGGACCGATGCCGAGTGCGGCAGCACGACGGGACGTCGTTGCGTTCCCGCGGGCCCCTCGGGCGAGCGCTTCTGCCTGGAGGTCGGCTGTTCGGTCCGGCCGGGGCCCACGGCAGCTTGTGTTGGCGACGCTACGTGCACTGAGGTCGACCTCGACTCCGGCACGATCACGGCGTGCGTGCCCGAGGGTGGGCTTTGCGCCTGTACCGAGCTGCACGAGGGCGGGACGACGTCCTGTGCTGGGGAAGCGGGCTGTCCCGGCACTCGGCGCTGTGAAGGGGGCGCCTTCAGCGACTGCGCAGCGGCCCCCGAGGGCCCGGAGCTCTGCGACGGCTTTGACAACGACTGCAGTGGTGTCGCCGACGACGACACGGCCGACCTCGCTTGCGACGACGGCGTCGCCTGCACGGTGGACGACTGCGCCTCTGGTGCGTGCGCCTACGCTGTCGCCCCCGGGCAGTGCCTCATCGACGGACGGTGCTGGGCCAGCGGTGATGCGAACCCCACGAACTCGTGCGAGCGCTGCGACCCGGCGATGGCCGCAGAGTCGTGGTCCACCCCCACCCAGCCCTGCGACGACGGCGATCCGTGCAGCCTCGACGACGCCTGTGTGGCCGGCGTCTGCCAAGCCGGCTCGACCCCCGCCTGCGACGACGGCCTCGCGTGCACGTCCGACTTCTGCGCCTGCGATGACTGCGTCACGCCGTCCTGCTCATCGGAGCCCGTGGGTGACGTGTGTGTCCTCGACGGCGCCTGCGTGTCGGCCGGGGCCGTGAACCCCGAAAACCCGTGCGAAGCCTGCGACCCCAGTCAGGATCGGCTGGCGTGGTCGGCGCGACTGAACGTCGCTTGCGACGATGGCGACGCCTGCACGCTCGACGATGCCTGCACCTCCGCCGCCATCTGCGTGGGGGTGCCGAAGTCGTGCGATGACGGGCTCCCCTGCACGGACGAAGCGTGCGCCGCCGGCGATTGTCTGGTCGTCGGGGTCGCCGAGCTGGGCTGCTTCATCGAAGGCGAGTGCATCACGCTCACGGCACAACATCCCGACGAACCTTGCCTCCTTTGTAACGGCCAGGTCGATGCCTTCGCATGGACGTCGCGACCGGACGGGACCGAGTGTGGTGCGAAGTGTTATGTCGGAGGCTCGTGCGCGGAGGGGCGTTGTGAAGGCACCACGCAGATCTGCGAGTGCTTCGATGACGCCGATTGCGACGATGGCGACCTCTGCAACGGCACCGCGCAATGCGTGAAGGAAGGACAGAAGATCCAGTGGCACTGCGAGGTCGTCTCGGACGATCCCGTCTCCTGCGATGATGTGGACGCCAGCGATTGTAGAGTCGATCAGTGCAATCCCGCCACCGGAGTCTGCGAGCAAGTCGCTGTGCCGGCGGGCGTCGGTTGTACGGACGGCAACCCCTGCACGACCTCGGACACCTGCGTGCTCGGCGAGTGCACCGGCGCGAGCGCCGAATGTGATGACGACAACCCCTGCACCGACGATGGGTGTGGCGAGTTCGGATGCGCGTTCACCGCCAAGGTCGGGCCCTGCGACGACGGAGACGACTGCACGGAGGGCGATATGTGCAGCGGCGGGACCTGCAGCCCCGGCGTGAACGACTGCGGTTGCGTGAACGACAACGACTGTCCCTCCGTTGATCCGTGCGTCGGGAGCTACATTTGTGAGACAGGCGTCTCAAGCGGCTGCAAGCTCATCCCGAAGGCGCCGTGCGATACGACCGGAGACGGCCCTTGCCGTGTGACCCAATGTGATTCATCGACGGGAGCTTGCGTGCAGAGCCCCGTGGCCGCCACCACACCTTGCCTCGACGACGACGTCTGCACGGCCAATACGTCGTGTAACGGCTCCGGCGCCTGCGTGGGAGGCACGGTCGTCACGTGCGACGACGGGAGCGACTGTACCGCGGACACGTGCCAAGTCGGCACTGGCTGCACCTATACACCCATCAGCGGCTCCTGCGAGGATGGTGACCCGTGTTCACTCGGTGATACTTGCAGCGGCGGCGTGTGCGTCTCCGGTGCGGCGCGCTGCGAATGTCAGGACGATGGCGACTGCGCCGATCCCGACGCCAACCCGTGCACTGGGGTCCCGACCTGCGATCAGAGCGGCGCGCCTGACGCGTGGTCCTGCGTCGCGGGTCCGGCCGTCGTCTGCACGCCGTCGCTCGACCCCTGTTTGGCCGCCGCGTGCGATCCCCAGACGGGGCAATGTTCGAACAGCCCCGTCAGTGGCGTTTGTAACGACGGAGACCCCTGCACCTCGACCGACGCGTGCGCTCAAGGGACCTGCATCGGCCAACCTTATTCCTGCGACGATGGCCTCTCGTGTACGGCCGACGTCTGCCTCGGCAGCGGGACCTGCAGCCACAAGGTCGATGGCACGGCGTGCCTCATCGACGGCAGGTGCGTCGCGCCAGGGACCGAACCTGAGGGCAATCCTTGCCTCATTTGTGACCCGGCCCGTGAGAACCACGCCTACAGCGAGACGACGTCTGATTGCGACGATGGCAACGCCTGCACGCAGGGCGACGTGTGCGCGGGCGGGGTCTGCGAGAGTGTGCCCGTGGTGTGCTCGGATGGCCTCACGTGTACTACGGATTCGTGCAGCCCAGACGGGACGTGCAAGAGCACGCTCCTGCAGGGCTTCTGTCTGATCGCGGGCGCTTGCCACGCCGGCGGCGCGTTCATGACCGGGAACACCTGCGGCGCCTGTGTACCGTCGACGTCGACAGCGGCGTGGACGCCCGTTCCCGGACTTTGTAACGACGGAAACGCCTGTACGGTAAACGACCAATGCGAGGGCCTCACGTGCAAGCCCGGCGTGGCCGCCTCATGCAGCGACAACAACCCATGCACCACCAACGTCTGTAACCCACAGACCGGCTGCCAGAGCTCTCCGAACACGCTGCCGTGCGACGATGGGAACGAGTGTACGTCCAACGATACCTGCGCAGCTGGGGCCTGTAAGGGCACATTCACCTGTGACTGCCAGAACGACGTGGATTGCGATCCCGCGCCGCCCTGCTTCGAACCACCGACGTGTGAGAACAACAGTTGCCAATATCGACCCGTTGAATGCGTGGACGCCGGCGGCGAGTGCGTCGACAACGTCTGTGTCCCGGGCATTGGCTGTCAGCTTCAGGCCGTCGACGAGGGTAAGACGTGTAACTCCGCAGACGAGTGCGCCGAAACCGCCCTTTGCTCCTCAGGGACGTGCAAGGTGCAGACCTATGAGAACTGTGATGACGGCAATGTATGCACTGACGATGTGTGCGACTCCACCACGGGTGGATGTGTCCAAACCCCGAACCAGAAGTTCTTCGCCTGCTACGATGGCCCGGCCGGGACATCCGGAGTTGGGGTGTGTAAGTCGGGCACGAAGGTCTGCGCCGGAGGCACCTTGACCTCCTGCATCGGCCAGGTCATGCCCACGGCAGAGCGCTGCGACGGCGTCGACAACAACTGCAATGGCATCAAGGACGAGGGCTTCGCGCTTGGCCAGACTTGCGACGGACCCGACACCGACCAGTGCAAAGAGGGTGTCACCGTCTGCTCGTTAAACGGTACGAACACGATCTGCCAGGAGGGCGGGACCGCCAAAGTCGAAGTGTGCAACGACGTCGACGACGACTGCGATCAGCTCGTCGACGAAGGGTGTGACGACGATGGGGACGATTACTGTGACGCGGCCATGGCACCGAACGTAGGGTCCTCGCTTGAGCTCGTGGTGGCGGCCTGCCCGCTTGGCGACGGCGACTGCAACGACCTGGATCCGAAGGTCTACCCGGGGCAGCTCGACGACCCGGACCTTGGCTTCGTCGATGCGAACTGCGACGGGTTCGATGGGGATGCGAACCGCGCCATCTTCGTCAGTTACGCTTGTGGCGACGACGACTTCGATGGCGGCCAGAAGTCGCCAGTCGGCTCACTCGCTGCGGCGCTGCTCCTCGCCGAGAAGTATGGCAAGGAGGTGAAGGACCAGATCATCATCGACTCCGTGCTCCCGACCGGGGCCAAGTACGCGGGAGGGCACGCGCTCGTCAGCGGGGTCGGGCTCTACGGCGGGTATTCGGCGACGTGGACACCGACGGGCTGTCTGTTCGCTTGGTCGCGCTCGGCGGCGACCTTGGCCCCGATTGAACGCAGCGCCAGCGTCGACGCCAAGTCTGCCGTGGGGCTCTTCGCGTTGGGGCTCACATCGCCCACGACCCTGCAGCTCCTGAAGGTCGAAGCGGTCCTCGGGACCGGCGAGAGGGGACGATCGACCTACGGACTCTATGTGTCCGGTGGCAACGTGGTGGCTCAGTCCTGTGTCTTCTACGCGGGTGCCGCGGCGCCGGGTGAGGACGGGGCTCTCGGTGGCGCCGCCGTGGTGCCCGGCGATAGCGCCGTCGGCGGCACCACGACCAGCCACGCGGGAGGGGCGGGCGGAGCGGCGCCCATCTGCCGAGGGAACGAGTTTGGCTATTCGGGTGGCGCCGGTGCCACGGGCGGTGTCAACGGTAACACCGGCTCCAATGGATCGGGGTCGCCAACGGCGGTCGGGGGGGCTGGCGGTTCGAGCACGGCCTGTGTCGCGCAGTACAGCTCGGCGCAGAGCGGCAAGAAGGGCGACTCCGGGAGCGACCTCGGCAGCCAGATGGGGCCGTCCGGCGGCCACGCCACCCACGGCCTGGGTCAGGAGACCATCGCCGGTTGGCGGGGCGAGAGCGGGAGCGGCGGCAAGTCAGGTCTCGCAGGTCCTGGCGGCGGTGGCGGCGGCTCGGGAGCGGGCGCCACCGTGGTCATCGACGCGATCGAGACCAAACAACTCGGTGGGGGCGGCGGCGGCGGTGGCGCCGGCGGCTGCGGCGGCGGCGGCGGTGGCGGTGGTGGTCCTGGCGGCGGGTCCTTTGCGGTCTACGTAACCAGCCAGGGCAGTGCGGGCAGCACGGTTCCGGTGAGCCTGACCAATTGTGTGCTCACGACGGGGAAGGGCGGCGAAGGAGGCAAGGGCGGCCAAGGCGGGGCTGGTATCCTCGGTCGCAAGGGCGGCGACGGGCGCGCGTTCATCTTGCTGTACAAGTGCCTCGTCGGTGACACCGCGCAATACAGCGGACAGGGTGGCGTTGGCGGTACTGGAGGCGGCGGTCAGCGCGGCGGGGGTGGTGGCGGTGGCGCGGGTGGCCTTTCCTGCGCGCTCTTTCAAGGCAGCGGCGTGGTCAACCCGTCACTGACCGGAGTTACGTTCAGCCCGTCCAATGGTGGCCAAGGTGGGCTTCACGGAGACGGGTCGGGGACCCGGGCACCGACCGGGGTGAGCGGTGGGCTCTGCAAGCCGTAGCGCGCCTCATATGCAACGTTGGGAACAGTTGACGACGCGAACCGCGCGCCCGACATTGCCGTCATGAAGCTACATTACCACCCGCTCTCGTCGTACTCCCGAAAGACCGCCATTGGAATCGCCCTCCGCGGCGACCCCGTGGAGCTGGTCGTGCTGAACCCCTTCGCGGGCGGGTTGAAGTCCCCCGAGTTCCTCGAGGTGAGCCCCTTTGGGAAGATGCCCGTGCTCACCGGCCCCCACGAAGGCGCCATCGTCGAGTCGACGTCGATCCTCGAGTACCTGGAGGAGCGCGGGCCGCGAAAGCTCATCCCGATCGGTCATGAGCGCCGCGCGCGTCACTTCGACCGCTTGGGTGACCTCTATCTGCTCGGGCCTATTGGCAATTTCTTCTGGAACAAGTCCGTCGAGATCCGCGAGACGACCGAGAAGACCATGGCGCGCGCCTGGGCCGTGTTCGAACGGGAGCTCTCCGACGGCCGCGACTTCATCTGTGGAGCGGACATCACGCTCGCCGACCTGTCCGCGGCGGTCGCGGCCCACTACGCGGACACCGAAGGGGTGGCCGTGCCCCCGTCGATCGCAGCGTATCGCGCTCGTCTCGAAGCCCACCCCGTTTTCGCGGCGTCGCGCGACGCGGCCATGCCTTTCGTGGAGTCGACGCGGCCCATGCGCGGCGGCTGAGATTCAGGTCGTCCCATCGGTGAGACAATCATTCCCAATTGCACCGATTTCGGGGATGCCACGGCTCCGCTATCATCCTCCCCATGAACCGCAGCCCACTCCCCATCGTCCCTGACGCTTCCGACCCGGTCGCCGTGCTCACTCGTCGTGAAGCGGCACTGCGTGTCACCGCTCTCGCGGGCGCGGCGCTTGGCGTCACGGCCTGTACTCGGCCACCCGATGGCGCCGCGATGCCGCCCGCTCGCTCCGCCCCGCCGCTTGCTGCCGCGCCGCTTGCTGCCGCGCCGACGGCTCCCACGGCCTCGATCGCGCAGTCCACCCCAAAGGAGTCCCTGATGATCACGCTCCGCCCCGCCGCCGCTCGCGGTCACGCCGACCACGGCTGGCTCGACTCTCACCACACGTTCTCGTTCGCGAACTACTACGATCCCGATCACATGGGCTTCCGTGCGCTCCGCGTCATCAACGACGACCGAGTGGCACCGGGACGTGGGTTCGGAATGCACCCCCATCGCGACATGGAGATCATCTCGTACGTCCTCGACGGCGGGCTCGAGCACCAGGACTCGATGGGCAACGGTTCCGTGATACGCCCAGGTGACGTTCAGAGAATGTCCGCCGGGACCGGCGTCCGCCACAGCGAGTTCAACGCGTCGAAGAGCGACACCGTCCACTTCCTCCAGATATGGCTGGTCCCGAGCCGCCTCGGGATCGAGCCCGGCTACGAGCAGAAGGCCTTCACCGACGCCGAGAAGCAGGGGCGCCTCCGGCTCATCGCGTCACCCGACGGTCGCGACGGCAGCGTGACCATTCACACCGATGCGCGCCTCTACGCCGGACGTTTCGCCGCGGGCGAGTCGGCGGCCTTCGAGCTGAGCCGTGGCCGTCACGCGTGGGTGCAGGTCGCTCGTGGGCAGGTCAAGCTGGGCGACCACGTGCTCCAAGCGGGCGATGGCGCGGCGCTCTCGGCCGAGAGCCTCGTGACCTTAACCGGTGTCGACGCGTCCGAGGTGCTGCTCTTCGACCTTGCCTGAACCGACGTCCTCAGTTGGATGAGCAGGCTCGGCCACATCCGTCGTCGCCGTCGTCGCTCACGCGCAGCACCGTGACCGTGCTGGTCTTGACGGCGGCCATGTAGAGGTGACGCGGGTCGGCGCCTTCGGTGATGGCGTTCGGCCAGTCGAAGGCGCCGCGCACGACCGTCTCGACGGCAAGTCGACCGTCCTCGCCGCGACGGAACACCGTGAGCGCGTCGTCGAGCCGTGCCGTTACGTAGACCCGCGCTCCATCGGAAGACACCGTCACCCCGGCGGCTTCGCCGAGTGGGGCCTCGTCCGAGCGCGGGACCGTCTGGAGGTGCGTCATCGCGCCCGTGACCGGATCACGCGCGATGGCGTGCACGTTCGAGCCCACGGGGCTGGTGGCGTACAGGAAACGCTCATCAGGGGATAGCGCCACGAACTCGGCGCCGAGCAGGTCGTCCCGAGTCACGTGGACGAGCGGCGTCAGGACGCCCGACTTCGGATCGCGTTCGAAGCCCGCGACGCTCCGACCTACATAGGCAGCCGCGTACAGAAATCGACCGTCGTTTGTGATGTCGAAAGACTCCACACCGCCGATCGCGGTGTCCGTTCGGGCACCGACGTAGGTGAAGGGCGCCGCCGGGCCGTCGCGGTGGAGGTGATGGACGCAGCTCGGGTCCTGACGCTGGAAGTCGGCGACGTAGAGGTCGCGGCCATCAGGGCTGCCGACAAGGCCGACGAGGAAGCTCGACTTTCCGGCGCACTCCGGGATGTCGACTTGGCCGGTCTGCGTGAGCGTGCCGGCCACGGGATCGCGCTCGAGGACCGCGACCCAGCCGCGGTCGCCGATGGCGGGCGAGGTGACGACCGCCGCCACGAGGGTGTCCGTCACGACCTTGACGGCGCCGACGCTGTCGAGCGGCGTCTTGGCGTCGAGCGCGACACCCGCGACCGGCGTGAGTCCACCGCTCTCGGCGTCGACGTTCAGGATCCCGAGCGCGGGTTCGCAGCGTGGCGCGACGATGAGCTGCCGCCCATCCGGGCTCATCGACACGCCGGACGCGCAGGAGAGCCCGAAGAGGCCGCCGTCGCCGTGTTGCACCGGCACACCGACGACGTTGCCACTGTCGTCGAGGCGCACGAGGCTGTTGCTGATGCCGCTGATCGCCACGAAGCCGCCCTGGGTGGCCGTGATGGCCGCAAGCCCGCGGCGCTCGCGGGGGTCGAGCGGTGCTAGCGGCGGCGTCGGCGCCGTGACGAACTCGAGGTGGCTCGCGTCGAAGCGGAGCGTCGGTTCTGGGAGCGGCGGTGCGCGGGTGAGCCGCGTCCCGTCCCAGGTCAGGCGCTCGAAGCCGAACATACGCCGGTCGGCCAGCATCATGCCGATGACCGGTCCCGTGGCGCCGGCCGTGACGGCCACCGAGACGGGATGGATGAAGCCGGTGCCGGCCTCGGACTCGACGGTCTCGCAAGCGCCCTGCACGGGCTCGACGCCGGTGACTGCGGCTCGCCAGCTCGGGTCGCCCTGGGTGACGGCCACCACCGCGGCGGTGGAGTCGCAGAACCCGGCGACAATGGCCGCATCTTCGCCGACGAACGCGACGCTCTCGGCGCCGCCAAGGCCCGGGCGTCCGGCCCCCGCGTCGAGACCGCCGAGCAGAGTCAGCCCCGACGCGTCCACGGCGTAGCTCCGTACACCACCCGCGTCGAAGCGGGTCGCGAGGAGGCGCGCGCCCGACGGCGAGAAGGCGAGCGCCGAGACGCCCGCGAGCGGCGTTTCCGGGCCGACGAGCCGTGGTGCGGTCAGCGCCGTGAGGTCGAAGAGCCGAACCGATTCGAGGTCTGCGACGGCGACGTGGGAGTCCGAAACGGCGACCGCGACGGCGTTCAACGGCAGGGTGCCGAGTAACGTCGCTTCGCCGGTCTCCGCAGCGAGAGCATGGATCTCAAGTCCAGCGCCGGTGGCGGCGACGAGCCCGCTTCGGTCCGTGTCTACCCACGAAAGCGACGTGATGACGTGTTCCGTGGTCACGAGGCTCGCCAGTCGATAGCGCGTGGCGCCGTTGTCCCACACGAAGTGGGCGAGGCTACCTGCGCCCGCGGACGCGCCGGCCGGTGGTCGCGCGTTGCTGACGTAGACGTGCTCGCCGTCCTGTGAGGCAGCGAGGGCTCGGACGCGTTCGAGCCCCTCGAGGCCCAGCGCGCCTTGATGCACCGTGAGGACCGGCGCGACCACGGGGGTGGTCCCGTCGCACCGCGGCGTGCAGCTGCATCGATCCGACGTCCGAACCGAGGTGCAGCGGGCGCCGTCGCACCGATCGTCCGTGCAGGGGTCCCCGTCGTCGCAGGCGCCACAGGACTCGCCGGTCGTAGCGCTCCCGCATCGTTGGTACCAGGCACACTGGGGCGCGGGTGCGTCGTCGTTCGACGAACAGGCGAGGGCGAGGAGCAGGCAGACCGAACGAGCGCGCGTCACGAGTCGACCATACCCGAGCCGCGTCGACGGCGCTGAGAATCTGGGCGCCGCCACAAAGCGACATGGCCGGCTGGTGCGAACCACGAACCCATCCTGTAGCATCCCCGCCCCCGGACCATCCGGGCTGCGCTCCGGGAGGGAGGGGAGATGCTCCAGGCGATCGGACTTCGTAAGACCTACGGCGACTTCGTCGCGCTCCACGGCCTCGATCTCGAGGTCGGGCCGGGGGAGATATTCTGCCTGCTCGGCGCGAACGGCGCAGGCAAGACTACGACGATTCAGCTCTTCCTCGGGTTCATCGAGCCTAGCGCAGGTCGTGCGGTCATCGGGGGGCTCGACGTCCGGACGCATGCGCTCGAGACTAAACGCCTCCTCGCGTACATCCCTGAGAACGTCATGCTCTACCCGCACCTCAGCGGGCTCGAGAACCTCCGCTACTTCCAGGCGCTCTCGGGTGGCGCCGCAGTGGCGGATGAGGTCCTGCTGTCGCTGCTCGCCAAGGCGGGGCTGCCCGAGGCGGCCACGCATCGGCGCGTGGGCGCCTACTCGAAGGGGATGCGGCAGAAGGTCGGGATCGCGATGGCGATGGCCAAACACGCGCGGGCGCTCCTACTCGACGAGCCTACCTCCGGCCTCGATCCGAAGGCCTCCAATGAGTTCTCCCAGCTCCTCGAGACCCTGAAGGGAGAAGGGGTCGCCATCTTGATGGCCACGCACGACATCTTCCGGTCCAAGGAGGTCGGGACCCACATCGGAATGATGAAACACGGACAGCTCGTCGCCCGGATGTCGGCCGATGATGTCTCACACACCGACCTGGAGCGGATCTACCTCCAGCACATGCACGACTGATGGCCGGGCTCGTCAGGCAAGTCGTCCGAAAGGAGACACTCGAGCTCTTTCGCGATGGGCGTCTCGGCGTGGTCCTCGGGCTCTCGCTGCTGCTCGTCACGGCGGCGCTCATGTTCGGCTGGCGCGACGCGTCCCGCACGGCCCGGGAACGCGACGCCGCACAAGCGGCGTCGCGCGAACATTGGGAGGGCCAGGGGGAGAAGAACCCTCACGTTGCCACCCACTACGGCATGTGGGTCTTCAAACCCGCAAGCGCACTCTCGGCGCTCGATCCCGGGGTCTCGCCGAACCTTGGCGCTGCACTGAAAGTCGAAGCCCACCGGCAGAACCTCGCCGTCGCGTCGTCCGCCGAAGACTCCATCGGCATTCAGCGCTTCGGCGCCCTCACCGCCGCCAGCGTGCTGCAGCTCCTCGGGCCGCTGGTGGTCGCCGCGCTTGGCTTCGCGCTGTGGTCCTCCGAGCGGGAGCGCGGGACCCTCCGGCTCCTTCGCAGCTCCGGCGTCTCGATGTCGCTCCTGCTGCGCGGCAAGGCGCTCGGGCTCGCGCTCGCCGTCGCCCTCACACTCGTCCCCGCCATCGTCGGCGCCATCGCCGTGGTGACGAGCCTCGACGTGGACGCCAGCGCGCGGTCCTCCGGCCTTCGCCTCGCCGCGCTCGCCCTTGGCTACGGGCTCTACTTCGCCCTCTTCATGGGCCTCGCACTGACCGCGTCGGCGCGAGCAGCCGAGTCCCGAAGCGCCCTGCTCATGCTCGTTGGCTTCTGGGGCGTCACGGCGCTGGTCGTGCCGCGACTCTCAGCCGAGGTCGGGGCCCTCGTCGTGCCCCTGCCGTCGCAGGACGGCTTCGCTGCCGACGTGGCCGCCAGCCTCGAGAAGGGCCTCCCGGACGAGCCCCCTCGCGAAGAACGGGTCGAGGCGATCACCCGTACCCTCATGGCCGAACAAGGCTTCTCCGACGCCGACTTCCTCATGGACGACGCGCTCCTCCAGGGTATCGAGCTTCGCGCCGAGGCCGCTTGGGAGGACGAGGTCTTCGAGTGGCACGTGACTCGGCTCATGGACGCGATGTCGCGGCAAGAGCGCGTCTCGCAGTGGCTCGGTGCGCTCTCCCCGACACTCGCGATCCGGTCGCTCTCCGCGGCGCTCGCGGGGACCGACTTCGATCATCACCGGGACTTCACCGCCAAGGCCGAGGTCTATCGCCGCGCGCTCGTCGATCGCTTGAACCAGGACTTCGCCAAGAACGCGGGCGCTGCCGGCTGGGACTACAAGGCCGGTCGCGAGCTCTGGGAGACCGCACCCCGTTTCGAGTACGAGCTGCCACCCGCGTCGTGGGCACTGACCCGGCAGTGGCCCGCCCTGGCGTGCCTCGTCGCGTGGGCGCTCCTCGCGGCGGCGCTCGCAGTCCGCGGTGCACACCGGCAGAAGGTGTTCGCGTGACGGGGCCGCGCTCCGTGAACGCGGCCCCGCGCCGATCGCTGCTCGGGACTCTCGTCAGGCTCGAGCTACGACTGCTCCTATCCGACCGCAACATCTCGTTCGCATTGGCCTTCTTTGCGATCATCCTGGGCCTCTCGGCGTGGCTCGGTGGCCGTCACGCCGGCGTCCACGAAGACGCGATTCGCGCAGCGAGCGTCGCTCAGACCGCCGCGGTCGAGTCGGCGCGAGCCCAACTCTGGGAGCTCGAACGTCAACGCGACGTGCCGCTCGGCGCCCGTGATCCACGTGACCCGGGCGTCGCCGGACACGAGCTCGCGGTCCCCCTCGTGACCTTGCCGGCAGGGCCGCTCGCGTCGGTCTCGGCGGGGCTTCGCGACGTGCGCCCGCACGCCATTCGCGTCACGACGGGCGCCCAGCTCTCCGAGTCGCTCTCGGCGGCGCCGCCGCTCATCGGTCCGTCGCGTCAATCGTCGGGCGCTTTCGATCCGGCCTTCGTGTTCGTCGTCCTGTTCCCGCTGGTGGTAATCGCGCTCTCCTACGACATCCTGAGCGGCGAGCGCGAACGAGGCACTCTGGCGCTCTTGCTCTCTCAACCGCTGACCCAGCGCCAGCTCGTCCTCGGCAAAGCGCTGGCGAGGGCCACGCTGCTCATCGTATCGGGAGTCGGGACCGCGTGGCTGGGGGTCCTCGTCAGCGGCGGCCGCCTCTTCTCCGACGGCGCCTGGGTGTTGACCTCGCTCTATACCGCCGGGATCGCCTCGTACGCGCTGTTCTGGTTCGCGCTCGCGATCGCCGTCAATGCGCGCGGTGGGGCGTCCTCTCGCAACGCGCTCATCCTCGTTGGCCTCTGGCTTGCGTTCACCGTCGTCGTACCGGGGCTCCTCCGCGTCTTCGTCGAGTCGCGCTATCCGCCCCCGTCGCGCGTCGAGCTCGTGAACGAAGCGAGAGAAGCCGCCGAGGAAGCCGAAGCCGAGCTCGGCAGCATCGAGGGGACGCACGGCGCCACCACCACCTCGCCCAAGGCCGGCGACGGGACGCTCTCCCCCATGCAGCGAGCCGCGACCGTCCAAGAGGAGCTCGCGAAGCGCACCGAGCCCGTCGTCGCCGCGTTCCGTCAGCAGCTCGAGGCGCAGCAGGCGCAGGTCTCTCGCCTGCAGTACGCGTCACCCGCCGTGGTGCTCCAGGAGATGCTGAACGACGTCGCTGGCACGGGGAGTCAGCGGCAAGACCACTTCGAGCGCCAAGTCGACGCGTTTCAGAAGCGCTGGCGAGCCTTCTTCATGCAGAAGGTCGACGGTCGCGTTCAGCTCACGTCCGCCGATTGGGCCTCTCTGCCGGCCTTCAGTTATGAAGATGAGCCCTTGTCTGAGCTGCTGACCAGGACGGGCGTCGGCTTGCTCGGCTTGCTCCTACCCGCGCTCCTTCTCGTCCTTTGGGCGCTCCCCGGGCTCCGGCAGATTGGGCGCCTCAGCACCTGATTTGGATAGACAGGGTCACTCCTGACCCTGATACGCACACTCTCAGCCCACGTGGGTCTGCGTTGACCCCCGATCTCACGGCGCGAGTGGGTGCTCCGTGACCCACTCCAGATGACGACATAAAGCAAAAAAGCCCGGCCGCGACGAGATCGCATCAACCGCCTTAAGCCTACTCCACGCCTGCCCGTTCCGTCGGGAGTGGCACGAAGCGTGCGAATTGATGCGGAGGCGGAGAAATGTTCAGGAAGCTACGACTGGTCGCGATGTCGACGTTGCTCGCAACGACCGCGTGTGGGACGTCCGATTCGGGCGGGGGACCCGGGTCATCCGACCTGGGGAGCGTTCGAGACGGCTATGGCGAGGTCGGTCCCGTCATCGAGCTCGATACCGGCGGACTCCCCGAGAACGTCGGGTCCGAGGCGGTCGTAGCGCCATCGCCCCCTCCTGGAGCGTCAGTCTGCGGCGCCGTCGCTCACACGTCGTCTCCGGAACACAATTTGTCCGTCGGGATCGGCGTTGGGATGCCATCCGTCGATCGGAAGAGCAGCAACTACCGACTCCGTTTCCGAACAACAGGGCTCTAACGGCTCGGTCGAAAGTGAGTGGTCCGGTTTGCCTCGCGCCCCATCCCCGCCCGGCTCGTTCCAAGTAGAGAACATCTGCCTCGACCTACGGGGAGTATGTCTTCTGACTTGGCCCGAGCGGGGCGCAACGCAGTCAACCCTCCCACTTATTCAAGACCGAGTCATAGCCATAAAAAAGACGAAGAGATTTACTAGATTCCGGTCAGTCGAACGACTCAGTCCAGGAGGAAACCATGAAGAATCGCAACCTGATGCGCGCTCGCGCGGGTGCCGCGTTCGCAGCGCTCGCTCTTTCGACCCCCGTGGTGGCAAACGCCATCACGCCGTCCACGTTCCCGGTGTCGGGGACCCTGACGGACATCGACGGAAAGCCCATCGATGGGGTCGTCTCGGTCCGCTTCAACTTCTACTCGGAGGTTCGAAACGAGGGCACCGATGCCTTCTGGACGGAGTCGCGGCTCGTCGAGGTACGTGAAGGTTCCTTCACGGTGTACCTCGGCGACGTCGAGCCGATCGACGCCGCGGAGTTCCGAGCCCGCGGCGCGGTCAGCCTCGGCGTCAAGGTCGGCACGGATGAGGAGATGGAGCCAGTGCGGCTCGGGCTCGTCGCCTATGCCGCCCACTCGGCGACCGCCGACGACGCGAAGACGCTCGGGGGCCAACCGGCGTCGAGCTATCGCTACGATGCCGGCTTCGGCCTCAGCGTGGCCGGTAACGAGTTCTCGCTCGACACCGCTGCCCTGGCCGCGTGGGTCGCCGCTCGCGACGCGGACACACTCGGCGGTCTCTCGTGCGAGGAGGGTTCGACCGCCGTGATGGGGCTCTCCGGCTGGACCTGCGCGCCAGCCACGGATGAGGCGACGATCGACGCCTGGGTGGGCGACAACGGGTACGCGCGTTCGGAGGAGCTCGCCGCCATCGCCACGTCGGGGCGATTTGCCGACCTCATCGATGTGCCCGCTCATCTCGAGAAGCTCTCCGTGAATGCCGAGGGCGTGCTCCACTTCGCTGGCCGGCCCGTGATCGGACCGAATGGCGAGTGGCTGGGGCTCGCCAGCGTCGTCGGACCGCAGGGGCCTGCCGGCGTCGATGGGGCGTCGGGCGCGCCCGGACCGCAAGGCGACACGGGCGCTCGAGGCGAGGCAGGTCCGCAGGGTGAGCCGGGCCCGCAGGGTGAGCCGGGCCCACAGGGCGCGCCGGGGCCACAGGGTGTGCCGGGCGACGCCGGTCCTCAAGGCGAGCCTGGCCTCCACGGCTTTCAAGGCGATGTCGGACCGCAGGGGCCGCAGGGCTTTACGGGCGAACCTGGCCCTCAAGGGCTCCAGGGCGACGTCGGTCCGCAGGGGCCCCAGGGACTGCCGGGTGAGCCGGGCCCGATCGGCCTTCAGGGCGAACCGGGGCCCCAGGGCGTTCAAGGCGACGTCGGTCCGCAAGGGCCGCAGGGCTTCCAGGGTGAGCCCGGTCCCGCGGGCGTGCAGGGGAATACTGGGCCGATGGGACCGATGGGCCTCGCCGGTGAGCCTGGGCCCCAAGGATTGCAGGGCATGCCCGGGGAAGCCGGTCCTCAGGGGATCGCCGGCCCCATCGGCGCCCCCGGTGCCGACGGGCCGATGGGCCCGCAGGGTGACGTCGGTCCACGCGGGGAGCGTGGTCTCGGCCTCGAACCAGGGCTCGCGGTCGTCTCGCTCAGCGGTCACGTCCCTCCGGGCTTCAGCGCCGTCGGTGAGATCGCGCTCCCGGGCTCTCTCCGCAGCGTCGAAGGGATCGGTCAGACCCTGCGCGGAATCGCCTGCGCGGAGGGAGACTTCGGCGCCTTCGTCTGTTTCGGTGGGGAGACGTGGAACGGGATCGGATGGGTACCCACCGGCTCCGTCCTGAAGAGTGTCGACGCATCGACCACAGCTGTCGAAGGCGCCGCCCTGCCAGAGCCGCTCATCGACCACTCGGTAGTGCGCGTGGGCGCGAAGGTCTACGTCATCGGCGGTCGTTCACTACAGACCAGCCAGCCGGTTGACCGCGTCTCGTCCTACGACATCGCGACCAACACCTTCTCGGCCGGGACGAACCTCCCTGCTCCCCGCTCGGAGCACGCCACCGTCATGGTGGACGGTCGCTACATCTGGGTCATTGGCGGCGTCGACAGCAACGGGAACCTCCTCAGCGACGTGCTCAGCTACGACACGATGCTCGGCGCTTGGACCACGCTCCCGTATGCGTTTCCGGCGAACGTGACGCGCACGGCGGCGGCCGTCCTCGGCGGCCGTGTGTACACCTTCGGGGGACACAGTGCGCAGTCGGGTGCGCTTCAGGAGGTTTACTCGGCGTCGGTGTTCGGGGGCCCCTGGACCTTGGCGGCGACGCTCCCTGAGGCTCGCTTCAACTCCACGGTCGCGGTGGCGGGCGACGAGATCGTCATCATCGGAGGGCGCCACGCCTCCGGCTCCTACCAGGATGTCCTGTCCTTCGACGGTTTCGCAGTCAGCCCGTACGCCGGCCTCGGGAAACTCTACCGGCACACGGCAGGCGATTACCGCGTCGGCGTCGTGGCCTCGGGTGGGGCCATCCACGTGGTCGGCGGCAACTTCGCGGACAAGCCCTGCGGCTTCGCGACGTCCTGCGCGGTCCCGACATGTGTGAGCTGCGTGGCCAACATCGACCCCACGTGCACCTCCGGGTCGTGGGCCTGGATGTGCGGTATGCACGCGGACATGGCGTGTGCGAGCGAGTGTACGGTTTCGGCGCCAACGCCCTTCGTACAGGCGATTCGGCCGGCGGGGACGCTGAAGCTCCTATCTCCTTCGATCTGACCCGCGCAGTCCGCGGCGTCCCGTGGCGACACGGGACGTCGCCTCGTCAGAACGTTACAGACGAGTGACTCGGCCCAGCACCGGCGCGGTCACGGGCGAGTGGTTCGCGAAGTACTGCTCGAGGGGCTCGAGGTCGACCGGGCCCGCCTGGCGGTCCGTCCCGGACTTCAGGATGGCGAACCCATCGCCACCATCGGCGAGAAAGCTGTTCACCACGATGCGTACGGACGCCTCCGGAGTCACTACGACGCCGTCGAGCATGAGCGTCCCCGGATCGATACGGTCCCCCATCGCGCGAGTCGAGTCCCAGGTATACGAGAAGCCAGTGGAGACGGCCATCATGTTGGCCTTCTCGGCGCCCGACGCCATCGTCCACTGCTGCTCGAGCATGGTCTCGAGCTGCGCGCCCGTGACGGTCATGACGATGAGGTTGTTGCCGAAGGGCTGAACGGCGAAGAGCTCGCCAAAGGTGACCTCGCCAACCTGTTCGCCACCGCTCACCTGAGTGCCGATGAAGTCGGCGCGAACCCCGCCCGGGTTCATGAACGCGACTTGCGCGCCGAAGCCGCGCGTGGCTTCGACCTGAGCATCCGCGACGATGTTCCCGAGCGCGGACTCGCCGGCGAGGTTGGCAACGCGCGTGAGATCGCCCGTCGCGGAGCCGACGACCCGGTTGGCGATGGGCGCGACCAACGCCTCGTATTTCGCGATGAGGGCCGTCTGTTCGGCGTCCTTGGCGACCGTGCGTGTCACCACGATGTTGTTGGCGGTGATGGTCTTCAGCTCGCCGCTGGCTTCGTCGATGACGAGGTCGAGGTCCGACACGATACGGCCCGCGTGTGCGGCTGACGTGACGACCCGACCATCGATGACGCAGTTGTAGGCCTTGTGGGTGTGGCCGGTGATGACCACGTCGATCTCCTTGTCGAGGCGGCTCACGATGTCCACGATCGGCCCTGATACGCCGTCGCACCCGTTGTAGAGTCCCGACGTCGAGCCACCTTCGTGAAGGAGAACGATGATGGTCTCGGCACCCTGCTCACGCAGCTCGGCGACCAGGGCGTTGGCCGTGTCGGCTTCGTCTTTGAAGGTCAGCCCGGCGACGCCCGCGGCGGTCGTGACGAGCGGCGTCCCTTCGAGCGTCATCCCGATGAAGCCGACGAGGTTGTTGCCGAAGCGGCGTATCGCGTAGGGCGGGAAGAGCGTCGAGCGGGTTGAGTCTTCCTCGACGTTCGCCGAGAGGAACTCGAAGAAAGCGCCAGTGAAGCCATCGCCATCCTGGCAGCCGTCGACGGGGTGACAGCCACCGCCCTGGAGCCGACGGAGCTCATCGGGTCCTTCGTCGAACTCGTGGTTACCCACGCTCGCGACGTCGAGCCTCAGGAGATTCATCGATTCGATGCTCGGCTCGTCGTGGAATGCCGCCGAGAGAAGCGGCGTGGCGCCGACGATGTCGCCTGCCGCGACGAGGATGGTGTTCGGGTTCGCCGCACGGAGCGTCGCGATGTGCGTCGCCAGGTACTCGGCACCACCCGCATCGACCGTGGTCGTCGCCGCGTCGGCGCCGGTCTGAATCTTCCCGGACGAGCCTGAAGGTGGCTTCAGGTTGCCGTGAAAGTCATTGATGGCGAGCACTTGCACTGAGGTGTCCGTGCAGGTGACCCCGGTCGCTTGCGCGTATTGGAGGAGCTGGCGGAACGCCTTGGGCCCGACGTAGCGGACCTCGTCGAGCTCCGCGAGCGTGAAGAAGTAGCCGTCATCCGCGGTGGCCAGCTCCCCGTCGTTGCCTCTGGCGACGCGGAAGATCGCCTCGGCGGCGAGGCGATTCAGGCGGGCCGCGTCATCGAGCGTCGTCAGGTCGGCGGTGGACGCGAGCTTGCGGACGATACACGACTCGGTGCTGCCGTCGGCGATGCCAGCGACGTCCTCCTTGCCTGCGAACGCTTCGTTCTCGCCATCCAATGGATCCGTGTCCGCCGAGGAGACCACGTCGGCAGTCGAACATGCAGAGATCAACGCGACGGACGCGAGAGCGCGGGCACGAGAAGAGCGGATTCGCATCGGGCACCTCGATAGTTGGTGCCGCGCAGATGCCCCCGAGACCGTCCAATGTCAAGGTGAAATGGGCGGAATGTCCGGCGCGTCATATCGGAACTTTAGCGAGTTCGATCCCGAGCAGCGCGGAGGTTGGACTACAGCGGTCGTCTCCCTGGTCCGAGTGTTCGAGTAGACTCGTGCACCTGAAACAAGTTGACGCGGTACACTCCGCTACAGTTCAGTCGTGCGAATAGAGAGCTGGCCGGCCCCGATCGATCACTGAATCGAGATCAGCTCTACATCGAACACCAGCATCCCTTGCGGCTTACCCGGGCGGCCCTGATAGGCCAGGTTCTCCGGAATCCAGAAGCGCCGCTCTTCACCGACCGTCATGAGCTGCACGCCTTCCGTCCAACCGGCGATGACGCGGTTGAGCGGGAAGGTGGCCGGACGGCCGCGCGAGACGGAGCTGTCGAAGGCCTTCCCGTCGGTGGTCCAGCCTGTGTAGTGCACCGTGACCATGCTGGTTGGTCCGGGGTGGGCGCCGCCGCCGCCGGGCGTCAGGACCTTCGACGCGAGGCCCGACGGCGTGCGCACGGCGTCGGACGGTGGCGCGGCCACGTCGGCGGGCGCGGCCGGCATGGGCGGCGCGGCCGGCTGGTCGGCCATGCGAGTGGCGCCCATCTCCTGCATCACTTGCTGGTACGAACCGACGCCGCCCCCGATCTTGTGACAGTGGTTGCGGTGACAGTTCACCCAGCCTGCGGGAGGGTTCATCGGGTCGAAGACGACCTCGGACTTGGACGCTGTCGGCGCCGGCGTCGGGGCGGCTGCAGGGGCCGCGGGCGTCGTCGGTGCGGCCGGGGTCGCGGCGGCGGGTGCAGGCGCGGGGGCGGCGGGCGCTGCCGGGACGGCCGGGGACGGGGCATTGGCCGCGGGGGCGGCGGGCTTGTTCTGGCTACAGCCCACGATGAGGGTGGCCCCGAAAGAGCCCGCGAGGAGCGCCAAACGCTGAACGTGTCTCACTGGAAGTCTCCCATTGGTCAGGTGTCGTGCGGATGGAGCCGTGATGGGTCGAGCCCGGCTCGCCGCGTTCGAGCCCGGCGGAGGGTGGCGTACGGATGGCCTGCGCGCAAGCGACGCGCAGCCGCTTTTTTACTTTCCGGGGCCCGTCGTCACGGGGAGACGCTGCGGCAACAACGGACGCTGATGCGGCTGCCCCACGCGTCGTTCTGCCCCCAGTTTCGAACGCTGACGCGGACGGTGTCTTCGTTCGGCTCGGGCGGGAACGAGTCGACGCTCTTGCCGACGTCGAAGCCACCCCCACGGAGAACGCGGGCTGGGGCGCCAACGTGGAGCGGCGCTGGGTCTGCCCACGGGTCGGCATAGGCCGGCTGGCCCGAGCAGCGATCGCAGACGTCGATGCAGCTCGCCGCCGGGCCCATGCAGTAGACGTCGCTCGCGTAGTCGTCCGCGACCCACTCTTCCACGTTGCCGGCGAGGTCGAGAGCGCCGTAAATCGAGCGGCCACCGGGATAACTCCCGACCTCCGTCGGTCCTTCGCCATAGATGTGCGCGTTGGCCGCCGCGTCGTCGCGGCTCCACCCCCACGGATACGGCGGGCTCCGCCGTTCACAGCAGGCCCGGTCGCCGTCGTCACAACCGACCGCCGCGCAGCCCCCTCGGGCCGCCTTCTCCCACTCCGCTTCCGTACAAAGTCGCTTTGGGTTCGGGCCCTTGGGGTCCCATCGGCACCAGTCCTCCGCCTGCGCCGGCGTGATGAAGTTAATCGGCCGCTGGCGCTTCTCGAGCGGGTCGTAGGTCCCGAGGTTACCCGCCGTGTTGATAGGCTTGGTGCACCCGCCCGCCTCCACGCAGGTCCGGTACTGCGCCGCGGTGACCTCGGTCTCGTCGATGGCGAAGGCACCGAGAACGACCCGATGGGCGGGCTGCTCGTCCGGATGACAGCTCTCGGGTACGTCCGCTCCGCCGACCTGGACGACACCGCGGCAGCCGCGCCAGAACGCGCCTTCGGGCACGAGGACCTCGCCTGAGCTCTCGTGCTGGCAGAACGCGCGTCCGTCCGACGTCACGCAGGCGAAGCCAGGCGCCGTTGCGCAATCGAGGCCGCGCGCGAGGCAGCACGCCGCGCCTTCGCAGGCGGGCCACGCTGGGACCTGCTCGGAGGGGAGGACCGGCATGACGTCATCGGCATCGGGCACGTCGACGGTGTCCGTTGCCCCGGTGTTCGTGTCGGCCTCCTCGTTCTGGCATGCGGCGGCCAGAAGCAGCGCGCTGCCGACGAGGAGGAAGCATGTCGCCGACGTGGAGCGCGCCCGCTCGGCCGGAGCCCAGGACGCGAGAACGGACGGGATGGAGGCGAACATGGGTCCACGCTGGCACAACGCGGGCCCGCCGTTCAACTGCGGCGGCGTGAAATGGGCGGCGCCGCACCGACGCGCGGCGCCGAATGGTCATCGCCGATGCTCCTCCAAGACCCGCTGTGCAGGCCCGCACGAGGGCCGCGACATCCGCCGTGCGACCGGCTAAGCTCCGACCCCATGAGCAACGAAGATACGCGCACCCTCCACGCGGATGCCCTACCCGAGAGCCTCAAAGTCCGGAAGTACTGGCTGTCGGTACCCGGTGGCACGCGCGAGTGTTTCGACCGGCGCACCATCTACGTCGGGAGCGCGCCGGACAACGCGTTCGTCATCGAAGACCCGACCGTCTCGCGCGTCCACCTGAAAATCGAAGCGGACCGTGTCGGGCATCGCCTGCGCGACCTCGACAGCAAGAACGGCACCTTCGTGAACGGCATTCGGGTGACGGACGTCTATCTGCCGCCCGAGTGCCGCGTCCGAATCGGCGCTACCGAGTTCGAGTTCCGGCTCGGCGACGAGAGCGTCGAGGTGCAGCTCGCAACGCGCAATCGCTTCGGCGCGATGCTTGGCGAGAGCCTGGACATGCGTGAGATCTTTGCGCTTTTGGCTCGCGTCGCACCGACCATGGCGACCGTCCTCGTCGAAGGCGAGTCCGGCACGGGCAAGGAGCTCATCGCCGAGGCGCTCCACCGCGAAGGGCAGCGCCCGAAGGGCCCCTTCGTGATCTTCGACTGCTCGGCCGTGCCCCGGGACCTCGTCGAGAGCGAGCTCTTCGGCCACACCAAAGGCGCGTTCACCGGCGCCACCGGCAACCGAATCGGGGCCTTCGAAGAGGCGTCGGGCGGGACACTCTTCCTCGACGAGATCGGGGAGCTCCCGATGGACCTCCAGCCGAAGCTCCTACGCGCGCTTGAGTCCAAAGAGGTGAAGCCGGTCGGCTCCAACACCCGCGTCAAGGTCAACTGCCGCATTGTGGCGGCGACCAACCGAAACCTCGAGAAGGAGGTCCAGGCCAGTAACTTCCGCGAGGACCTCTACTACCGCCTCGCGGTCATCAAGGTCCGCCTGCCGCCGCTCCGAAATCGTCCCGAGGACATCCCGCTCCTCGTGAACCACTTCGTCGATCAAGTTCGGGAAGGCTATACCGGCACGGCGAAGTTCCAGATCAGCTACGAGACGATGCAGAAGCTCCAGCGCCACCCCTGGCCGGGCAACGTCCGCGAGCTTCGCAACTTCGTGGAACGCGCCGTCCTGCTCGCCGACGAAGGCCGCATCGACACCCGCTTCATCGGGGCCGAGGGCGCGATGGCCCTGCGCGCCCCGGTCGCCGCACCCGCCCCAGCCCCCGTCGGCACGCCGGCCGCCGAATCGACGTCCGCCGGCGCCATCACCATCGACTACACGCTCCCCTACAAAGACGCGAAGGACCGGCTGACCGACGAGTTCGAGCGCGTCTATTGGACGCGACTCCTCGCCAAGACGAGCGGCAACATCTCCGAGGCCGCTCGCCGCGGCGGCATCCACCGGAAGTCGCTCGAATACCTCTTGAAGAAGCTCGACGTGGGCTGAAAGCGCGACGGGAGGCGCGCCGTCGAAATTGCGCGCGTCCATGGGGCGTTCTGGCTATTCTCCGGCCATGTTGCGCCCGTACCGACCTCATCTCCGTGCTTCGATCCTCGCCCTCCTCGGCGTCGCCCTCGTGGGCGCTTGTTCTGAAGACGCTCTTAGCGGACTGCTCGCGCACGACACCCTCGGCGGCGAGAGCGACACCGGCGGCGTCGTGCCCGTCACGGACAGCGTCACGCCCGATACGACCCCAGGCCCTGGCGCTGACATCGACGCCAGCGTAACGCCCGAGCCCGATGTGGACGAGCCCGAGCCCGACGTGGTCATCACCCCCGGCGCCATCGGCTGGGCCTGCGAAGAGAACGAGGAGTGCACCGATGGCTGGTGCATCACGACCGCCCAGGGCTCGAAGTGCTCGCAGGTCTGCATCGACCAGTGCGACCTCGGCTGGACCTGCCAGCAGGTTCAGGTCGCGGGCGGCGGCGACGTCGCCTACATCTGCGTGCCGCCCTTCACCCACCTCTGCGACCCGTGCGACTCCCACGCCGACTGCACCGCGGACAACGTCTCGGCCGAGTCGCGATGCGTCTCGTACGGTGACCAGGGCAGCTTCTGCGGCGCGTATTGCGGCGCAAATGGGGTCTGCCCGGACGGCTACTCGTGCAAGAACGTCCCGGTCGGCGACGGGCAGTCGTCCGAGCAATGCGTCCCCGATTCGGGCGTGTGTTCCTGCAGCCCGCTCGCGATCGCGACCGGCGCCGACACGACCTGCTCGGCCTCAAGCGACTTCGGGAGCTGTGACGGCGAGCGCCAGTGCGGCGCCGGCGGCCTGTCGGCGTGTTCGGCGGCGCCCCCCGCGCCCGAGACCTGCAACGGCGAGGACGACGACTGCGACGGCGCCATCGACGACGACTGCGACGGCGACACCATCGACCAGGCCGTTGACAACTGCCCGCTCGCCCCGAACACGGACCAGCTCGACACCGACGGGGACTCGCAAGGCGACGCCTGCGATCTCGACGACGACAACGACAATATCCCCGACGCGGGTGACTGCGAGCCGACCTCCGCCACGGCGTATCCGGGCGCCACCGAGGTCTGCGATCAGCTCGACAACGACTGCGACGGCTCCACTGACGAGTCGCTCTGCGACGACTTGAACGCCTGCACCGACAACCTCTGCGCCGCCGACGGCTCCTGCGCCAACCCGCCGAACATCGCGCCCTGCGACGACGGCTCGTCCTGCACTCTCCTCGACCAGTGCTCCGGCGGGACCTGCCAGGGCGGTGGCGCACCCAACTGCGACGACGGCAATTCCTGCACCACGGACACCTGCGACGCGCTCTCCGGCTGCAAGCACGCCGATGTGGGCTCCGGCCCCTGCGACGACGGCGATCCATGCACGACCGGTGACGTCTGTCAGGCGGGAGACTGTGTCGCGGGCACGCCGAACCCCTGCAACGACGGCGACCAATGCACGACCGACGGGTGCGGGGACAATGGCTGCATTTACACGGCGACCAACCCGTGCAACGACTCGAACCTCTGCACGAACGACGTGTGCCTCTCGTCGCAGTGCGTGTTCCAGCCCATCGATGGGACGTGCAACGACGGCTCGGTGTGCACCCAAGTCGATCTCTGCAATGGCGGCCAGTGCAAGGGCGGCTCAGAGATTCTCTGCGATGACGGAAAACCCTGTACGGACAACCGTTGCGATTCCAAGACGGGCTGCTACTATCCGAACGGTAACGCGCCCTGTGAAGACGGCAACGTCTGCACGGGCCCGGACGTGTGCCAGCAAGGGACATGCGTCACCGGGCCGGCCGTCAACTGCGACGACGGCGACCCGTGCACGACGGACGCCTGCAGCACCATCACCGGGTGTGTACACACCATCGTGAACCCCTGCACCGACGGCGAGAAGTGTACCGACGACGTGTGCGAGCCCAAGGTGGGCTGCAAGTACCCACCGAACTCGGACGCCTGCAACGACGGCAACGCCTGCACGGTGGGCGACAAGTGCCAGGGCGGCGCGTGCGTCGGCATCGGCAATTTGAGCTGCGATGACGGCAAGGTCTGCACCATGGACCAGTGCAACCCGGTGTCCGGGTGTTTCTACACGCAAATGAACTCCGGGAGCTGCAACGACGGCAACCTCTGCACGACCGTCGACTCCTGCATCGCGGGCAACTGCGTCGGGTCAGGCGCCAAGAACTGCGATGACGGCAACGAGTGTACGGACGACTCTTGCGACGCCGTCGCGGGCTGCAAATACCAGAACAACAACGACGCCTGCTTCGACGGCGAGTACTGCACGACGGAGGACAAGTGCGCCGGGGGGCAATGTGTCGGCCAGGGGGACTACTGCGCGGGGACGGCGGGCTGCTTCCTCACGCTCTGCGTCGAGCCCCTGTTCAGCTTCCTCAGCCCCGGCTGCTTCTGTCTGTAATCATGACACATCAGCTATATGCCCTGATCCTGCTCTCCACCTCGCTCGCCCTATCGGCGGGTTGCAAGTCCGAGCCCCGTGGCTGCGACGACAAGCAGCTCGACAAGGTCATCGACGCCCTGAAGAGCATCGACGCCGAGCAGCGCGGAATCCTGTCCGCGATGGGCATCGCGGAGTCCTGCACGAGCTCCGAGAAGCCCATGCCGGCGAGCCTGAAGACGGCGCTCTCGTCGCTGGGGCAGGTCGCACCCGAGTCTCAGATGATGGTCGCCATGAAAGCGGTCGCCGGTGACCCCATCCTGTGGAGCCTCGCCTGCCGCGGCGGGGTCGCGACCGCGCAGGCGCTCGCTCAGCTCCCGGACGCCGAACGTGGCAGTCTGCTCGCCAAAGAGTGCCTCCAGCCCGACGCCTCCATCTCCGAGAGCGCGCTCCGCTCGGCCTCGACCCCCCTCGCTATCGTCGGGCTGATGACCGACGTCTGGCTCCGAACGCAGGGCACCGACGCGAAGCGGGCCAAGAAGCTCATGAGCGCAATGCTTCCTTGATGTAGGGTGTCGACCTTGCGGCCGTCGCAGCTGGAGACCTCATGACGAACGAGATCGAGGGGGTCATCGCCGAGGTCCCCGGCGGGCGGTTCGTGCAGCGCGGCCTCATGGACGTGACATTCGCCCGCTCACCATGGCGAAACGTCGGCTCCGGCTCGTGGACGCACGAGGTACTTCAACTGACGGTCCTCATGGACGTCGACCTCGCCGACGCGTGGCTCTCGAGCGCCAATCCGGGTGACGGTGTGCGCGCGGACAGCGTCAGCTTCGATGGCGCCAGAGGCACCGGGTTCGCCAGGACGGAGAGCATCCGCGCCGCGAAAGAGCTCCCGAAGGACGGACCTGAGACTCACAGCGCGGCGCGAATCCCTGGACGCTTCTTCGAGCCGATCCCTGAGAGTTTCTGGGAGCCGCTTCCCGAGGCTGAGCTGGACGCGTGGGAGAAGTGACGGGATGTCTCCGCCTCACGCGGCGTCTCGTCACGCCCGCTCCGAAAAGCGCTCCTTCGCCGTGAGCCGCAGCTTCGGGAGCTGCACCTTCCGGAAGAAGACGTGCTCCTCGAGCATGGCGATCTCGGCGTCGACCGCGTCTTCTGCGACGTCCCGATACCAGGCTTTGGCGCGGCCGTCCGAGCCGTCCGACCAGCGGTAACCTCTCGCTTTCAGGACGTCTTTCGACTCGAAGGGGGCCGAGAGGGCCAGGATGCGCACGGTTGGGCGTCTCGCCTCCTCGAGCAGCGTCGCGAAGGCGGGTCGCCCTGTGCTCTTCAGGGGTCGAGCGAGGACCTCGATGGTCGCGAGGCAGTCGTCGCTGGCGCGGTGGCCTTCGAAGAAGAAGCCGCAGCCCGCCGCGAGGTACTTGAGCTTGGCGCCGTCGAAACCTTCGCTGTCCCACGGCACTTGGGTGACTGAGCAGGCCCACGGCTTCTGCGCAAAGATCGGGTGGACCTTCTCCGCGAAGCGCCGGTCGAAGCCCGCGTTGTGCGCGACGATGAGGTTGGCTTGGTTCGCAAACGCGGCGACTTCGGCCGGATCGAGGCGGTGGCCGCGCACCATCTCGTCGGTGATGCCGGTGAGCGTCGTGATCTCCGGTGGGATGGGCGCGCTCGGCTCGTTGAACGAGAGAAAGGGTGTGCGCACTTCGAAGATGCGGCCGTCGTTCGAGTAAGTAAACGGCACCATCGCCATCTCGATGATCTCGTGGCGCGACGAGTCGAGCCCCGTGGTCTCGAGGTCGAGCAGGATCCCGACCTTCGTGGCCGAGCTGTCCGGCACCTCGTAGACGTTCTTCGGGCGAAAGCGCCGAAGGATCCGGAACTCGCCGGACGCTTCGAGCTCCCGGGCCATGGCTTCGTATTTGTCGGTCATGAGTCCCCCCGCGTTGCTCCGTCCCGCGTCGTCACCGGGGAGGGTGGCCGAGGGGCTGGCGGCTGGCAAGGGAGATTCGGAGGGGGAGGGGCAGGGCTGTGTGGAGATTCTCTACACTGTGTGAAGCCTCGTGGGGAGATTCTTCACTTCAGAGAAATGACGCGAAGTGCGGCACCCGTCTCAGCATCGAATACCGTGTGGCGGTCCGCGGTGCGGTCGGTGACGACCAGGACACCGCCGATGGCGCTGAGCGCCTCGCCATCGATCTCCGCGACCACTTCGGCGGTGCCGGGCTTCAGTGCGTAGAGCGCGCCGTCGCCGAGCACGTACATGCCGCCGCCCGGCGCGACCGCACGCTGGGTGAGCGCCGCGGCGTCGACATCGACGAGGGTCGACGACGCGGGATCCCAGCTCGCGGTGAAGGGCTCACCGCCGCGTTCGCCAGCGACGTAGAGGGTCCCGAAGCCGTCCCACGCGAAGTCCGGGCGCCGGTCGCCGGCGTCGAAGAAGTCGAAGGTGTAGTCCTCCGTGCTGGCGACGACCATGCCGAAGTCCTCGTTCTGGAAGAGGTTCCACTCGACCATGAGCGACTCGAGCTGCGTGTAGCCGGCGACGGAGAGGCCGTCCGGAGCGAAAGCGGCCGGCCCGAAGCCGGGGACGTTGGCGAGATGGGTGAGCGAGGTGAGGTCGATAAACGAGATCGGGTCGGCGTTCTGCTCCGGCGGCTCCGGCCACTCGTCCCAGGTCTGCACGACCTCGGGCTGCTCGAGGATGATGGACCGAAGGCCACACGTCCGCGGCGCGAGGACCGCCAGCGTCTCGTTCGGGTGGATCTGGAGATCGTCCGCGCAGTTCGGGAAGTCGACCGTGCCCTGAAAGGACAGGTCCGACCGATTGAACACCTGAAGCACCACGTGCGGGAACCCGAACTTGTCGTGATAACCCATGGTTGCGATGACCTGCGTGGTCGTGAAGTCGACGTCGCGCAGCGCGTTGGCTGTGAGGAAGGACTCGACGGCGCCAGTCGAGAGCGTCACGACTGCGAGCCGTCGGAGCGCGAGATCGTTCGGGCTGAGCTCCCAGATCCCGAGGTCCGATGGTCGCGCGGGCACCGTCGCGACGGCCGCTTGCGTGCCATCCGGCGCCGCGACGAGGCCCGAATAGGCGACGTTGAACGAGGCCACGAGCGTCGGTGACGGGACGCCGTCCATCGAGGCGTCGATGGCCCAGAGCGCCGTGCCCGCGTTGTCGAGAACGAGCACCTTCTGTCCTGCGAGGGCGATAGCGCGGGGCTCGCAGATCGTGTTCACGACGGCTTTGTCGCCGGTCAGGACGTTCGCGATGACCAGGCAGCCATCGAGGCCACGCGTGGTGACGACCGTGCCGTCTTTGCCGGTCACCGCGCGGGTCCCGGGGATGAGCGGGAGGACCTCGGGATCGGGCTCGTCGGGGTCCGCTCCGTTGGGCTCGTCGGGGTTGGGATCGTCAATATTTTCAGGGGACTCCGGGTCGTCCGGGCCCTCGGGCGAAAGGCCCGGGTCATCGATGGGGTTCGGGGTGCGCTCGACCGGATCCGCCGGGTCCGGGACCTCGGCCGAGGGGTCGCCGTCGTTCTGAAAGCCGGGGGTCTCGCCGCGAGCGCCGAAGCCGCATCCGACCGCGACCGTCAGCGCTGCCGTACCGGTCAGAAGGCGTGAGGCGAGCCGATCGCGGCCCTTCGTCGAGCCTGTCATCGAGTTCGAGATGAGTGTCATGGTCATGGGCCGTTCCTCCGGTCTGCCGTGTCGGGCGCCCTCGCC
>JADMJS010000473.1 GCA_018780435.1 Myxococcales bacterium
AGGCCGCGTTCGACGGGTAGACGTAGGTCCCCGGACCGTTGTCGTCGCCCTTCGGATCCTTGAAGGTGATGGTCTCGGCGAGGGCGAGAGGCGCCGCGAGCACGGCCCCGGCGAGGGCAGCTCGCGACGCGAGGCGCAGGGGGAGGAGCGAAAAGCGGCGGCTGGCCATGACGATCTCCGAGGAGGCTTGAGTCCGAAAGGGTGTTACCCGGTGCTCCCTGGCCGGTCAAGACCACTCAATCACGGATCAATCTCTGAGATCGGGGAGCCCGTCCGGAGGCACTTGGACGACGACGTCCCCACGAGGTCGGACCTGGCACGCGAGCCGTTCACCCGGCCGAAATGACTCGGGAAAGTCCTCCATGAGGAGTCGTTCGTCGGGGAAGACCGGCGACACGTCGCCACTCACGATTCGGATTCGACACGTGCCACACTCGGCGTGGCCACCACAGGCCTGCGGATGATCCCGGTCGACGTTCATCGCGTGCGAGAGCACGGTCAGCTCCTCGTAGGCTGGTTGCGACTGGCCGTCGGGTAGCCATGTCAGGGTTCCTATCGGCTTCATGGTAAGACTCCCCTCGACCGCGACGTTGTCCGCCCGAGCATCCGGGCTGCGCTCTCGATTCGACCAGCGCGGAACGGGGGGCGCCGGGGTGGCGGTCGGAGCTCGCAATAGTAGCTCGGCGCCCTGTCGACGTCATCCATCCCTGCCGTCGCCCCCCGGAGCAGCGACTCGACGGCGAGTACCTGCCCGTCACGCTCTCCCATACCGGCGACGTGACCCGCGTAGTCGTCCGCCGGTGCCAGGGCGTGTGCGAGAGCCGAAGCGTCTCGCCGGACCAGCCCGCGCGTTCGGCGACTGACCGCTTCATTGACGCCCCCCCCAGCGAGCATTAGGCTCCGCCGCGACGGCGAGGCCTGTCCAGGTCCATCGCTACGAGCCCGCGACGCCCAGGGGAAGACCATGCGCGAGTACTTGAAGGCATTGACCGCACCCGGCGCGACGACTCGCGTCGCGGCCGTCCTCGCCGCCTGGAGCCTCACTGGAGCCGGGTGCAAGAAGTCCGAACCCGAGCCCGCCGCCGAAGCGCCCGCCGCCACTGCCGTCGCCGAAGCGTCACTCGAAGCCGAGAAGGGCCAGCCGGACGAGCCGGCGGACCGGCGCCTCGCCAAGGGAAAGCCCGGATCCAAGAAGTCGGCGGAGGCCGAGTCGGTCGAACCCGACGCGGGTGACGAGGCTGGCGTCGCAGAACGCCCGCGCACTCGCGACGATATCGTCACCCCGCCGCCGACCCCACGCGCTCGCCGCGTCCCATCGCGGCCGCCGATGGCCGCCGAGCCCCCGGGTGAAGGCGGCATGCCGGAAGCCCCAGTGGCCCATGCCGGCACCGCGACTGCGCCCGAGGCCGAAGCGGCTCCCGCTGCCGATCCCCTCGCCGAAGCCGATCTCCCGACGGGAGCCGGCATCGTGCCGGGCACGCGACCCGGCGGCGGCCGCCCTCCTCCGGCACGCCCCGGAGCCGGTCGCCCTGCCATGGGCGCCATGCCGCCGACAGCGCCACCGGGCGATCCCATGGCACCGGCCTTCGACGAGGGCCTCGACACCGCGCCCACACGCGCCGATCGCAATCGGCCGCGCCCGGCCCGCCCCATGCCGGCGGCCGATCCGTCTTTCGCGCCGCCGGGCGATCCCTCGATGGATCCGATGGCCGACCCGTCGGGAGCCCCCCTCGGCGACCCCTCGGGCGTCGGTCAGCCGCCCGCCATCCGGCCCGGACCGGGCGCCGCACGAGGCGAGCTCCCGGCCGATCCTGGCGCAGGCATGCCAGTCGCGACGAGCCCCGGCGAGACCGCGGATGAGGCCTCGGCGCGGCGCGCCGGCGGCCTGCCGACCAAAGCCAAGCCCAACGCCGAGCTCCTTCTTCGTAAGCAGGATCTCGTCGAGATCCTCGACTTCAAAAAGAACGTCGATGTCCACGCGCTGCCCGGGCTCGACGACGACGCGCGTTATGACGCCATCTATTGGGGCAGTCCGGACGGCTCCGAGTACCACGTCGGTCTTCAGATCTGGAAGCCACGCTTCCCGATCGAAGCTCAACGCCGCTACTCGCAGATGGTCCGAAGCTACCCCAACGCGGAAGAGACGACTGCCATCGGGAGCAAGGCCTTCCTCGGCTTCTGGAACGACTTCCTCTACCTCGTCTTCATGACGAGCGACAACGCGAGCCCCACCGTCATCGCGCTCACGTGCGACCGCCGCGTGTGCGACACGGCCCAAAAGCTCGTGCTCCTCGCGACCCAGGTCTATGATCGCCTGAAGCCGAAAGAAACGACGCCGACACCCTGATGCCAGACGCCGGCGAGCTGCTCTGGGGACGAGAGTGACACCATGAAAGCGCCCGTCTTGGTCCTCGACGAGAGCCGCGCCGTGGCCGACGGCCTCGCCGCTCTAGGCGTGGACTTCGACCTCGCCAGCGTCGACGAGTTCGACCACGCGCTCGAGCAGGCTCGTCAGTCTCCGCCCGTCGCAATCGTTCTGTCCGCCGACCTCGAGCGCGGGTATGCGTTCTGTCGACGCATCAAGAAGGACCCGATGTTGAGCGGCGTGCGGGTCGTGCTCACGTCCATCCGTAAGACGCCGGAAGAGTTTCAGAACCACGCCCAGCTCCCGACGCGAGCCGACACCTACCTCCTCGCGCCGTTTGGCCCGGAAGCGCTCCGCGAGGCGCTGCAGCTCCCGGACGTCGCGGCGGTGTCACAGCCAGCCGAGCTCGAACTCGACCCCTTTACCCTGCAGGAGACGACGCCGGTCGCCGACCCGGCGCCATCGCCGGCCTCACCGCCTGCCCCGCCACCAGCGCCGTCGAGCGCAATCCCGGACTACGACTTCTCCGCGTTCGACGAGGGCGACGCCACTCGCCTCGCCACGGCCCAAGAAGCGTCTCTCCTCGACGCCTTCGACCCGCCCGCGCGGGAGCCCCCTCCCCCATCGGCCTCGGCGCTTGCACGCGAGCTCGAAGAGATATCCTTCGACATCCTCGATCCGCCGGTCTTCACGTCGTCCGATACGGGCCGTAACCCGGACGTCCTTTCGTCGGTCGCGCCCCAAGGCTCCCCGCGGGGCTCCCCCAGCGTCCCCGGGCTCACTCGGCCCTCTCGAGGCGCCTCCGTCGCGCAGCGGCGAGACGACGGCGCGTGGGACATGAGCCGCGAAGTCCACGCCGCAGAGGACGACTGGCAGCTCGAAGGGGCTCTCGGGACCGATCACCCTGCAGCGCGGGCGATGGGCTCGGAGTCGGGGCTTCGCCGCACCGTCCCGGTTGGGGAGACCCGGCCGACCGAGCAGCCGCGCCAAGTGGCTCGTCTCGACGCGACGCCGCCCCCTCGTTCGAGCCCGGAGCGCTCCTACTCCGGCCTCGGCTCGTTCGGGCCCGGCTTCCCCGGCGGAGGTGTTCCGAGCGGGCTCCCGTCAAGGGCCCGGTCTCGGCCAGCTCCCGAAGCCGTCGGCGGTAGGGCGCTCATCTCGCCAGGGCTGGCGTCGACAGCGACGTCGAGGACGAGCAGCGCGACCGCGACGACGCTGGATGCGCTCCAGCAGGAGCTCCAGGGGCTCCTCGCGCGCCTCGAGGCCGAACGAAACGCCTCGCGCGCGGCCGAAGCGGCCCACCAAGCGGAGAGGGAACGTTACGAAGCCGATCGCCCGGAGCTCGAGGCCCAAAATGAGCGCCTCCGCGAGCGGTTAGCGGCCCAGGAGGCCGAGCTCACCGAGCTTCGTTCGCTCTACTCGGACGCGCTCTCGACCCTGGAAGCGACGGCCGCGCTCCTGGCGCAGCCGCTGGCGGCGATCACGCGCCACGAGCAGCTCCGGGCCAGTATTCGTTCGAGCCCCGATGCGCGTTCGAGCGACAGCAACAGGCTGGATCAGTCGTCGTAGCCGGGTTCGCCGGGCAGCTTGAATGATCGGAAGAGCTTACCCGCCTGCTTACACTCCTGCTCGGCGGCGAAGCGGATGGTCTCCATAGTGACGACCCCGCCGGTGATGGCCGCTCGGTACGCCGCTCGAAGGACGGCGTTCTTGATGTGACCGCCGGAGATGTCGAAGGACTTGCCGACGAGGTCCCAGTCCATGTCGGGGGCGATGGGGCACGCCTTCGGGAAGAGCAGCTTCCAGATCGCCGAACGCGCGGGCGGCTCCGGCGACGGGAAGTGGACCTTGAACTGAATTCGGCGGTTGAAGGCCTTGTCGATCGACTTCTCGAGGTTGGTCGTGAGGATGACCACACCGTCGAAGCGTTCGATCTCCTGCAGGAGCAGGTTGGTCTCCATGTTGGAGAACTTGTCGACGGACGACTCGACCTTCACGCGGCTCGTGAAGAGCGAATCGGCCTCGTCGAAGAGGAGCATCGCGTGGTTGGCCTTCGCCGAGTCGAAGATCTTCTGAATGTTCTTCTCGGTCTCGCCAATGTACTTGCTCATCACCTGCGGGATCGAGATCTGGTAGAGCTCCTGCTCGAGCTCCCGAGCCATGATCTCGGCGCAGAGCGTCTTGCCCGTCCCCGGGTCCCCCGAGAAGAGCACCACCACGCCCTTACCGGTCGACAGCTTGCTCCCGAAGCCCCACTTGCTCATGACGAAGGCACGGCTCTTGGCCGCGTCGATGATGGTCTGGACCTCCTTCTTCTCGGCGTCGGGGAGGATGAGGTCTTCGAGAGAGAGCTTGATCTTGCTGCGCCGAGCGTACTGCGAGAGCGACGCACGCATCTGCGCGTGAGCCGCACGGTGCAGGTGCCGCGCCGTGATTCGCTGTTGGCCTTCGGAGAGGGGCTCGGCGAGGGCCATGTTCGCCCCAACGAGCGCCGCGTTGCGAATTTGGTTCCCGGTGAGCTCGAACTGCGTCGCGAGGAACTCGACGTCGACGTCTGGGCCCCACTCCGGCGACTTGGGGAGGTGGATCTCCCAGAGGCGCGCGCGCTCCTCCACGTCCGGTGGCTCGAAGTCGACCTGATAGATGACCCAACGCTCCATAGCGGGGTCGAGCTTCGTCTTGTCCTGCGTGACGAAGATGGCGAGCCCCTCGAAGTCATCGAGCTCGCCGGTCACGGCCGTGAGGCGACCGCTCGCCTCGCCGAGGATGGCCTCGCAGCGGTCGAAGACGATGACGGCGCCCGAGACGCGCGCCTGCCAGAAGAGGTCCTCTACGACTTGCTTGAAGCGCCCGTCTTCGGAGGCGAGTCGACCACAATCCACCTCGAGCGTGTGGGTCCCGAGCTCGGTCGCGAGGGCGCGCGCGAGGTGGGTCTTCCCCGTGCCGGAGGGGCCACAAAACTGCAGCGCGGCGCCACGACTCACCGGCCCCATCTCGGTAGTCAGCGCCGCGCCCGCGCTGCGGAGTCGCCCGCTGAACTGCGCCGCGAGGTTGCGAACGTCGGCGAGCGTCGACTCTCCGAGCACGACGTGATGGAAGGGCACCGCCGCGGGTACGAGGCGCGCGTAGCCCGACAGCGCTGGGTCGAGGTCGGTCTGGCCGAGGAGGAAATTGACGACCCGGCCGGGCACCTGGACTTCGTAGGCTAGAAGCTGCTCGGCCCGGGCTTCCTTGTGCGATCGGAGCTTGATGAGCCGCTGCCGGGCGAGGCGCGCGTTCTCTCCGAAGTGTTCGAGCGCCGCGAGGCGCTCGCGCCGTGTCGAGAACTGGACGCGTAGGCAGAGGTCTACGTCCACGAAGTTCAAGAGGATATTGTCCCGGAAGCGGGCGATGAGGTCACGCACGCCCGGGTCGAACATCGGCGCGACGGCCAGCGCCAGGATCTCCGCGTCGACCGGCTCGAGCCGGTACGCGGCCACGAGCTGGTCGAAAGGCAGCGGCGTCCCGCGGGTACGCTCTTCGTTGCGCAAGGTCAGCAGGCGGCGGTCCACCTGCGCGATCTGCTTCTTGCGTGCCTCGATGAGAGTGCTGGGGTCGGTGACTTCGCCGCTGTCGGCGGGGATCCCGTAGCGCCCATAGTAGAGGGTCTCGAGGATGAGCTCGAACCGGGCGACCAAGAGGTCGACGAACT
>JADMJS010000489.1 GCA_018780435.1 Myxococcales bacterium
TGCCGGATCATGGCGACTCCTCGACGACGACACCCGTGTTGAGCATGGACTCCTTGAGATCGCCGGCCTGCGCCGAGTCGGGCTCTAGACCCTCGGACGCTTCGAGAAACGCGGCCACCTTCTCCGCTGATCCGGCTTCCGGCATTGGCTCAGAGCCATCCTCGGGCAGCAGCTTCAGGAACTCCGACATGGCTTCTTCAGGAAGTGCTTCCCAGAACTGCACGTTCGCGGCTTCCAGGACCTGCCCGAGCCGATCGGCCCGCACATCCGAAGCGGGTGCTTCTATGGGCGCGCCTTCCGGCCCCTCACCGACGTTCTGTTCATCAATGTCCTCGGTTCCCAGCGCACTTCGAACATCCGAGATCCACTCCCGTGCTTGAGAGACGTCCGGATCACAACCGGTCGCGCTCAGGACGAGCGCGAAGGCCCCCCCCCAAGTCCTCGCTTTTTCGAACCTGAGAACGTGTGGGCATGTTGAAACTCAAGCATTGAAGTCCTCCCTGGTGGTGAAGCTTACTGCCGCTCGACCGAAGATCAACGAATTATTAGCATCGAACGCAATGTTAGGGACATTGCGTGGATAACGAGCAATTTCATCTCATGCGTCAGCATGCCTGCCGACATCGTTGAGTTCCATCATCGCAAGCGCCCGTGATCCGAATCCCGCCGGTCAGTTCTGAGTGCCTCCTCCGTCTATCGCGCGCCCTGTGACCGCCTCGAGCCCCGACGGCACCGAGAGCTTGGACTCGACGACAACTCCAAGGTCGTAATCGACGAGGGCTTCGCCGACATGCACGGCCACGCCTTCGAGACGCATGTGGGCTCATGGAGGCCGCCTGGGCCAGCTTCAAGCGAGACGGGCGCCGCACCAGCCATTCGTGGGACACCGAACTCCCCTCCACGGCGAAGCTCGTTTGGAGCGTCGATCTCGGGACGGCGGCGCACGAGGGATCACCGGCGGTGCTCGACGCGCAGCCCGACGATCTCGACGTGGACCGCGCGGACCTCAGCAGATAGGATCTTCGATCGGTTTCGGCAGCCAGACCCACCAAGACGTGGGGGC
>JADMJS010000531.1 GCA_018780435.1 Myxococcales bacterium
CGTCCGGGGCTTCGTAGTTGGTGTCGAACTGTTCGATCAGCATGGCGTCTCCTGAGCGCGGTCCCCCGACGGGACGCGGCGGACTCTACTCAGCTTTGGAGGCGAGGTCACGGCCGAGTTTCTAGCGCGATGACGTCACGTCGTGGCGATTCAGAATGCGGCCGAGATTCTCGGTCGAACGTCGCGCCACCTCGGCCATGGGCTCCTCCCTCACGGCGGCGACCGCGACCGCGACGTCCACCAGCCAAGCCGGGCGGTTCAGCGGGCGTGAACTGCCTTTCATCACGAGCCGCGCCGGCGGGGCCTGGTCGGGACAATCGGTCTCGATGAGCAGCCGATCCCCAGGCACCGCGCGCACGACGTCGACGCCGCGAGCTGGCGAGGCGCGTAGGAAGGACGCGCTGAAGGAGAGGCTCAGCCCGAGACGTAGGTACTCGCGGGCCACGTCCACGGGGCCGGTGAACGAGTGCACCCAGCCGCCCTGGAGCACCCCGTCCTCGCGGAGCAGCGACAGCGTCGCGCCGTGGGCGCCCACGACGTGCAGCACCACCGGCAGGCCCCAATCTCGAGCCAGCGCGAGGTGGTCGCGAAGGGACGCCACTTGGGCGTCGCGGTGGGCCCGTGCCTCGCCGAGGAGATGGAGCCCGGTCTCGCCGATGGCGACGATGCCGTCGCGCTCGATGCCGGCCAGGGCCTCCTGCCGCGCCGCCGCGGTGAGTGTGGCCGCGACGAGGGGATGTAGGCCTTCGGTCAGGAGGACGCCCGGCGTCTCGGCCGCCAGCGCGCGTGCCCGTCGCCATTGAGCCCCATCGACTCCACCGAGGACCCAACCGCCGACCCCGACCGCGCGCGCGTCGGCGATAGCTCCTTCTCGGATCGCGTCGAGACGCGGATCGTCGAGATGGCAGTGGGCGTCGACCATTGGACTCATGGGGGACCTCGGGTCACCGGAGACATTCTGCTAGTGTAGCGCGATGCCCGCCCGCACCCTCGACATCATCGACCATCGCCTCGATCCCGCCTCCTGGGCCCGCTCGCTCGGCATCAGCCGCGAGGCGGTCGACCTCTATCTCGACTCCGACGTCGTCGATCTCCACAACGACCTCTACGTGCCCGCGCGGCTCTATGGCTACGACGTCCACCGCCGCCACACTCCCTGGCTCTTTGGCTACCGCTTCACCGGCCAGACGGATCTGCCGCGCCTTCGCGAGGCTCGCCTGACCGGGATCTGCCTCGACATCGCCACCAATCCGGCACGGCCGGGCAAGAATCGCGCGCCAGTGACCCACCGGAACATCGAACGGGTGCGCCGGGACCTCGGCGAGCACCTCGGCCACTTCCGCTTCGTCCGCACCATGCGGGAGTACCGGGCCGCCCGCACCGAAGGGCTGACCGCCTGTTTCATTGGGATCCAGGGCGGACAAGCCTTCCAGCACGACCGAAAGAGCCTCGACGACCTCCCCGAAGCGCTCGTACACCGCGTCACGCTCGTCCACCTCACCAATAGCCGCATCGGCAGCACCAGCTCGCCGCTCGGTCCCGACCGCGGCGGGCTCACCGCCCGAGGCTGCGAGCTCGTCGAGGTTCTGAACCAGAAGAAGATCCTGGTCGATCTGGCCCACATCAACCGGGCCGGCTTTCTGCACGCGGCCGACGTCCACGACCGCACCCAGCCCCTCATCTGCACGCACACCGGGGTGAACGGCGTCCACCGCCACTGGCGCAACCTCGACGACGACCAGATCCGGCTCGTGACCGACACCGGCGGCGTCATCGGCATCATGTTCCACGGCATGTTCCTCGACGGCAGTCAGTGGCGGCACTGCCCGCCCGAGCGCGTCATCGACCACATGGAGCACGTCATCGCCGTCGCGGGTGAACGCGCCGTCGCCATCGGGACCGACTGGGACGGGATGGTCATCCCGCCGCGGGGCTTCGAGGAGCCGGGTGGCCTCCCGCGCCTCGTGCAGCTCATGCTCGACCGAAAGTGGCCCGAAGCGCGGATCCGGGGCGCGCTCGGCGCCAACGCACTGCGCACCTTCGAGCTCATCTCTCCCTAGTCGTAATGGCCATTACGACTATTTCTCTCCGGTCTTGACCACTCGCCTCGGCTCGGGCAGACGCGTCCCCGTGCTCGCTTCGCTCCTCGGCTCTCGGTTTTGGCTGACGTGTTACGCCGCGATTCTCGCGGGTTTCTTCACGCCGCTCCCGGAGTGGCTCGCGTCCGGGGCGGTCGGGCCGAGCCTCGGCGGCATCCTCTTTTTCACGACGCTCGGGGTCGGCACCGACGCCTTCCTACTCGCGCTCTCCGGCCCGGCCCGGACGCGACTCCTGCCGCTCACCTTCTGGAAACTTCTCGGGATTCCGATCATCATCGGCGCCATCACGGCGCTCGTAGCACCGGCGTGGACCCTCGGTATGACCCTCATGGCGGCGATGCCCGCGGGGCTCTCGAGCCCGACGCTCTCGGCGCTGCACCGCCCTTCCGCCGTCCCCGCCGGCCTCGCGCTCGTGGCCGTGACGAGCCTCCTCTGCCCCGTCACCGTGCCGCTGCTGATGGCCGCCGTTCGCGCCTTGCCGCTCGATCTGCCGCCCGGGACCGGGCTCTCGCCGCTCCGAATGGCCATGGGGCAGGGCGCCTACATCGCCTTCATGCTGGCCGTCCCCTGGCTCTCGACGCGGCTCGTGCGCCGGTCCTTCCCCGCGTGGGTGGAGCGAAATCGGCTGCGTTTCCGGCCCTTTGCGCTGCTGTCGCTCGTCATCCTCGTGTTCACCGCCGCCGCCGCCTGCCGGCCCGTCCTGGTGACGGTGGGGGCGTCGCTCGGGTTCACTGGCCTCGCGCTCGCCACGGGGGCCACCCTCGTCATGGGCGTCGTGTCGCTGGCGATCGCCGAGCGACTGCCCGGCGATGAAGCTGTCAGCTTCCCCTGCGGCGTCGTCTTCATGAACAACGGCCTCGCCGTCACGATCGCCGCCAAGTCCTACCCGGACGACGTCCCAGCGCTGCTCGCCGCGGTCCTCGTCGAGGTCCCCATCTTGGTCGGCGTGAGCTGGGTGGGGTCCGTGGCGGCGCGGCGGGCGCTCCGGCGCGTGAAGTGACGCCCCGCGCGATGCTTGCCAGCGTCGGCGTCATCCGGGATAAACGGCTCGCCTATCGTCAGGAGTGCTTGCGTCATGGCTCAGCCCAGTTACGTCCTCGAGATCACCTACATGGACGGTTCGTCCGAGCGTCACGAGATCAGCGATGCCCGGCGCGTCCTCGGCCGCTCGAAGATCAAGGCGGACCTACAGGTCGCCGACGCCAAGATATCCGGCGCCCACGCCGAGATCCGCTTCGAGCGCGGCGTCATCACGGTCAAAGATCTCGGCTCCACCAACGGGACGCACTTCCACGGCACGCGTATGCAGGGCGACTTCCAGCTCCTGCCCGGCGAGTCGTTCAAGCTCGGCGACGCCGTCCTCTTGATCAAGACCATCAGCGGCGCCGATGACGAGGACGCCAATCGCACGATGGTCGGCGCGCCCACCTTCCAGGAGGACGAGGAGTCCACCCGCGCCATCGACGCCGCGACGCTCGCCGCCGTGACCCGGGGTGACGCGCCCACGTCAGCCCCGGCCGCGCGGCCCGCCCCCGCGCCGGTTCGTGCTGCCCCGCGGCAGGCCCCGCCGCCCGAGGACCGCACCCCGCCGGGCGGCGCACCTATCGCCGCGCCACCGCCGTCGCTGAACAAGCCGCGCTCGGCGCCCGCCGCGGCTCCGGCGCCCGCCCCCGCGCCGGCCCGCCGGAACGCGATGGAAGAGTCATCCGAGGAGATCAAGGTCGGCCCACCGCCACGGAAGGGTCTCCGTATCGCCCTGATGCTACTCGGCGTCGTGGTCGGCCTCGCTGTCATGGGCGCAGGCGCGCTCATGGGCTACGCGTACCTCTTCCACAAGGGTGAGGGCACGAACCTAAGCCGCTCCCAGCTCGTCGAGATGGCCGGTACATCGGCGATCGCGCAAGCCGCCGCCGCCGAAGACGAAGAGTGGAAGGCCTATCACCAGGCCGACGCCATGTTCTGGGCCAAGGTCAAGTCGGCCGACGTGAAGGCGGGCTGGGGCTCCCTCGGCATCGCCGGGCTCAGCCTCTTCCTGCTGATCGCGACCTTCCTCCGCGGGGCCGCCTTCGCGTGGTCCGTCGGCCTGCTGGCCGTCATCGGCGGAGGCGTCGCCATCTTCCTCACCCCCGGCTTTCAGCTCGGGACGAGCGGCGACACCTTCAAGGACCTCGTCGGGCAGCCGCAGACGGTCCTCATCATCATGACGAGCGCCATCGCGCTGCAGATGTTCATCGCCGTGGGCGCCTCCGCGCTCGGCAAGCGCAAGTACGAGTTCTGAGCCGGCGCCGCCTCCCGAGAGGCCGTCCGCATTGACTTCGACCCCGTCGTCCGATTCACTCGCGCCCCGCGGCGCGGCCCCGGCTCGCCGGCACCTGACCGCCGCCCCTTCCGCCCCTGGAGGCCCCATGCGTCGTTCCTTCAGCCGCTCCTCGGCCCTGTCCCTCGCCCTGCTGCTCACGCCTGGGCTCGTGCTCGCGGAGCCGCCCGCGGCGGGTGACGCGACCGAGACGCCGGAGCCGGAGCCCACGGAGCCGGAGCCCACGAAAGACGAGGCCAAGCCCACGGAGGCCAAACCGAAGGCCGAGGAGAAGGTCGAGCCCGAGGACGACGACGACGACTCCTTCGGCGACGACGAAGACGAGGATTCCAGCGGCGGTTGGGACGACGAAGAGCCCGCGCCCACGTACCCCCGCATCGAGCACCACGGCTACTTGCGTTTCCGGGCCGACATGTTCGGCAACTTGCACCTCGGGACCGCGTTCGTCGACGCATCGGGCGTGACCCGCGGGACGAGCTCGGTCCTGCCGCCGCTCACCGAAAACGCCATCAACAACGACGAGTCGGCCGACCCGAAGGTCGGCGAAGCGGAGAACGACGAGACCTTCCTCGCCAGCGCCAACATGCGCTTCCGCTATCAGCCGACCTTCCTCATCAGCGAGTCGATCAAGATCGCCGCGACCTTCGACGTCCTCGACAACCTGGTGCTGGGCTCGACGCCCGACTTCGACATCGCCCGGCCCGACGCGCCACGCGCGGTCTTCGCGACCGGCCAGGCGCCTCCCGGTAGCAACTTCCAGATCCAGGACAGCATCCGGGTCAAGGAGCTCTACGGCGAGTGGAAGATCCTCGGTGCCATCCCCCTGCGCTTTGGCCGCATGAAGAGCCACTGGGGCCTCGGAATCCTCGCCAACTCCGGCGAACACTGGGACGACGATTACGGCGACTACAACGACCGAATCATGCTCGCCCTCCAGTTCTTCGGCATCTACTTCGTCGGTGGCTACGACATCGTGTCGTCCGGCCCGACCTACAAGCAGCAGTACCAGCCCTTCGGCCAAGCCTACGATCTGACCGAGACCGACGACGTCACGCAGGGCTTCTTCGGCGTCTTCCAGCGCCCGATCTCGAAGGCGGAGCAAGACGCCCGCACCGTTCGACTCAACAAAGATCGCAAGCCGGCCTTCGACTGGGGCGTCTACACTGTCTTCCGCCGGCAGAAGCTCGACGTCGACACCACGACGCTTCGCAGCATGCAGGACGGCGATGTCACGCCGGACGAGCTCGCGTCGGCTCAGCTCATTCAGCGCGACGCCCTCGCGATTATCCCGGACGCGTGGTTCCGCTTCGAATACCGCCCGAAGTACTCCCAGAAGCTGCGGCTCGAGCTTGAGTTCGCGATGATCTACGCCAACGTCACGAACATCAACGACGGCGAAGGAGCCGTGAGCGACGACAACGAGCGCGACGTCCTCTCCTTCGGCGTCGCGTTCGAAGGCGAGTTCACGCACGGCGGCCTCACCGCCGGCCTCTTCGCGGGTCTCGCATCCGGTGACGACTCGGACTTCCTCGCGGTGAACGACAGCTCGAACTTCGCGGACCAGAACGGCAATTTCAACAAGGAGATCACGA
>JADMJS010000424.1 GCA_018780435.1 Myxococcales bacterium
CCAGAATCGCTGCCACTTGGCCTCGATCTCGGTATAGGGAAAACCGCGTTGTTCCAGCTGCTCGCTCATCGGTACCTGCCTACGGGGCCAGTCGGTCGCCACTCGGCGCAGCACGGCCGCGCCGCGGAGCGGGATAGCAGACGGCCCAGTGGGAAGCAACCTTCGGCCAGCGCGGGGCGACGATGACCAAGACGCGTCGAGTGAGGTCAAGACCGACCTACTTCGTCAATGTCGATCTCGAACTCGAGAGCGACGTCGACCTGCGGCCACTCGTGGACGAGCTCGGAGAGCGGGTCTTCATCCTCCACGCCGGCCCTTATGACGGGGCGTGGGCCGCGTTCCTGGAGCTGAACCGCGCGAACGATCCCGAGGTCGACGACACGCTTCGCGGGTGGCTCGACCTCGTCGACACCGTCTCGGAGAGCGCTCGCGAGGCGTGGTTCGCCGCCAAACGACGTGACTTCGACGTGGGGATTTGCGCCGGGATGGAGCCGCACATGCGCGCGTTCACGGTGCAGGGCGAGACGCTGCGACGAATCGCCGCGTTCGGGGCGCGCCTGACCTTCACGGTCTACGCGCCGCCAAAACCGGAACGACCCGTGCCCACACCCTGAGGCTGGGCACGGGCGAGCCGAATTACTTGGCGCCTTCGGCCGGAGCCGGAGCCGCGCCCTCGGCCGGAGCCGGGGCCGGAGCCGGCGCTGCGCCACCCTCGGGAGCCGGCGCTGCGCCGCCCTCGGGAGCCGGCGCTGCGCCGCCCTCGGGAGCCGGAGCTGCACCGCCCTCGGGAGCCGGCGCTGCACCGCCCTCGGGAGCCGGCGCTGCGCCGCCCTCGGGAGCCGGCGCCGGCGCCGCACCGGGGACCGCGCCGAGCTGCTCCATGATCTGCATGCCGTTGGTGAAGCTCTTGTAGGTCTTCGCCTTGCCGCCTTCGTACTTCGTGAAGTCGAGGCTGGCGAAGCGCGTCGCCTGGTCCTTGCCCTCGACGCCCGGGATGCCACCCTTGTAGGTGCCCTTGTTGTCGACCTGGCAGATGACCCAGTCACCCGCGGACCAGCACTGCTGCACCGTGGCCGTGTAGTCGGGCCACATCTTGAACAGGCCCTCCTTCATGTTGGTCACGACGGCGTCCACGCCCGTGAGGATCTGCCCAGTGCCGGGATCGCGCATCGAGAAGTCCGCCGCGAGGACTTCACGCATCTTGGCTTCGAAGCCCGTGGCGGTCATGGCCGCCATGATCGCGTTGGTCGTGGCGAGGTTGGCCTCGTTGGCCGGCGCCTTCACCATCTCGGTCGACTCGGGCAAGGCGATCGGCGCCGGGGCCGGCGCGCCTTCCGGCGTCGGGACGACGCCGAGCTGCGTCATGAGCGCGGCGAGGTCGAAGAAGTCGGTGACCCGCATGACCTTTCCGGCCTCATCGAAGTCGAAGATCATGGCGCCCTCGACGGCCACAGCCTTACCGGTCGCCGGCTTGTCGCCCATCGGGCCCGTGTTCGTGCCCTTCATGACGTAGATGGCAACGACCTTGCCGCCCATCTCGAAGACGTGGCTCGGGCGCACGACGAGGTCGGGCATCGCCGTGCGATTGCCCTTCATCTGCTCGAGGATGGCCGCCTTGCCCTGGACCTCCGGAAGACCCGGGACTGCCCACACGGCGCCGTCGGCGTACCCGGCGAACGACTCGTCCAGGCGGCCCTCGGAGAAAGCGAGCATGCCAGCGACGACGGCTTGAGCGCGGTCGGCCGCGGCGGCCGGAGCGGCGTTCGGGTCGGCCGGCGCTTCGGCGGGCTTCGCGTTCGGGTCGGCCGGGGCCTCAGCGGGCTTCTCGGCCGGGGCCTCGGCGGGCTTTTCGGCCGGGGCCTCGGCGGGCTTCTCGGCCGGGGCTTCAGCGGGCTTCTCGGCCGGGGCCTCGGCGGGCTTCTCGGCCGGGGCTTCGGCGGGCTTCTCGGCGGGTTTCTCGGCCGGAGCCGTCTTCTGAGCCTCGGGCGCCTTCGGCGTATCCTTCTTGCCACAGCCGACGAGGACGAGACCGAGCGAGGTTGCTATCGCGGCGATATTCCAGGACATCTTCATATGCTTACCCCCCCTCCGGCTGACGGCCACGAGCGTTAGTCGCTCGCCCCTCAGGCGGAAGACTCCAGTTCAGAATCCGGCCATGCCCCTCAGCAGACCGATGGCGGCGATCTACTCCACCCCATCTGAGTGGTCAAACTCACTGATTACGGTTACTTCCGTGGGATGTCCAATCAAGGTCATTGAACGGCCCCGAGCCGAATTGAGCGCCACCGACTTCGCCGTTGGCCCAAACGGGCGACCGGGTTACGTTCACCCCGTGATCCGCCTACTCCAGCGTCTCCTGTTCGAGAGATTAGGGTCGGCCCTCGTGACCGTCATTGGGTCCGTGAGCCTCGTCTTCCTCGCGCTGCGTCTTGCGCCCGGCGACCCGGCGGACAACATCCTCGGCGACGACGCCCCCGAGGTGGCCAAAGAGGCGTTTCGCCAGCGCCTCGGGCTCGACCGGCCCCTGAGCCAACAGTACGGGGACTTTCTCTCGGCCCTGTCCCGTGGCGACTTCGGCGATAGCTACGGGATCACCGATCGCCCCGTACCCGTCGCCTCCCTGCTCGCGGACGCCCTCCCCGCGACCGTGGAGCTGGCCGGGGCGGCGATGCTCGTCGCGGTCCTCATCGCCGTGCCCTTCGGGACGTGGGCCGCCGCACGGCAACACGGCCCCGTCGACCTGGCCACACTCGCCTTCGCGATGCTCGGGGCCGCCGTCCCCGTGTTCTGGTCCGGCCCCGTGGTGCTCTACGTCGGGACGGTCGTGCTCGGGCTCTTCCCGGGTCCAACGGCGCCGCTCATCGGACTCAAACCGCTCGTCTTGCCCGCCCTAGTGCTCGGCGCCGCCCTCGCCGCGAAGCTGCTCCGAACGGTGCGCGCGTCCGTCCTCGAAGCCCTTCGGCAGGACTATGTGCTCGCGGCGCGGGCACGCGGCCTCGGCGGCGCCCGGGTGCTCCTCGTGCACGTCCTCGGCAACGCCTGGATCCCCATCCTGACCGTCATGGGTCTTCAGCTCGCCGGCCTCCTCTCGGGTGCGATCGTGACGGAGAAGGTCTTCGCGCGCCCGGGCCTCGGCTCGTTGCTGCTCGAAGGCATCGCCCGGCGCGACTACGCGGTCGTACAAGGTTGCGTCGTCGCCGTAACCCTCGCCTATGTCCTCGTGAACCTCCTCATCGACGCGGCGTACGTGCTGGTCGACCCCCGGCTGCGACGCGGCTCTGACCAAGGCGCCCGCGCTCCGGAGCCCTTGACGTGAGCGCGCCTTCACTCTCGAACGCCACCCCCGGCGCCGTCGCCGACGGAGGCCGCATCGGGGCGACCATCGGGCTCATCCTCGTCGCCCTCTGGCTCGCCGTCGCCATCCTGGCCCCGTGGCTTGCCCCCTACCCAGAAGGCGTCCACGACCTCACGGCGCCGATGGCCTCTGCCTCGCCAGCGCACCGACTCGGGACGACCGAAGACGGGACCGACGTCCTCAGCGCCCTCATTTGGGGCGCCCGCGTGGCCGCGATCGTGGGGCTCGGGACGGCGCTCGTCTCCACCGCCATCGGGAGCGTCATCGGCCTCGTGAGCGGCTATGCGGGCGGCCTGCTCGACCTCGTGTTCATGAGGGTCGTGGAGATCTTCCTCGCCTTCCCCGGCTTCCTACTCGCGCTCCTCGTCGTCTTCATCGTCGGCGAAGGCAGCCTCCTCTCCGTTACCATCGCGCTGAACCTCACGGCCTGGGCGGGAACGGCGCGCCTCGTGCGCGGTCAGGTCCTCTCGGTGAGGCGGCGCGACTTCATCACTGCCGCGAGGGCCCTCGGCGCGAGCCGGCGGCGCATCCTCTTCGTTCACCTCCTGCCGAACGTCATGGGCCCGGTCATCGTCCAAGCGACCTTCATTCTGTCAGGGGCTATCCTGGCCGAAGCGAGCCTGAGCTTCCTCGGCCTCGGCCCTGAGGATGCGACGAGCTGGGGCGCTCTCCTGGAAGAGGGCGCCGTCCTCTTCATGACGACTCCGACGCTCGCGATGTGGTCGGGAACGGCGCTCGGGCTCACGGTCCTCGGTGTGAACCTCCTCGGCGACGCGCTGCGAGATCGGCTCGATCCACGGTGAGCCCCGGGCTTCGCAAGCCCCAGCGCACGTCTTTCGCACACGACGTGCGTTCTCTACTTGAAAATGGCGACACTCTCCCTACTCTCCGCGCTTCGCCGCCGGGCCGCGCCTTTGCCCACGCAGCGACGTCTCCGCTAGAGCTTGGAGCAGTGTCACGCCGTGTTGATGGTTGGTTTTGAAGGAACGTCTCCGCCCGAGTCGCTGATCGATCTCCTCGACGACGAGCTGGTGACCGGCGTCATCTTATTCTCGCGCAATATCGAGAACGCCACGCAGCTCAAGGCGCTCACCCGGGCGCTGCTGGCCCACCGCCCCGACCTGATCATCGCGGTCGACCAAGAGGGCGGACCCGTTCAGCGTATCAAGGACGGCGTCCCGCGCGTCCCGGCCATGCGCGACATCATCGACCCCGCCGACGCCTTTCGTTATGGCGAGGAGCTCGGCCGGGCGCTCGTAGAGCTGGGGGTGAACCTGAACCTCGCGCCCGTGCTCGATGTGGACACGAACCCGAACTCGCCCGTCATCGGCGAACGCTCCTTCGGGCCCGATCCCTCGCACGTCGCGAAGCTCGGCGTCGCCTACCACCGCGGCCTCCGAAAGGGCGGCGTTCTCACCTGCGGCAAACACTTCCCCGGCCACGGCGACGCGAAGGAAGACAGCCACCTGACCCTCCCGGTCATCCAGCACGGCCTCGACCGGCTGCGACGCGTCGAGTTCGTGCCCTTCCGCGCGGCGATCGACGCCGGCATCTCCGCCATCATGACGGCGCACATCGTGGTCCCGGCACTCGACCCCGAGACCCCGGCCACCCTCAGCGTCGGGATCATGACCGAGCTCCTGCGCGGGCTCATGAGCTTTGAAGGCGTCGTCATCTCCGATGACCTCGAGATGAAAGCGATCTCTGAGCGTTATCCCATCGACCGGTCGGTCGCGGAGGCCATCGAAGCCGGCGTGGACATGCTCCTCGTCTGCAAAGACCTGGAGACCCAACGGCGCGCGCTCGCGGCCCTCCGCCGCACCCCCCTCACGCGCCTGAACAAGAGCCTCGATCGCATCGAGGCCATGCGACAGAGCCGCTGATCGCCGCCGCCCCCGCGTCGGCCCCGCCCATCTGGGAGCGCTGGCTCCCCGCGGGCGTCTTCCTCGCGACGCTCCTGCTGCTGCTCCCAAACCAAGGCGCCGGCAGCCTCCCGAACACGGACGACGCCATCTACGCGCAGATGGCACGCGAGGCCTTGGAGAGCGGTGATCTCCTGAACAACCGCTGGTGCGGCGCCATTCAGTTCGAGAAGCCGCCGCTCCTCATCTGGTCGCTCGCCGGCTCGACGTCGCTCTTCGGTGAGACCGTCTTCGCCCTCCGACTCCCCTCGACGCTCGCCACGGCGCTCGCCGCCGCCGCGGTCGCCGCCATCCTCCTCGCCCTCAGAGCCGGCCCCTGGCGCGCCCTCTTCGGCGCCCTGCTCTTCCTCGGCGGCGGGCTGACGATGCAGCTCTCCCGGCGTGTCATGACCGACATGCCGCTCGTCGCGCTGTTACTCCTCGCGACGTCCGCGCTCCTGTCGGGTCGCAGGACGCTGATGGGCGTCGCCCTGGGTCTCGCGCTCCTCACGAAGGGGGTCGCCGCGTTGCCGCTCGGTGGGCTCCTTGGGCTCGCTCTAATTGCCCGAGAAGGCTGGAGAAAGTCCCTCTGGCCGGCGGCCGTCACGCTCCTCGTGGGCCTTCCATGGTTCGTCGCCTCCACCTGGACGCACGGCACGGAGTTCCTCTCGGCCACCATCGGCTACCACGCCATCGCCCGCGCCGCTGGTGGCGTCGTCCCCGGCCTCACGGCCGCGGAGCTGCTCGACGTCTTGCTCCTCGAATGGCCCCTGCTGGTGGCGGCGTCGATCGGCCTCGGGTTTCTGATTCGAGCCGCCGCGGGCCATAGCGCCCTGCCCCGCCGCGACCTCGTGGTCCTCGTCGTGTGGGCCGTCGGCGCCGCAGTGCCGCCCTTCGCGAGCGGCACTCGGCTGGCGCATTACCTCCTCCCGGTCATGCCCCTCTTGGCCCTCGTCGCCGGACTCGGCGTTCCGGACTCGCTGGTCGCCTCGTGGGGGCGCCGACTCGGCGCGGTCGCCGTCGCCGTTCTGCTCGGCACTCTCGGTCCCGGCACGCTGGCCTTCTGGCTGAGTCCAGAGCTCGGTGCCGAGCTCCGTCAGATCGGCATGCGTCTCTCGACATCACGCGGCGACCGCCTCCTGGCGCTCGACCTCACCAATCCATCCCTGACGTGGTCGTCGGGCCAATGTGTGCCGATGGTGGTGACGGACCCGCGCTTCGAGCAGGTACAACGCGCCGTACTGATGAACACTCGGGCGAACGTGGTGCTCGACGTCGAAGCGGGCCTCGGGCCGAGCGACAAGCCGCGACACGTGGTCTACCGGCTCGGGTCCGGTGCGGAGCCGCTCCTCGAGTCCGTGGGCCTCGTCCCCAGCCCGCTGACGCCGAACTACGGGATCGCGACGGAGCGCTGAGGTTGGCTCAGGTCCGGGTGCGCGGCGGCCCCCACTGACGCTGGAACTGGGAGAGCTGGTCCTTGATCTCCGCTTGAATGTCGCTGGGCTCGACGAAGGTCACGTCGAGCTGCAGCTCATGAAAGCGGGTGAGCACGTAGAGACGATGGAACTCGGCGAGCCACAGCTCCATCATCTGACGGGGCGCCAGCTTCAACACCTCTCGGCCGGGCAACGACATCGCGAAGGACCCCACGTCGATCTTCACGAGCGTCTCGAGAACGCGAGCCGAGATCTCCTTGAAGCGGGTGCTCCCATACTTGGACCGGTCCCCGAGCCCGACGTAGAGCACCTTCTGAAAGGTGAGGCGCGGTGGACGGCCGTTGAGCGCGCCCGTCGCGGCGGGTAGCGGGTAGAGCATCTGCTCGCCGTAGCTGCCCGTAAGGCGCCCCGCGAGCATGAGCTGCGACAGGAAGCCATTGAGGCGCCAATCCACGAGGCCGCCGAGGCCCTTCAGCGGGCGTTCGTCGGCGAAGTGCGTGAGGACGAGCGTGTCCGATGACGTCTCATCGAGACGGTGGAGCGTCGGCTGTGCGGCTTTGAAGTTCAGGGCCCTTCCTCCGAAGGCTCACGCAGGAGGCGAGAGGGGCCTCGGGGGACGACGCCCCCGAGGAGGTCCGTCACTCGCTGGAGATCTTGTCCAGGATCCCGTTGATGAACGCGCTCGAGTCCTCCGACCCATAACGCTTGGCGATCTCAATCGCTTCGTTGAGGCTCACCTTCGGCGGAATCTCGGCGACGTGCCGTAGCTCGAAAGTCGCGAGCCGCAGGATGTTTCGGTCGACGAGGGCCATGCGCTCGAGCTTCCAATTGGTCGAGGCGCGTTGGATGATGCGGTCGATCTCGTCGAGCCGATGGATGACCCCACGCACGAGACGCTCGGTGAACACCTTCACCTCGTCTTCGACGAGGCCGTCCTCGGGGACGCAGGCCCAATAGTCCTCAAGGACGAGATCGAGGGCCGCGTCCACGGAGGGCTTGTCCGCCAGCTCCGGGTTGCGCCCGGCGGCCGTGCGGTTGAACTCGATGTCGTAGAGAACTTGAAGCGCGCACTCGCGTGCTTTGCGGCGGGAGCCCATGGTTCAGGCCCCTACCGGCGCGGCGAGCTTCTTGAGGACATCGACCATCTCGACGGCCGCCAGCGCGGCTTCGGCGCCTTTGTTCCCCGCCTTGGTCCCGGCGCGTTCGATAGCCTGCTCGATCGACTCGACGGTGAGCACCCCGAACGCGACCGGAATCCCAGTGGACATCGAGACTTGCGCGATCCCCTTCGAGACCTCACCGGCGACGTAGTCGAAGTGCGGCGTCGAGCCCCGAATCACGGCCCCGAGCGCGATCACGGCATCGAAGCGGCGCGACTCGGCCGCGTGTTTGACCGCGAGTGGGATCTCGAAGGCACCGGGCACCCACACGAGCGTGGCCCCGTCCGCGTCGCCACCATGACGGCGTATCGCGTCGAGCGCACCCTCCACCAACTTCTCGGTGATGAACGCATTGAAGCGCCCGGCCACGAGCGCGAAGCGCATGCCGCTGGCGTTGATGTACCCTTCGATGAGTCGAGCCATTTCTCAGAGCCTTCGTGGCGCTGCTGCGCCATGCTTTTCCGACCTCTCCCGATCGGAGTCGCCCGGAGGGCGAATCGGCGAGGGAGCCTACACGAGGACGTCCACGTTGTCGCGTGATGAGTGGCCCTAGCTGTCGGGCTCGAGATCCAACTCCAGTTCGCTTCCCAGGAAACGGGTCCCGGTGTGTTTCTCAACATCGTCGGCGCGATTGACCAAGCTCTCGAGCCATGCCCGGTCGCTCTGGCTCCAACCCGACCTCTCTGTGGTGGCGTTCAAGAGTTGATGCGCGGTCATCGTCACGCTCACATCATGGGTGTTGCGGAGGCGTTCCACGACGCGTCTCGCGTTCCAGCCCTCTAGCCTCGCAGTCAGAAGCGCATCCTCACGAGGGATCAGGAATTCGGCTGCGAAGGCATTGGCGCGTTGCTCGACGTACTCCACGACCACACCTCCGAGAACCTCTCCAACGGGTAAAGCTTGCCGCCGATCGACGAGCAAGTGAGCGAGTTCATGAGCGAGCGTCGCGCGCCTCGGTCGAACTGACGATTCGTTCCAGAGCACCACGGGCCGAAGCCCCTTCGTCCAGGAAGCCAAGCCATCGAGCGCGTTCGTTCTGAGATCGAGCTCCAGAACGTCCACGCCCAATTGGCTCAGGACCGACTCTGGGTCGGCACGTCCATCGATATCCCAAATACGCCGCAACCAACGTCCCAGCCGATAGCCCTGTTCATAAGGCAAGTCGCCCGGTTCGAGCAGGCTCTCAGCATCACGAGTGAGGCTTTGGAGTCGCCTAGACGGCCCCCCCTTTGGCCGCCGAGCCAGGGCCTCGAATACCAGCTTCAGAGACGACGCGTCGAGAACTCCGCCCACCATCCGAGCGAAGGCCAGTGGTGCCGAGGTCCAGGGTTTCCCGCGCGCCTCACGAAGAATCTGCGTCGGCTCGACCCCGGACTCTCGAAGCCACGCCTCCGATCTTCCCGTCGCCAGCTCGATTGCATCGCCGCTCACAGCGTGCCGGTTCTCCCATCGCGAGAGAACGTCCTCACAATCTTCCCGATGTAGGCGAACACGTTCCGCTATCGCATCCCCGAGGGCACCTAGGTCGTTCAGGAGTTCAACTACGGGGTGATAGCTCCGCCCACCGTCGTGCGTGACCTCGAACAACGCCCCGCGCCGCAGAAGCCATAGTGGCGTCACGAGCGCTCCATCGAACGCACCACCCAGGTCGTGGGCCACCACGAACTCCCACAGTTGGTTCGAGAACTCATCCCCGTGCTCGCACTCACGCGCCCTGACCCACTTATCCACCTGCTCCGGAGAACCGTCGGGTAAACCATCCCTCCACACCAGCCACGTCCAGTGGTGCGCGAGATGTGAAAGGAGGTCGACGAGATCCCATTCGAGCCCGTTCCATACGTCGACATTGCCGACACGAACGCTGAGCAGTCCCCACGTCGAATTCGCCTCCCAAATCACCTCGGAGATGAGCCTGGTGCCGTGCTTGACCGGATCGTGACTCACGACACGAACCTCAGCTCAACGTTGAGCGAGTCCGCCCACGATTTCAATATCTGCTTGATTTCCTTTGGGATGTGACGCTCTCGTTCTAGAAGTTCCGGGAAGCCATGGAAGCGGGTTCCGTCGCCAACGCTCTGCGTCGCACGGTAGACATACCCTTCCGGTCCTACAGCCCACACCGCCGTCGGGTGCCCGTTCGAATGCAACTTCTTGCATCCCCGTGCGAGCCCCTCGTCGAGGAGATTCTGCGCCATCTCGTCGAGTCCCGTCGGGCAGATCGCGGCAGGCGGATATCGCATACGATCGACGTACGGGTCTAGACTCGCGCGAGGACCATGTTTTCGCCGCGTGGCGTCGTCTTTGAAGTAGGTTGGCACGGCGAAACCTAGTGCCTTACCCGCTGAACCGCATGAACCCCCGGGATCCGCTCGATGGCGCGCATGACCCCGCGGAGCTGGCTCAAGCTGTCGACCATGATCTCGAAGCTGTTGAGCGCCCGTAGCGCGTCGGTCTTGCAGGCGACGCCGGTGATGTTAATGCCGTACTCGCTGAAGGACTGCGAGATGCTCGCGAGGAGGCCCGGGACGTTGGCGGAGATGACGAGCAGCTCGGAGGGACGGCTCGACTTGCCCTTGCCGTCCCAATAGACCTCGATGCGTCGCTTCGGGTCGATGTCCTTCAGCACGCGGCAGTCGTCGGCGTGGATGGAGACGCCTCGGCCGTTGGTGACGTAGCCGGAGATCGCGTCCCCGAGCACCGGGTTGCAGCACTTGCCGAAGTGCGTGACCACGTCTTCGAGGCCGTCGACCCGAATCCCGTCCTGAGCGCCCGTGACCGCCTTGATGATCTTCTTGATCGGCCCGTCGGGCTTCTCGACCGTCTTCTTGCGCTCGTCTTCCGGGACGATGCGATCGATGACCTCGTCGGTCGTGACCTTGCCGTAGCCGATGTGGACGAGGAGGTCCGAGATGGACGCGGTCTTCAGGTCGTGAGCGACCGGCTCGAGGCGCCCCGCCTTGGTCTCGGCCTTGATCGAGCGCTTGTACTTCCGGAGCGCACGTTCGAGCAGCTCGGTGCCGAGCTGGTGCGACTCGGTGCGTTCGGCGAGGCGGACGAACTGCCGGATCCGAGCCTTGGCGCGCCCCGTTCGTACGAACTTGAGCCAGTCCGCCGAGGGCCGCTGGTCGGTCTTGGTGATGATGGAGCACGTGTCGCCGCTGCGGAGGGGGTGATCGAGCGTCACCATGGCGTGATTGACGACGGCCCCAGCGCATCGCTGACCGACCTCGGAGTGGACGGCGTAGGCGAAGTCGACGGGCGTCGCGCCCTTCGGGAGGACCTTGAGGTCGCCCTTGGGCGTGAACACGTAGATCTCGGCCTGAAAGAGGTCGTCCTTCACCGCCTCGAAGAAGTCCGTGGGATCATCGAGCTCGCGCTGGTATTCGAGCAGCTGCCGAAGCCAGCCGAAACGCTGCTCGTCCTGCGCCGAGATAGGCCCTCGTTCCTTGTACTTCCAGTGTGCCGCGATGCCGTTCTCGGCGATCTCGTGCATGGCCCGGGTTCGGATCTGCACCTCCATGCGCCGGTTGTGCGGGCCCATCACCGCCGTGTGGAGCGACTGGTAGTGGTTGGGCTTCGGCATCCCGATGTAGTCCTTGAAACGGCCCGGGACCGGCCGCCAGGACGAATGCACGTAGCCGAGGGCGGCGTAGCAGTCCTGCATCTCGGGGACGATGATGCGGAACGCGATGGTGTCGTAGACCTGCTCGTACTCGATGTTGTGGTCCCGCATCTTGCGGTAGATCGAGTAGAAGTGCTTGGGTCGCCCCGAGATGTCGACCTCGAGCTTGTTGACCGCCATCAGCCTCTCGAGCTCGACGCGCACGAGCTCGATATAGGCTTCACGGTCCGAACGCCGTTCGTTGACCTTGCTGCGGATGAGCTGATAGGCGTCCGGCTCGGTATAGCGGAAGCACAGGTCTTCGAGCTCCGTCCGCATCCATTGGATGCCGAGCCGGTTCGCGAGCGGCGCGAAGATGTCACGCGTCTCGGAGGCGATACCGAGCGCCTTCTCGACCGGGATGTGGCCGAGCGTGCGCATGTTGTGGAGGCGGTCGGCGAGCTTGACCAGGATGACCCGAATGTCCTTGCTCATCGCCAGGAGCATCTTGCGGAAGCTCTCCGCCTGACGCTCCTCCTTGTTCCGGAAGCGCAATTTGCCGAGCTTGGTCACCCCATCGACGAGGTCGGCGATCTCCTTCGAGAACAGCGTCGAGACCTCGTCGTAGGTCGCGCTCGTGTCCTCGATGGTGTCGTGGAGGATCGCCGCGCAGACGCTCGGGACATCGAGGTTCAGGTCTGCGAGCAGGTCAGCGACCGCCAGCGGATGCGTGATGTAGGGCTCACCCGACTTGCGGGTCTGGCCTTCGTGCTTCTCCGACGCGTAGGCGTAGGCACGCTTGACCATGTCGAGATCCGCGTCCGGCTGGACGGCCTCGATCTTCCTGATGACATCGGCGAGCTTGAGCAAAGACCCCTCGCGTCGTCCGGTTGACGTGACCCGCCTGGGCCTCGGCAGGGGCCGCGGCGCAGGGCGAGCCCACAAGGCTAGTGGATTCCCTGCGAGCGGACAATCAATTCATTGGAAGGAGAAGGTCCGGCCCGTCATGAATCAGCCACACGTCGGTGCCGCCGGCGTCTTACGGCGCTGACGCACCCTCTCGGCCTTCGGCGCTCATCGCCCAGGCGGACAACCTCCGAGGCGCTCCTTTGTGCTTTGCCAGTTCGGCCGGCCGGTGCCGGAGCTGACCGCCGACAGCCGACCGCTGTTCGCCCCGAAGCAGCCCTGAGCCACGCGCCGGCCTTTCCGGCGGCGGTCCTCGGATCCGGGCTCGTCATGGACGAGGGTACCTCACTTGACAACGCTGGCTCACCCGCGGATTGCTACCTGTTACAGGGCTACCCGCCCCGTTCCTGATCGCCACCGGAGAGGACGACGAGATGAGCATCAAAGCAGACGCCTGGGTCCTTCACGCGGGTGACGGCTCGACGCCGCCGAAACGCGCCACGCTCTCTCGCGAGGTCTTCGAGTTCGACGACATCAAGGACGACGAAGTCCTCGTCGAACCTCTGTACGGCTGCTGGGAAGGCAACATGGGCCACGCCCTCGACCGACTGCCGGTCGACGTGTGCCAGCAGCGAAAAGAGCCGCGCATCGTGATGGGCAACGCGGGTGTCGTCCGCGTGCTGTCGTGCGGCAAGAACGTGAAGACCGTCGAGCCGGGTCAGAACGCCATCGTCTTTTGTGTCGGTGTCGAAGACGAGTGGGGATACCCGAAGAAGATCTACGGGTTCGACGCGCCAGGCAGCATCGGAATCCTGTCCACCAAGACCAAGCTGCGCGACCGACAGCTCATCCCAATCCCGTCGGACACGAAGCACAGCCTCGCGCAGTGGGCGGCCTTCTCCCTTCGCTACATCACGGCGTGGTCCAACTGGGAGCTCGCCTACGGGACCTTCCGCCTCCTCGTGCCCGAGAGCGAGCTCCCGACCCCCAACGTGTGGGGTTGGGGCGGCGGCGTAACCCTCGGCGAGCTGGACCTCGCCCGCAAACGGCACGGCTGTAACGCCGTCATGCTCTCGGCCAACGAGATCCGCCTCGAGACCATCCGCAAAGTGGGGATCACGGCCATCGATCGCCGCGACTTCGGTGCGCTCAGCTTCGACGACAAGAAGTTCGCGTCCGACCCGGACTTCGCCGCGGCCTATCGCAGCGCCGAGGAGAAGTTCCTGAACAAGATCCGCGAGATGACGAACGGTCGAATGGTGCAAATCTTCATCGACTACGTCGGCGGCCCGGTCTATCGGCCAACGCTGAAGGCGCTCTCGCGTGAAGGCGTCATCACGACGGCCGGCTGGAAGGAGGGCATGCGCCTCACCACCATGCGCGCCATCGAGTGCATCGATCGCCACCAGCACATCCACACCCACTACGCCCGGTACTCGCAAGGCGTATGTGCGGTGGCCTACGCCGAGCCGAACGGCTGGATGCCCATCGTCGACGACCGCATCTACACCTTCGACGAGATCCCGGAGCTGGTGGAGGCGTACGACGGTGACAAGGTGAACTGCTTCCCCTGTTACTCGATCTGTCCCTGACCCCGATGGCACTCGCCCCCGATCGCCTCGCGCGGCTGATGCCGGTCCGTCAGCAGATTCGGACAACCCAGCTACGCTACGGACGTCACCCGGAGCTGGTGCGTGGCAGTCGCACTCCCTTCGTGCGCCGCGCGGAGCTGCGGATCCCTGGGCTCGTCCTGGCGGAGTCGGGGGACACCCTGGTCGACTCCCGAAGGGCCAGCTTCCAGCTCTTTCAGGCTGCCGCCGACTGTTCGGCGGATCTCGTCTATTTCGACCTCGCCGACGCCCTCCCCTCGCGCCCGGACCTCGCCGGGACGATCCGCGAGTTCGTGGTCGGGGCGCTCCGGGACATCCATTACGGGCCGACGCTGACGGCCGTCCGGCCCCACCCGCTGCGGTCGCCGTTCTTCGAGGACGATCTCGTGACCCTGCTCGGGACCGTCGGCGACGAGGTCGATCTCCTCGTCCTCACCGACATCGAGTCGGCCGATGAGGTGAAGGAGATCCAGACCATCGTGAGGAACCTCCAGCGCGGCGCCGGCTGGAAGAACGCAGTCTCACTCCAGGTCGAGATCGCGACGCCACGCGCCGTGCTCGCGGCGTCGGAGATCGCGGCCGTGGAAGACGTCGTGTCCCTCGTCTTCGAGCCCGACGCGTATGCGCGGACGCTCGGTGTGAACTGCGACCCACATTCATGGCAGGCGGACTTCGCCGCCGTCCGTCAGCTTCTGCCGACCGTCGCCGCCGCGCATGGCAAGGACGCGGTCGACGGTGGCACGCTGGTCTCCGTCACGAGCAGCGACTTCGTCGACGCGGTCACTCGTGAGACCGAAGCCGCGGTTCGCCACGGCTTCGCAGCCAAACGCGTCCGGGAGTTGACAGAGGTGGGCCTCGTCCAGGCCATCTTCACGCCGTCGCTGGACTCGGCGGAGGCTGCACTCGGTCGCGCGCTGACCTACGCGCGTACACCCGCCTCGTCGTTCGCCGGGGGACGTGAATGGATGGCCGCCTGGTCGGCGCTCCGCACGGTCCGACTCGCCCACGCGGCCGGTGTCCTCGAAGACGCCGCCTTCGCCCGGGCCGGCGTGGCGCTGCCCGAGCTCGAACGCCTCGTACGCGCGCAAAGCCAAAGTCACTCCTGAGTCACTTGGAAGAGAGCTGGCGACCGTTGCCGGCCATCCACGGAGCCCCCACCATGAGTCAAGCCACCACCCTGTCCGAGCTCGGTCTACTGCTCGACGTTCTCGGCCGCGCCGTCGCCGCGCGCAGCAAGGAGAAGGGCTTCGAAGCGGTACAGCCCGAGGCCTTCGGACTCGCCCGCGCCCTCGCCGCCCGAGCCGCGGCGGACGCGCTCGACGCGTGGGCCCGTCGCCATAGCGAGCACGAGAGGGCCATCGCCGCCCAAGGCGTCGCGTCGGCAGCGCTGGAGATCGATCGATGGGCCCAGAGCGTCCCCTTGGCGCTGGGCGATCACGGGCTCTCGACCCCGTCGAAGACCTGGATCCGGGACACACTCTCGGGAGACGTCTCGGGCGCCCTCGGCGCCGCCATCATCGCCCGCGAGTCCGATCCCGCGGGGGCGCTCGGGCTCGCCGAGATGCCCGCCATGATCCGAAGCGAGTTCGCGCGTTTCGCCGACGCCGAAGTCGCGCCACGTGCCGAGCACATCCACCGACATGACGCGCTGATCCCAGAGGCCCTGCTGAAGAGCATGGGCCAGCTCGGCGTCTTCGGGATCTCCATCCCGGAGGAGTACGGCGGCAACTTCGTCGACCACCAGACGATGATCATCGCCACCGAAGAGCTCTCGCGCGGCTCGCTCGGCGCCGGCGGCTCGGTCATCACGCGGCCCGAGATCTGCGCCAAGGCCATCCTGAAAGGTGGCACGCCGGAGCAGCGCACGTACTGGCTCCCACGCCTCGCGAGCGGCAAGACGCTCATCTCGGTCGCCGTGACCGAACCCGACGCCGGCTCCGACGTCGCCCGCGTGAAGCTCGCCGCCAAGAAAGTCGATGGCGGCTACGTCCTGAACGGCGAGAAGACGTGGTGCACCTTCGCGGGGCGCGCCGACGTGCTGTGCGTGCTCGCCCGCACCGGCCGCATCGAAGACGGCCACAAGGGCCTCACGCTCTTCCTCGTCGAGAAGTCGCGCCACACGAGCGAGGACGTCGGCGAGAGCGCCGCCCACGCCGCTGCGCACCTTCGCCCCGATCAGCGCTTCGACTACGTCCAGCCCGAGTTCACGCTGACGAGTGGTGGGACCCATCCGGGTGGCCGCCTCGACGGCACGGCGATCCCCACCATCGGCTATCGCGGCATGCACTCGTTCTCGGTCAGCTTCGAGGACGTCTTCGTGCCGGACAGCCACCGCATCGGTGATGAGGGCCAGGGCTTCTATCTTCAAATGGCGGGCTTCGCGGGCGGCCGCATCCAGACGGCGGCCCGCGCCGTTGGCGTCATGGAGGCCGCCTTCCGCGCCGCGCTCAGCTACGTGCGCGACCGCAAGGTCTTCGGCAAGCCGCTCGCGGACTACCCCCTGACCCGGATCAAGCTCGCCGAGATGGCCGCGCGAATCCAGGCCAGCCGCCAGCTCGCGTACGCAGTCGGCGAGAAGATGGACCAGGGCGGCGGCGACATGGAGGCCTCCCTCGTCAAGCTGCTCTCGTGCAAAGACGCCGAGTGGGTGACGCGCGAGGCCATGCAGCTCCACGGCGGCATGGGCTACTCCGAGGAATACGCGGTCAGCCGCTACTACCAGGACGCGCGCGTGCTCTCGATCTTCGAGGGCGCTGAAGAGGTCCTCGCGCTCATGGTGGTCGCGCGACCCTACCTCGCTGGCCTCACCTGAACTCGCCCCCCCATCCCTAGTGAGATCCCATGCGCCTGCAAGACCGTCCACCCTGGATCATCCGTACTTACGCGGGCTTCGCTGACGCGGAGGCGTCGAACGCGCGCTTTCGCTCGAACCTCGAGAAAGGCCAGCGCGGGCTCTCGGTCGCCTTCGACCTCCCGACCCAGAACGGCTACGACAGCGACCACGCGATGGCGGCCGGCGAGGTTGGCGGGACCGGCGTCGCCGTGTGTTCGATCGCGGACATGGCCCTGCTCTTCGACGGGATCGATCTTGGCGCCATCAACACCTCGATGACCATCAACGCCACGGCGCCGTGGCTCTTCGCGCTCTACCTCGCCGTCGCCGAGCAGCGCGGCATCCCGTGGGACAAGCTCCGCGGCACCACCCAGAACGACCTCATGAAGGAGTTCGTCGCTCGCGGCACCCACATCTTCGAGCCACAGACGAGCCTCCGCCTCGAGACCGACCTCATCGCGTTCGCGACTCGGCACGCCCCGCAGTGGAACCCAATGAACGCCTGTGGTTACCACTACATGGAGTCGGGGGCGGGTCCTGCGCAGGAGATCGGGATGGCCTTCGGCAATGCCATCCTGGTGCTCGACGAGCTGCGCCCCCACCTCACGGACACCGAGTTCGCGGAGACCGTCCGGCGGATGAGCTTCTTCATCAACTCGGGGATCGAGCTCGTCGCCGAGATCGCCAAGGTGCGCGCCTATTCGCGCCTCTGGCCGAAGCTCTGCCGGGAGCTCTGGGGCATCGACGGCGTCGCCTTCCGCGCTGGCTGCCAAGTCCGCTCGCTCACACTCACGGCGCAGCAGCCCGAGGTCAACATCGTCCGCATCGCCTACGAGGCCCTGCCGGTCGTACTCTCGGCGTCGGCCCGCGTCGGCGCGCTGCAACTCCCGGGCTTCCGAGAGGCGCTGAGCCTCCCGGACGAAGCCGAGCAGGTCTACGCGCTACGCACTCAGCAAGTGCTCATGTACGAGACCGATGTCGCGGACTACGGCGACATCTTCGAAGGCTCCATCGTCATCGAGAAGAAGACCGCCGAGCTCGAAGCCGAGGCACAACGCATCGCGCTCGACCTGCGCGGCCTCGGGTACGCCGCCGCCATCACGCGCGTCAGTGAGGAGCTCACGGCCGGCCTCCTCCGCGAACGGCGCGCCGTCGACACCGGCGAACGCGTCCGAGTCGGCGTCAACGCCTTCACTGAAGCCCGCCCCTTCGCCGAACCCGGCGGCGGCCAGGCCGCAGCCCAAGATCCCGAAGCGCTGCGCCGTCATCTCATCCGCCTGCGAAACCACCGGGCGTTCCGCGACCAAGGGGCCGTCGCGAGCGCCATGCTTGAGCTACGGCGCGCCTTCGACGCGGGCGAGAACATCCTCCCGGCCTCGATCGCGCTCGCAAAGGCCGGCGGCACCACCGGCGAGTGGACCCAGACCCTCGAAGACGCGACCCTCGGCCGCTACTCCCCGCCACTCGGTATCGACGGCGCCGAGACTCGCGCGGCGGCCCTCACCGTCCCAGCGTCGCCCCACCCCTACCGCCTGGTCCTCGGCAAGTCCGGCCTCGACGGCCACGTGAACGCCGTCAAGCTCATCGCCGTAGCCTGCGCCCGCTCCGGCTTCGAGGTCATCTACACGGGCATCAAACAGAGCCCGGAAGCCCTCGTCCGCGCCGCCATCCAAGAGGACGCCGATCTCCTCGGCATCTCGTCGCTCTCCGGCGCTCACCTCCACATCGCCGCCGAAGTCATGCGTCTCCTCCGCGAGCAGAACGCCACCGACATCAAGGTCATCATCGGCGGCATCCTCCCCGAGAAGGACCTCCCCGCGCTCCGTGACCTCGGCATCGCCGCCACCTTCACGCCCGACAGCCACACGCTCGGCGAGGTGGTCGAATCACTCATCGCCTTGTGCCAATGACGCCTCGACGTGTCCCGTCCACGGGGAACACCGCACCCGTCGGGACTAGTCACCCCACCTCGAGCCCCGCCTCACGAGCCACGTCGGCGAGGCCCCCCGGGTAGCTGCGGCTCTCGGCGCTGAAGATCCATTCATTTGGCTCGTGCGGATGGCGGTAGATGCTCCCGATGGTGACGCCCCGATGGCCCGCCGTCACGCCGGTCAAGGAGTAGTGGTAGAGCACGTCGCCCCCGTCGGCGGGCAAGAGCCGGATACGGGCGCCCGTCACGGCTTCGAGGCCCACGTCATCGCTAGTGCCTTCGTGGATTGAGATCACGAACAGAATCCGATGTACGTCCGGCTCGACGTGGTCGAGATCGATGACGATCTGTTCGTCATCGTCGCTGCCGGAGCCGGCGGCCGCGTCGCCGAGGTGCTTCACCGCGCCGCATGGCGAGACGAGCTGATTGTAGAAGATGACGTGCGCCTCCGAGAGGGCGCGGCCTTCGGCGTCGAGGAGCAACGCCGACGCGTCGAGGTCGAAGGCCTTGGAACCGTCCGGGCCGTCGCCCGCGTCCCAGCCGAGCCCGACCCGGATTCGGCTGAGGTCGGGTGTGCGTTGTTCGAGCGCGACCTTCTGGCCGGCGTGCAAGCGCTCGGGATCATGGGCAGGACCGACGAGGAGCGTCCGAAAAGCGGCCACCGTCTGCGGCCTCTGGTCGGGCGCGTGCGAGAGCGCCGCGTCGATGGCGGCGAGGAACTCCGGACGGTACGGCCGAGCGAGGTCGGTCATCCGGGTGAGCGGCACGAGCGGATCGGGCTGCCGGGTGAGCGCCGCGACGCTCCGATCGATGGCGGTCAGCGGCGTCTTTCCGGTGATCATGCGATAGAGCGTGGCGGCGAGCGCGTAGAGGTCCGTCCACGGCCCCTGGGGGCCGGCGCTGCCATACTGCTCGACCGGCGAGTAGCCGTTCGACACGAGGCTGGTGAGCTGCTGCTGTCCTTGCTGCTCCAGCGTGGCCTGGCGAGCCGACCCAAAGTCGAGGAGGAGCGGCGAGCCGTCGAGACGGATGAAGAGGTTCCCCGGCTTGATGTCGCGGTGCAGGGTCCCACGCCCGTGGAGCAGCTCGAGGGCGTCGAGCAGCGGCAAGAGGAAGCCCATGAGCTCGTCTTCGGGCGGCGGAACCGGGTTCGACTTCAGCAGGACGTCGAGCGGTTCGCCTTCTTCATAGTCCATGACGAGATAGGCGGTGCGGTTCTCGTGGAAAATGCGCCGAACCCGAACGATGTTGAAGTGTTGGAGCTCCATGAGCAGCTCGGCTTCCTGACAGAAGCGTTCGAGGCCCCAGAGGTAGGTGTCGAAGTCGGAGCCGGGGTGTACCGTCAGCCGAGTCGCGTTTCGTGCCGCGAGCTGTAACGGCATGAACTCTTTGATCGCGAGCGCCGTCTGGCTACGCAGGTCCGTCGCTTTGTAGGTGATCCCGAAGCCCCCTTGCCCGAGGACCTCGTCGAGCCGGTAGCCCCGGAGCATGGAGCCAAGGGGTAATGCCATCGGGTACGTCGGCCGACGCGGTCCCGCGGTCGGACGTTGTGGTGTGATGGCAGGAGCGGCGGCCGGCATCGCGGGCATGGGCGCCTCCGCGGTCGTCGGTTCGACCTCCGGGCCCGGCGGCGGTGCGAGGACGGTTCGGTCCTCCGAATGGGCACCGGGGAGTCGGGTCGGCTCCTCGCCGCGACCCGCGCTGGCACCGGGCGCCTGAATCAGGGTCCGATCGTCCTTTGGGGCCACAGCAGGCGCCCTGCGATCGAACCAACCTCTTTCTCCCATGGGGCGGACCTCCGGCGCGGCAGCATAACGCATCTCGCTCACTGCCGCAGACAAGGTGCAGCTCCCTTGTATGTGTTCAATCTGAAACTCAGTGTCAGACAGATGCCTTGGGATAACCATGAGGCCCATCAAATCAATGGACTCGGCGCGAGCTCCTCGTTAGGGTAGTGGCTCAATAGCAAGGTCGGGTGCGATGGTCGGTCGACGCGTGATCGAACGGACGTCCCGAGGCCCTGGTCGTCCCGCCGTCGGGGTGCCGGTCTCGAGCGACGCAAGCGGGGTGAGCGGAGTCGTACTCGCACGAACACGCCCTTCCTCATTCAAGCCCATGACGCGAGTCTGGGCCGCACTCTTGGCGGTCGGATGTGGCGCCGCCGAGGAGCGCATCCTGGCGCCCGAGATTCGGCTCGTCGACGAGACGGCCGAGCTCGGCCTGCCCCTCACCGCGTCGCTCTGCCTCGTGGCTCGAGACCTCGACGGCGATACCTTCCCAGATCTCGTCCTCGGGAAAGCCGGCGCGTTGGTCATTGCCCGGAATCGCAGCGGCGCCGGCTTCGACCTCGACGAAATCACGCTGGGCGACTCGGGCTTCGTGCCGGGTCGATGTGCGCTTGGGCAGCTCGTCGGAGACGCTCGCGCCGACCTCGTCGTCATCGAAGGAGGCCGTGATCGATCCGACTGGCGGCTCTTCGAAGGCACGGAGGGCGGCGGCTTCGTGGAGCGCCCCGGACTCTTGCCAGCCCATGGCCAGGGTCTCTCGGCAGTCGCCGTGGTGGACCTTCACCACGACGGGCGAGCCGAGATCGTGGTGGCGCAGCTCCTCGGGGGGCCACGTCAGGGCTTCGGGATCGCCGAATGTCGCGCCAACGACGACGACTTCTACTGCGCCCTCGCGACGTCACCGACCACGCTCGTGAGGCAGTACTTGTGGGATGGCGAGGGCTTCCACGGGATGGACGTCGGTCACGTCGAAGGCATCGTTCAGTCGATTCACGTCGGGGACTGCAACGCGGATCATCGCCCGGACCTGCTGTACAGCGTCGACTTTGGGCACAACGTCTTGCACTTGAACGACGGTGGCTCGCTGAAGGAGACCCTCCTTGACGGCGACGGGATGAACCACGCCATGGGGATCGCCTTCGACGACTTCGACCTCGACGGGACGTCGGAGCTCTTTGTCGCCGACGCGGGCCCGACCCGAATCCATGAGATGAGCGGCGGTGACTTCGAGTCGCTGCGACCCCAAACGGCCTGGGCCGCAACCCAACACGTGTCCGACGCGACTCGCTACCACTTCGCATGGGCGCCCGTCTCGGCCGATTTTGATAACGACGGCGACCTCGACTTGCTCGTCCCGTCCGCCTTCGAAGCGCAGGACTACGCCGAGCTGGCTCGGTATGCGGCCACACTCGGCGCACCGGATCCCGAGTTTCGGGCTCCGAACGACATGCTCCTGGTCAATCGGACACTCGAAGGCGACAGCGGCGTCTTCGAATCACGACAGGTCTCTCACCGCAGCCCGAGCGTCATCTCCGGTGCGCTCGTCTCCGCGGCGCTCGATGTCGACCAAGACGGCCGACAGGACGTGGTCATCATCGCGGACGTCCCTACCCGAGAGCTCCGCTTGCTCATGAATCGAACCGACACGGTAGGCACCGGGACGTCGATTCGTCTGCTCGACGCCGCTGGCATCGAACTCACGTGGGCTCACGTGCTGGCGTTCGACCAAGAAGGCCATTACCTCGGGTCGAGGACCATCGGTACACAGGGCCTCGGCCACGACGATCTCGGGTTTCACATCGGGGTCCCTGCGGGCGTTTCGCTCAATCACCTCGAAGTCTCGCTGCCGGGACACGAGGAGATCCGACTCGACGGCCCCTTCACGGAGCCGGAGTATCGACTGCCCCTTCAGCAGTGACGGGCGCAACGCTCGTCATCGCGTCATCAGGAGCTCGACCCACCGGAGTTGACCCTGCGCGCCTGCTCCTCGAGCTCCTCGGGGGTGCGCTTGTAATAGCCGGTGCGGTAGTACTTGCCCTTCTTGTAGTAGCCGAGCGTTCCGCGATGAACGTCATTCAGGACGGTGCCGACGACGGGCGCGTCCACGTTCATGAGCGAGTTGAACGCCGTCCGCAGCGCCTCGGAGGTCGTGCGCTTGGCCTTGGCCACGAGCAGGACGCCGTCGATGCGGCTGGCCATGACGAGGGCGTCGGACACCGCGTTCACCGGCGGCGAATCGAACACGACCATGTCGTATTGTTCGTGCAGGCGCGCGATGAGCTGGTTGAGCCGCAGGCTGTTCAGGAGCTCGGCCGGGTTCGGCGGAATGAGCCCGCAGACGATGATGTCCAGGTTCGGAATGTGCGAACGCTGAACGATGTCGCGAACTTCCGTGTCTCGATTGGCGAGGTAGGTCGAGAGCCCACAATCCTCGGAGACGCCCATGGTCTGCGCGAGGCGTGGGCGGCGCATGTCGGCCTCGATGAGCACCACCTTGCCGCCGGCCGATGCGAGCGTCGCCGAGGTCTGAATGGCGATCGTCGTCTTGCCTTCTTCCGGCAGCGCGCTCGTGACCAAGATGGTCTTCAGCTTCCGCTCGGCGGAGAGGAAGAGGAGGTTCGTACGTAGCGTACGCGCCTGCTCTGCGGGCTCCGAGAGCGGGTGGTCGTGAACGAAGAGGTCCCTGACCCGGGTGTTCTCGATGTCCGCGGGGTTGCCGGTGATCGAGATGGTCGGGATGAGGCCGAGGCACGGGATGTCGAGGATCTCCTCGGCGTGCGCCTTGTCGCGGATCGTCGTGTCGGCGCGTTCGAGCAGCGCGATGAGCGCGATCGACAGCAGCAGCCCGAAGAAGCCGGCGGCGCCGAGCACCATGTTGCGGCGCGGCCAGACCGGGACGTTCGGGACGAGCGCCTGGTCGAGGACGCGGACGTTGTTGGCTGCCACGGAGGTGGTGATCACCGTCTCTTCGTAGCGCTTGCGGATGCGATCGTAGAGCGCAGTCTGCTCTTTCAGCTCTTTCTGGAGTTTGTCGTACTCCTCCATCGCTTGGCCGAGCTTCTCGTCCTCTTTGCGGGCCTCTTCGAACTGGACCACGAACTGGTCGAGCTCGGTCTTGGCGGCGGCGGCTCGCGCTTGCACTGACCGAATGATCCCGCGCACTTCGGACTGAATGGCGCCAGAGACGTGACTGAGCTTCTGCTTCGAGCCCATCAGCTTCGGGTGTTTCTCGAGGAAGGTCAGCTCGTTCTCGCTCACTTCGTTCTTGAGCTGGGTGTGCTGGACCTTGAGCGCGTTCAGAACCGGGTTCTGGATGACCTCGGTGAGCCCGATGCCGTAGATCCCTTTCGTGTTCACCTTCGCGACTTCACCGAGCTCCGCTTCGGCCTTCACGAGGAGCGCCGTGGCTTCGAGCATCTTCTGGTTGTAAAACTGGCGCTCGGAGTTCACTTCTTTTCGGCGGGTCTCGACGGCGACGATGTTGTTGCGCTCGCTGAACGCTCGGTTCTTGCGTTCGGCGTCCTTCTTGGCAGCGAGCCGCTGGTCGAGCAGACCCTCGAGGTCGGAGCGGGCCTTGTCGAGCACTTCGCGTTTGGTCCCGAGGTTCTGGTCGACGTAGACGGCCGCGAACTCGTTGGCGATGGCGGCCGCGAGCTCCGCTTCCTTGTGCTCGAACTGGACCTGAATGATGAGGGAGTCGACGACGCGGCTCGCCTTGAGGCGCCCGGCGAGCGAGGTCGAGCGCGTGAGGCGGAGCGTGTCGGCGTCGAGCTCCTGCTCGCTCTCGGCGTCCGCAGGCCCGAAGAGGCGTTCGTCGGCCCAGAGGTCGAGCCGATCGAGGACCGCCTCGGCCACGGCTTGGGACTTCAGGATGTCGAGCTGCGTCTGCATGTACTCGTCGAAGTCGCGGCGCCCGCCTTCGGTGACGTCGATGATGTCCTTCACGTCATCGAGGACGCGCGGGGCGGTGGGCGAGACGATGACGGTCGCGGTGGCGCGGTAGAGCGGCTGCACGCGATCGAGGACGGCCCAGGCGATGCCCACGGCGGTCGCGCTCACGAGGATGAGCACCCACCACCAACGCAGAGTGATGCGGAGGAGCCGGGAGAAGTCGAACCCATCGGCCGGAGTCTGAGCGTTTCGGTTGGTCGGACGGCGCATTCGGTCTCGCAGGACCCGCCTCGAGGTGGCATGGCCAAGCCTGTCTGCGGGAGTTGGTGCCCGGCCTCGCGCGTCGCCGGTTACCGGAGTGACGAGCGGGGGACGGGACTTGCAGCGCGCTATGTTGTCACGCGCGGGCCGGGGGATCGAAAAAAGTGCGGCAAGTCTGAAGAGATATCATCGGCATCAGCGCTGATAGCGTGTCAGCAGGTCCTTCACGCGACGGAGTCCAGCGCCCGCGAGCCGGGGGGCTTCGGACCACTTGAGGTCCTCAGGGCGCGCATCGAGCGCCGACGCCAAGAGCCCGCGAGCGTCGTCGTAGAGGAGCGCCGTGAAGACGATCATCTCCGGTCGCGTGAACTTCGCTTGTTCAGGCTCGAAGAGGTCGACCTTCTTCAGGATTCCGAGGATGGCGTCACGTCGGAAGTCCTCGGGCTGGAGCGCGCCCAGGACCCCGTCGGGTACCGGCGAGTCGAGGAGGGCCGCTGCCAGGGCCAGGCTGAAGTACACGGCCGTCTTGACCTCGAGGGACTTGGCGAGGCCGATGAAGGCGTCCCAATCCGGCGGGGCGTAGGCCGAGAGCCGGTCGACGTCGGTGTGGAGTCGAAGTCCCGGCGCGCGGACATAGGTGTGTTTGGCGGTGTGAAGCGCGACTTGGAGCATGTTGTCGGTGGGGCTCAGGAGCCGAACGTCGGTCCCGGAGATCGGGACCGACCGCGCGATGAGGTCCTTGCAGTCGGGCTCCTGGTCGCGTCGAATCCAGCGCCCCGCCACGGGCCGCCACTGGAGCTCGAACCAGACCTCTTCACCACCGAACTCGCCCACGTACTCCGTACCGCCGTGAGCGATGCCTTCTTCGAGATCGGCGCGCTCGACCGTGCCGCGCGCGGCGAGCCGGAAGCCGCTTTCGAGGATGAGCGCGTGTGCTTCGCGGAAGCGGTCCTTGTCGACCAGCACGTCGAGATCGCCCATGGGGCAAGCGCCGCGATAGGGGTAGATGCCGCGCGCGATCCCCGCGTTCTTGAGCGCCACCATCGCGATGCCTTCCGGCGCGAGCCGCGCGGCGACGGTGTCGAGGCGGTCGAGCAGGACGCCCATACGCCGGTCTTCGGCGTCGTAGATCGCTCGCCACTCGGCGCGGCCGGGGTAGCCGTGTGGGAAGGCCTCTTCGAGGGCGAGCGCGACGATGGGGCCCACCCGGTTTCGGAGCGCGAAGTCGCGAAGCGCGGTCGCGATGTCGGGCCCGTAGGCCCGAAGGCGAGCGAGCCGCGCGGGGCGCTCGTGGCAGCCCATGGCCGCGAGCGTGGCGCGGCGCAAGGACCGGTCGGGGCTGCCGTCGAGCAATTGGTTCGGATCGAGTCGCGAGGACGTGGTCATGGGGCCTCGATGGGACAGCGGCCTTGTCAGGTGGCCAGTGGCAGGCGGACCCTACCGGCTCGACTTCGGCCTGTCACGACGGGGCGGTCGAATCCCCTGAGCGAGTGCGGAACAAACGGCGCTGCCGGCTCGCTCGCGCTTCCGGTAGAGTGCTCGCGTGCCGCCGTTGCCAAGCGCCGAACCCAAACATCACCTCGCCATGGCCCTGGCCTGCGCCCTCATCGCGGCGGCGCCCGCGCAGGGGCAGACCTTCGCGGACATCGGCCCCGTCATCGGCTTCGGCGCGGCGTCCGGCTCCCAATCGGTCCACATTGGCGGCGGCGTCTCGATGGTCGACCTCGACGCGGACGGCGACCTCGACCTCGTCTTCACCCAGCCCGGCGGCAGCGCCGGCGTCGCGTGGCAACAGGACGGTGGGACCTGGCTCAAGCAGCCGAACGTGCTCACGCCGGATACGCCCCCCGGGAACGTGCTCGGCCACGTCCCGGCGGACGTCGATGGAGACGGGGACATCGACGTGCTCGTGCTGCGTACGGGCACGCCCGCGCTCCTCCGAAATGAGGGGGGGAGCTTCGTCGACGTGAGCGCGACGCACTTGCCCGGTGTCGTGGTCCCCGGGCCCAGCGGGGCCGCTGGCGACATCGACGCGGACGGTGACGTGGACTTCTACCTCGGCGGTTACCTGCAGGGCACGACCTTCCCGTGGCACCGCTGCGCCGTGAACGCGTTGCTCGTCGGCGATGGCACCGGCCGCTTCGTCGATCGGGCCGCGGCCCTCGGCGTGGACGACGCCGGTTGCGCGCTCGCGACCGCGATGGTCGACATCGACGACGACGGCGACCTCGACCTCGTCACCATCAATGATTTCGCCATGTTCGTGGGGCCGAGCCGGATCTTCCGCAACGATGGCCTCGACGACGCTGGCGAGGTGAGCTTCACCGAGATGGGCAGCGCGCTCTCGACCCCGGTCTACGGCATGGGCGTCGCGTTTGACGACCTCGACGGCGACGGGCGGCTCGACGTGATGATGTCGTCCATCGGCCGCCCGGCCGCGATGCTGCAAGACGCGGCGGGTGGCTTCACGGACCGGACGGAGCTCCTCGGGCTCGCGGTCCGTCATGGCCGTTCGGGGCTGCAAGTGACCTGGGGGCTCGCCTTCGAGGACTATGACCACGACGGCTTCCTCGATGCGATCGCGGCGGGCGGCCACATCCCGGCGGCGAGCTTCCTGGAGAGCCCCCCGAACGCCTCGAACGTCGTCTGGGCGGGACGGCCGGGCGGCGGTTTCGAACTCGATCCCGCGGGCTGGAGCCTGCCGGAAGGTGGGCAGTACGTCGGCCGAGGGCTCTCCCGCGGTGATCTCGACGGCGACGGCCGCACGGATGTGGCGATCGCACACTCCGGGCTACGCGTCTCCGTCTACCGAAACGAGAGCACGGGGAGCCCGACCTTGCGGGTGCGCCCGAAGCCGCGTCTCACGGCGACGGTCGACGGGACGCGCGTCCGCGCGGCGTGCGGCGGTGTCATCGCGACGCGGCAGATCGTGACGGGCGGCACTTTTGGCGGGGCTCACGCGCCGGAGGTGACCCTCTCCTACTCCGGGGTGGTGTGCCCCCCCGGCTCGCCGCTCGAGGTGTGGGTGCGCTATCCGAGCGGGTACACACAACGGCTCTCTGCCATCGCGGGGGAGGTGATTACGCCGGAGGAGCCCGCGTGGCTGACCGTCGCTGCGAGCGGCCCCGCCATACTCGTGAACGCCGCCCCGACCGGCGACGACGGTGTGCCGCTGACCTCGGATGTGACGATCACCGGGGGGACCGGAGCGACCGTGTTTGGGGATGGCGTCTTCTCGGCATCCCTGCTTTCGACCGGGCCCGTCGTGTCACTTGACGTCGAAGGGCGACGTTGGCCCCTGACTCGGCGGATCCCGTCGCCTCTCCCTTCGGTGACGATTGAGGCGGTGCCCGCGCAACCGCGCGCTAGGCGGGCGGTGTCCTACCGGGTGACGCCAGCGCCGGGCGCGTCCGCGAACGTCGATTCCATCGTCGTCGATGGTGTCCCGCATGCCGCGCAGATCCTCCCAGGTGGCGTCGCGCAGGTGGACTTCCCCGACGCGGGTGACGTCGGCCCGCGCGTCATCAAGGCCGTCGCGGCGGGCGATGTCGTCGCCGCGCTCACCGTCGGCGTCGCGCCGGCTGCGTCACTCGAACACACCCGCGTCACCGTCGATGCAGCGTCGGTCGTCGGGCCGCTCGGGAAGGCCAAGGTTCGGATCGAGCCCTGTGACGAGGCTGGACGGTGTGAGATCAACGCGTCGCTCGTCGAGTTTCGTGTCGGGGGCGCGCCCGTCACGGCAGCGGTGCAAGTCCTGGCGGGGGCCATCGAAGCGACCGTGGACGTCGCCGGGCAAGCCGGGGCGACTCTTGAGGTGCTTCTCGCTGGGACGTCGGTCGCGTCCGTGGCGCTTCGTGAAGGGCTCACCGGCCCGGCGATGGCCGCCCTCGTATCGGCCGAAGCGTCCCGTTGCGCGTTCAGTCAAGGACGGGCCTGGGCGGACGGCTTCGACCGGGTGACACTCCTGTTCGACTTCCGCGCGGCAGATGGCCAGCGCTTGCCTATCCCCGCGTACTGGCTCGACTTTCCCGCGGCGGGCCTCGTCTTGGTCCCGGCGAGCGTGACGGTCGCGAACTACTACGGGTCCGCGGCCTTTACGGTCCTCCCCGGGTGGGGCGCCGGGACAGTGAGCCCGCGAGTCTACGGCTTACCGGTCGGGCTCACCTGTGCGGTACCCATCGTCGCGCCGCCGAACCCGGGCTTCTCGCCTGCCATGTCGTCGTTGACATCGGCGCCGGCCCAGCTCGCGCCGGGCCAGAGCGCAGGCGTTCAGTTCGTGCCGCGCACCGCCTCGGGTCGCCTCGTCGGGAGCGCAGCCGGCGCCGTCGTGACGACCTCGCTCGGGAGTCTGTCGGCGCCACTGTCGTATGACGGGAAAGGCGCCTACACCACCGTCGTCGCGCACGACGGCGAGGCCGGGACAGCGACGCTGAGCGCCCGAGTAGACGACCTCGCGACGCCCGACTGGGTCTCGGCAACGCTCTTGCTGCTGAACCCGGGTGACATCCCGGGTAATGGCGATGTGATGGGGACCTCGCCCGATGTGACCGGGTTCGACGTCGTGGACCCTGGCGAGGTCGATGGCGCGGACGACGTCATACCTGCCGATGTCATCACTTCCGGCGACGTCATTTCGCCAGACGCGATCCCGGCCGACGGGGCCCTCGACGACGACCTACCCGACGACGTCGAGGCGCCGGGCGACTCGGCGTCAAATGACATGACAGGTGACGACGTCATCGTGACCGAGACCGACAGGGTGACCGAGACCGACAGGGTGACCGAGACCGACAGGGTGACCGAGACCGACAGGGTGACCGAGACCGAAAGGGTGGACTTCGACGTGACGCCGGGGAGCGAGGTGGGTGGGGATGCGCCGGACGAGATGGCCACGGAGACGGCCGTCGAGCCGCCGACAAGCGGCCGCACCGACGTGAGCGGGGCCCCCGAAGTCGACGGCCACGACGCCGATGCGGCGGAGCCTCGCTCGTCTCCGATCCCATCCGACGGCGGCTGCGCGGTGGGGCGTCTCGCGTCGAGTAGCTCACTTGTATGGCCCGCCGTCCTTCTACTCGTCGGATGCGTCGTTCGGCGACGCCAGGTCCGCTTCCCGCGCCCTCGAAGGTCACCTTTGGCGTACTCGCCTCGCCCGGGCGCGTAACAGTCATTGCACCCCCCCTCGAATTCTGGCAGGGTTCCGCCGCTTCGAGGCTCACCCCCGAGTCTGGGGCCGGCCAGGAGGGTTCGTGGCGAAGGAAGACGGAAT
>JADMJS010000626.1 GCA_018780435.1 Myxococcales bacterium
CGTACGTCGACGCGCGCTTGGCCGCGTTGTCGTCGCGGCGCAGACTGCTCGCTTCCGCAGCCGGCTCGTACGTCGACAGCTTTGTCGCCGGTTCGAGCTCCTCGCTCTTCTGCTTCTTCTCGCGCGCGACCACGACGCACGCCACGATGCCGCCGATCAGCAGCAGGCCACCCACGCTGCCCACGACGGCGGCGATGATCGTGGTCGTCGAGTCGGCCGACGGCGACGCTGTTGGCAGCGGCTGCACGGTCGCCGTTGTCGTCGACGTCGCCGCTATCGTCGTCGTCGTCGCCGCTGTCGTCGTCATCGTCGTCGCCGTGGCTGCCGTCGTTGCCGCCGTTCTCGTACTTGTTGCAGCCTCTGCTGCTGCTGTTGTGGTTGTGGTTGTGGCTGTGGTTGTCTCAATAAGAGCGGTCTGTGTGACACCGCCGGGCTGCGTCGGTGCGACCAACGGAGGGACCAGCGCGCAATCGACGACTCGAGTGCAGATGGACGTGGCGTTGCAGAAGCCGTTGTTGCGCACACATCCGTTGCGGAAGCCGCCGCAGTCGGCGAAGCAGCAGCGACACCACTGCAACGAGTTGGGCAAGCCAAAGTTGGAGGCGCAGTTTGGGCACACGTCGACGGTGGGCGCCGGCGTGCCCATCGCGGCAGTGGTGGTGGTGGTGACGGCGACGGTCGTCGACACGTCGCCGCAGTAGCCAAACGAACCGCAGCGCACGGAGCCCGCGACGACGCCGCAAAACTGCGTGTTCGCAATGCACGCCGCAAGACTGCCACCACAGCTGAATCACGCACAAAGCACAAAGTGAGTCGAACATTCACCAACAGCCGCGCGAGGCGCACTCGTTGCCGCAGCATTGACACCAACGTAGCGAGCCGAGGCCGCCAAAGCCCGATGAGCAGTTGGCCTGACAGCTCACAAACGTCTGCGCCGCACAGGACGCGGCCAAGAGCACGACGACGATCGCGACGCCGCGAATCTGCCAATTGAAACTCATCGATGAGTGGCTCGTCGTTTGACTCGCTGGTGGGCAGCGCCGACCGCGTGT
>JADMJS010000003.1 GCA_018780435.1 Myxococcales bacterium
GGCAAGGCTCATCGCATCCTCCGTCGGGGGCGTTCAGGAGCCCCCTCCCTGTTCGAATCCGTCTCCCGCGCCGTAGCTACCGGGGTATTTGTCTTCGGTGGCAAGCCCTGACGGCCGGTCACCCTGTTCGAGTCGTTCAGCCGCAGGTCCTAGCCACCCCGGCGGTCCCGTTCAATGGACTTGAGTCGGCTCAGGATTGGGAGCACCCGGCGCGCGAGCGACATGTAGTCGACCTTCTGCGGCTCGCTGCCACTCTCGCCCCCCGCCGCCGGTGCCGGCTGAGCCGGTCCGCTCGAACCCGTGCCGCTCGGACGCTCCGAGAGCTGGGCCTGCGCCGCGACCACCTTCACGGCCGGCGCGACGTAGGCCATGTCGGCTGCGGGGAGATCCCGCTGCTTGACCATCGTGGACGCAAGCCGCCCGAGGTCGGCCGAGGCCGGTGCTTCGCGCGTGGTGCCCGCCTTGACGAGGTCCCAGTTCAGGCTGTCGACCCCGCGGGACTGGCTCCCACGCGCTCGACTGTTCTGGACTCGCGCCCAGGCCTGGCGAGCGGCGTCCACGCGGCGCTCCAGCCGCGAGACCGTGCTCTCCGACATCGATGCGCCCGGCACCGAGCCGGGCGTGCGCGGTGAGGCGCCTTGGCCCCAGCCCGCTGCCTGCAGTATCTCCAGGGTCTCCTCCGGCCACTCGTCGAGGCCCGGACGGAGGTCGCGCGCCTCGCCAGCGGCAAGTCGGGCCGCCGTCGACTGGAGGAACTCCACGATGCCAGCGTCGAGGTTCGCGAACGAGCCGTTGGCGCGGTCGATGACCGTGGCCGAGAGGTCGAGACCTCCCGGGATGGCGCTCGAGAGCGCACGCCGACCGGGCATGGACGAGAGGAGCTGACGCGCCGCCTCCGGCCCGAGCGCTCGGAACCATCGAGATCCGTCGGTCGAGGGCGCGTTCGCCCGGCCGGACGTGGCGGCCGCGGCACGAGCTGCGGCAGAGCGCGGGGTCGCCGGCGAGGACGAGTCCACGGCGCCAACGCCCTCGAAAGCCCGAAGGCCGAGCGCGGGCATCTCGGGGCTGAGGTGAGCGACGCGCGACGGCGTCGTCTCGGCCTCGGCGGTCTGCCCGAGCCGCGGCTGCCAAGGCTCGGGTGCCACGCCGAGTCGGTCGACGAGCGACGAGAGGCTGCCGGCCGGGAGCGACTGCAGCTCGCGAGTGAGCTGAGCGACCGACGGCCGCTCAAGTCCGAGCGTCGGGAGGCCCGCCACCCGGCCCGCGGCCGGTGCCACGACGGGCGCCGCCGCAGATGCTGTCGCCGCATCGAAACGAGCGCTCTGCTTGGTGGAGACTCGCATGCCGGCACCGAGCGTCTGCTTGGAGCGCCCGGCGACGCGATCGGCGGCCGTGAGGCTGTCCGCGAGCCGCTCGGCGGCAGAGCCACCCGCCTCGCGAAGACGGAGCATGTCACCGAGCTCGGCCGTGACCGAGAGTCGGCTCTCACGCGCCGGCGCCGCGTCGCCCGACAGCAGGCTAGCGAGGCGGCCCGCGGCCGATCCCTGCTCGAGCCGCGCCGGGGCGAAGGTCCCGAAGTAGCGGTCGCTCTCGACGACCGGGGTCGAGCGCCCGAAGGACGGGAGCCCGCTCAACCGAGCGAGCGCGCTCGCCGCGAGCGACTCGACGGCGCGAGCCGACTCGATGCGCCGCTCGGCCAAGGCCGTCTGCGTAGTGGCGCCGCCCGTAGCCCGACGGGCGGTCGGCAGTGCGCCGGTGAGGCTGACGTCAGTCTCCCGCGAGGCCGAGACCTCACGAGTGGCGCGGAGGAGCTCCGGGACGTCCATCCCGAGCGCGGTGAGACGCGCGGCGACGGCCGTGCGAGCCGACGCACCGCCCGCTTCGACGAGAGTCGCGAGACGTTCGAGGGCCGCGCTCTGCGGCGCCGACGACGAGATGGTCGCGAACGTCGCGGCCCCGCCGAGACGCTCGAGCATCGCGGCGATGGAGTCGGTTGGACGCGAACCGCTGCCGGGGAGCGCGGCGGCGTCGCCGAGGGCCGTCGTCGCTCGTAGCGAGGCCGGGCGGTGATCGGCCATCGGCGCGCTGAGGACCGCGGAAGCGCCCATGGTGGGCCGCTCAACCCGCGACGCCCCTACCGAGAGCGTGCGAACGGCGCCCGATCGGATGCCCGGCTCGGCGGCGCTCGGCCCCTCGGCGGACGGGAGCCCCATCCGGCGCTCGGCCACTTGGGCAGGCTGAACTCGGCTCGCACGAGCGGCCGACGCGGTCGCGGGAACCATCTTCACGACGCGCCCCTGGCGGAGCTCGACGTGCGAGCCCGCCATGGGGGCCGCATGGTCGACGTCGAGGCGAAGGAATGCCGATTCCAGGTCACCGCCCACGGCGTAGTACGACACTTCACCGGACGCGGCGTCGACAGCGCGCAGCGACGGGGAGCCGTCCTGGCGTCGCGCCGAGAGCGGCGACATCCGGTCTTCGAATGCGGCGACGGTGCCAGCGACGTCCGGGCGAAGCGGGGAGCGGCCAGCATCCGCGGCCGTGATCGTGACGCCACGAGTAGCGCCGGCGCCGCGGGCTGACGGAGGCCCGAAGGCAGCCACGGCCGCGCGCGGCGAAACCGACGTCGGGCCGGCCGCGACGACCTGGCTCAGGGGCGCGGTGACGGCGTCGAGCGACGTACGGAGCGACGGCGACATGCGGTGCGCTCGTGCGACGCTAGGCGGGAGGCTCGGGTCGGAGGCGGTCGCCCCAGCGCGTTCGTTGAGCGCGAGGTAGATGACCGGATCGTCGAAGCCGCCGGCGTAAGCACCCGCGCTCACACGAACTTCGCCCGAGCGAGAGGTGGGGGACCACGCCGCGTCGAGGTTCGTCGAAAGGGAGGCTCCGACGAGCTGCCGCTGGTGTTCGGCGAAGACCTCGGCGGGGGTCGTCGTGCCGGAGACGGTGATTCCGCCGACCCGGAGGCCGGTCGTGAAAGCGCGGGCTGCTGACACGACGTCACTCGTGGGCGACACGCCCCCCGAGAAGGTCGACGACGTGACATCCGAGAACGCCGCCCCGGATGGGTGAGCGCGCATCGCTGCAGGCACGAGGTGCGACAGCTCGGGGACCGTGACCTGACGCGGTGCAAGACGGGCCGAAGCGCCGCGATCCGACGAGGAGACCCGCCCCATCGGCGAGGTCGACGCCGACGTGAGGTAACGCGCCGACGCGCCCGGCGCCACGGAGGCGAGCTGGCGACGTACTTCGGCGTTCACACGTTCGGGGGTCCAAGCGCCGAGCTCGGCGACGGGCGCCGAGATGACGCTCGGCAGCGCCGTCGCGGTGCGAAGGGCGTCCTGCGGGAGGTCGCGTCCGGAGACCGGCCTCGTCCCTGGTGCCGCTGAACCAGCAGCCTCAACAGGGCGTGCCGTCGCGGCTGGACGAACGGGCGACGCGACCGTCTCTCGGACGAGACGCGCGGCTTCCGCGGCGGGGAGACGACGCGCGATCTGAGCAGCCGCGGCGCGAGCCGCCGGGACCGCACGCCCAGTCCGACGAACGGTAGCGCTCTCGGCGGCAGCGTCGAAGCGCGCCGGGGTCCCCGTCTCAAGCTGCAGCCAGGACTGCTCGGAGGCGTCGAACTCGACGGAGCGATAGCCCGGGGTGGACTCGCTCGCTTGAGCGCGTCCGAGGAGGCGAACGGGCGTGCCGTCGAGGGTCGCGACGTGGAGCGCGCCGGCAATACGGCCGGGTGAGAACACGCCTGCGGACCGAGGGGCTTGCCGGACGGCGGGTGTCGCGCCGGCATCCCCGGAGACCGCGAGCGATGCCGCAGCCTGCGGCCACGCGACGTCCGAGACGGACATCGCGGCGGCGAGTGCGGGCAGCGAACGGGCGGTACGGCGCGTCGCGCCACTGTCCATGGTCTCTCGAGCGGCCTGGGCGGTCGCGCCCCTGGCCGTCGCCATCGCGGCGCGGCCGGCCGTCACCGCGCCGAGTCGGCCCGACGGGGTGGGAGCGTTAGCCCCGCGAGAGAGCGTCGGCTCGCTCGCGGAGGCGCCCGGTCGAAAAGCGTCGACAGTGGCGCCGATCTCGGACCACGACGTCCCACGCGCGATGGCGTCACCGAGCATGGCGAGCGTCGCCGGGGTCGCAGCGAGGCCCGATTGAGTCGCGAGGCGTAGAGCCTGCAGGCCCTGAATGACGCGGGAGCGCGGCGTGTGGCCAACATTGCCCATGGCGGCGGGATAGGCATGGACGACGGACTCACGTCGGTTCTCGACGCGAGCCGGCGCCGACAGCGGACGAACGGCGGCGGGGGCGACGCGTCGGGCCGGCGCCTTGCCGCTGTTGCGCCGTGGGGAGCGCGCGAAGAGCGAGTCCGCGCGGCGACGCTCGATCGCCGCGTCGGCGAAGAGGGACGATTCGACGACGTCATCCGCTTCGAGAAGGAGGCTCTCGTGCTCGGTGTCGAAGTCAGCACCGCCGTAGCCTTCGACGGAACGGAAGCCGTTCGCGAAGCGGCTCAAGTCACCCTGTCCAACCGACGTCGGGACGAGGAACGCCGCGGCCGGGTCGGTAGACAGGTACTTCTCAGCGAGGGACCGGTTGAGCCCGTCGACCGAGGCGCCGTCGTAGGTGGAGCTGACGCAGCAGTCGAGTTTGGTGGCGAGGACCGACGCGGTGAAACGACGCCAACCCTCGGCGTAGCCACGGTTTTCGCCGTCCATCGAGGGCGCGCCGGGGAGCGCGGTCCCCACTTCGGAAAGCCACAGGCGAGGCAACCAGGACGCGAGCTCACCCGCCCGGATCTCCCGAGGGGCTGCTGCCGTTGTCGTCTGTGCCGTCTTCGTTGTCTCGCTCATCGTCTGCTCTCCATCTATCGCGTGGACCCGAGGACCTGTCACGACCGGGGTGGAAGGACCCCAGCGTGACGCCTTAGACCGCTCAGATGCTCATCTTCGGCATGTTGCCGGTCATCGCGCCGGTCACCATGCCCATCGCCGCGCCGCCGGCCGCGCCCAGGATCTGGTCCAGCAGACCACCCGGGTGGAACTCGAAGCGCTCGTAGTGGAACGTCATCGACTCGACGGCCACTTCGTTCGACTGCGTCGCGAAGTTGGGTCCCGTCCAGGTCGAGATGAAGGAATTGTAGAAGGTCACGCGGCCCGCTTCGTTCATGCCGAGCGCGCCGCCGATACCGGTGTTCGAGCCGCGCTTCAGCGCGACGACGTGGATCATCTTGCGGAGCGAGGGCGAGGTCTCGTCGTAGGTGGACTTCATCATGTCGAAGAGCATGCCGTCGCCCGCGACGAAGCCGCGCTTCAGGGTCATCGGTTCGAACTTGGCCGGCCCGATGAGGTACTTCTGCTGGTCGTTCACGCCGACCTGGTTCACCTCGTCGACGCGCACCGAGACCTTCATGCCTTCGACGGCCGTGAACATGCCCAGCGTCATGCCGTCGATCTCGACCATGTAGTTGAAGGCCACCGACGGGTCGCGGCGACCACCGCCGAAGATGGCGCTGAACGCTGCACCGAGCGCGGTCTTGCCGACCTGGCCGATGACCGCGCCGGCCGCGCCGCCGATCGTGCCCGCGACTGCCGAGACCGCCTTGTTTCCGAGACCCAATCCGATCGATGCCATCGCCCTGCCTCCTGCTGCCCCACGTGGAGCAGCGTCGTTTCCGGTCTCGGCGGCGCCCGCGCCTTCCCGCGCGTCGCCAGACCGGCTGTTCGTCCCGGCCGAAGCCGGATGCGGGGTTCATCCCCCCGCGTGTTCGTCTCAGTCCGCCACCGGACCGAACTCGGCCGTCTCTTCCGCCACTCGGAAGATGATGAACTCGGCCGGTCGCACCGGCGCCACGCCGACCTCGACCACCACCTGCCCGGCTTCCCGGACTTCGGGTGGGTTCGTCTCGGCGTCGCACTTCACATAGAACGCTTCTTCGGGCGTGCGGCCCTTGAAGTAACCCGAGCGCCAAAGTTC
>JADMJS010000074.1 GCA_018780435.1 Myxococcales bacterium
GCCGCCACATGGGCCACTTCAACGACCTCTACTTCAACCGCTCCCGCCAGGTCTCGGTCGCGGCGCTGCGCAAGTACGAGGCGACCGAGTACGGCACCATGAAGGAGTACATCGACAAGAACCTGCCGGCGGACGCGCGCTTCGAGGCGCGCGTCTTCGCCACCGAGGTGAGCGCGATCAAGCGCGCGATCGAGTACTTCTACGTCAAGAGCATGGACGAGGCGCAGGAGCACTTTGGCGGCAACGTCGAGGTGCGCCTGATCCCCGTCAAGGACATCAAGGACAACGTCGAGGTGCAGATCGAGCGCATCCTGCAGAAGAAGGTGATCACCGGCCGCAACGGCAACCGCAGCTCGAGCGGCCAAGTCGGCCGCCTGCTCACCATCAAGAACGCGACGGGCGTCAGCCACCCCAAGACGGTCAACTGCATGAACAAGGCCGGCCTCTTCAGCCCGGCGGCCGAGCGCTGGACCGCCAAGGACCTCACCAACGCGCCGTTCGAGTGGGACAGCGAGGACGAGGAGTCGGTCGAGCTCGAGTCGAGCAGCGCGGAGGAGGAGCCGGAGTCGGTCTTCCGCCCGCGCCAGGCGCGCCGCCTGCAGCTGCAGCCGGAGAGCAGCGAGGAGTCGTCGAGCGAGGAGTCGTCGAGCGAGGAGGAGTCGTCGAGCGAGGAGTCGGGCGAGATCGTCGTGCAGCTCGAGGGCACGCCGAAGAAGCGCAGCGCGCCGCCGGTGAAGCTGACCAAGAAGGGCATCGCCGCGATCGCGCAGGAGATGCAGGAGAAGAAGAAGGAGCTGGAGGCGATGCGCAAGGAGCTCAAGTTCAGCAAGATGGGCAAGCGCGTGGCGGTGCGCGGCCGCAAGGGCAAGGTGCTCAAGGTGGGCGTCAGCATCGAGGCCATCGTCCAGGCCGTGTGGGAGGTGCACGGCATGGAGTGGCGCGAGTGGGCCGACCAGTGAGGGCCGAGGTCGTCCAAGGTCAGCAGCTTTTTGAGTAAAGGGTTAGACCACGGTTCCCCGAAACCTGACGGTCCAATGTTGTCCATAGAAAA
>JADMJS010000309.1 GCA_018780435.1 Myxococcales bacterium
AAAAAAAAAAAAAAAAAAAAAAAAAAATCAGCACAAAAAAAAAAAATCTCCAACGGCTCGATTTTCCGTCGTTTCCGCCGCACCGTTCTTGGTCTTGGCCAGGCGGTTCAACAGATAGCTCTTGCCCTTGTGATACGGCCCCGCCACGACAATGGCGCCGATGCCGTGCGGGTTCTCTGACAAACAGTCAGCCTCGTCAACCAATCAATCAATCAATCAATGAAAAGCGCACCAATTTGCTTGATCAGATTCAGCGTTTCGGGCACCGCCTTGAGTCGCCCGTCGTCGGCGATCGACACGAGCTGCTGCGGCTCTTCGCCAAACAGCCGCGACATGCGCCTGACCACAATCGAAACACGTGAATGAAAGAAAGAAAGAACAAAAGAGCTCAAACTTTGTCTTTTTTTGAAGAATGACCGGCAAGCCTGTCGTGCCGCAGATCTACGACGACATTCCCGACGTCGGCACGCCGTCCAGCCACGTCAAAGTCGACGTGACCAACCGCCCCGCCCCACCACCACCACCACCGTCATCCACCTCATCCATCGTCGTCGTCGCCGCTGCACAGCCGCCGCCACCGCCGCCTACAGCCAAGCCGAGCTTTGCCTTTGTCCCGTGCTTGCTTGTCTCTTCCGTTGCCGCTGCCGCTGTGACTAACTTTCGTTCTTAAGCACGGCGCTCAAGCGCAAGCGGGCCGCGCCGACCGCCACCACTGCTCTGAATTCGACGTCTGTCGCGATTCCGGTCGATTCTCAACCACCACCGCCGCCGCCGCCGCCGCCTTCGTTGATTGTTGTCGATCCGTCGCCTTTGTCGCCGCCTCCGCCGCCTCCGCCTCCAATGGAGCAAGATGCTCATGTGTTTGTTGTGCCGCCTCCGCCGCCGCCGCCGCCTGAGCAAGACGAGGTGTCGTACACGCTGGCGCAGATCGACAGCATCGAGGGCGCGTACGAGCCGTCGCGGCCCAACGACTACAATGAGTTCAAGGCCGTGAACGAGCGGGTGATGGCGCGACTGCGCTTTGAGGCGCAACAGCAGCAGCAGCAGCA
>JADMJS010000641.1 GCA_018780435.1 Myxococcales bacterium
TTGCCGATGCGCCGGTAGACGTGCCCGTCGGGCGTGCCGGCTTCGGCGAGCTCGATGTTGTGCTTCAGCAGCAGGCGGTTGGCTTGCGCCATGGCTGCCTGTGCTTCGTGTTCGTTCTCGGAGGTCGCGAGGTTCAAGAGCTTTTGGATGCGCGCCACCATCCGCTGGTGCTCGGGTGAGCGCGCGTCGCCGCGGACGTCGGGGTTGATGCGCAACATCGCGCAAGCACGGGCGAAGAGCTCGCCGTGGGGCTCGGCCCCGGGGGTCTGGAAGAGCTCCAATACGACCTGATGCGCCATCTCGTGACGTAGCGTCTCTTCGACCTCGGCCCACGTGTCTGCGACGAGGTGGTGGACGCCGATGCTGATGGTGCGGCCCTTCGGCTCCCAAAAACCAAGGCGCCCGTCGACGTCGGTCAGGGTGAAGGTGGGCATCTTGAGACGCCCGTCGCAGTCGGCTTGGTTGATGCGATACCAGCGGATGGTCAGCTCACTGAGCCAACGGCGCTGAACGGAGGCGGGGATGTCGGAGACGCGCATGGGCGCGGCCTACCAAGCCGGACCGCCATGCGCAAGGGTCGCGTCAGCGATTCCGAGCGAGTACCGCTCAGCGCGGCGTCGTACCGCGGCCTTTGGCCGGAGCGAGCTTGCTACGATAGTGGGCTTCCATCACTTCGCGCGCCACGAGGGTCGCTTTGACCTTCCACGCGTCACGGTTGATGACCAGCGCGGCGACCGCGATCTCGGGGTTCTCTCGAGGAGAGAAGCCGACCCACCACGTCACGGAGAAGCGGCCCCCGTTGCCATCCGGCGACGAGAGGCTGCCCGTCTTGCCCGAGATGTCGATCCCATCCATCACCGCGTCGCGATTGCGGAAATAGGCGCCGGCGGTGCCTTCCGTGGTCGTCGTCAGCATCATGTCGGCGAGCACTTGGGCGGTCTCGACCTTCATCACGCGACCGAGCGGCCGGGGCCGCGCCTCGTAGGCCACTTCTTTGGTCGGCATCACGTGCCGGTCCACCAGGAGCGGCGCCATCATGACGCCCTCATTGGCAATGGCGGCGGCGATCATGGCGCCGTGGAGCGGCGAGAGGTGGGTGTTCTCGAAGCCCGCCGCCGTGCGCGCGAAGGGCAGGACCGCCTTGAGCCGGGCATCGCGATCGAGGCGGCTGAGCCCGTCGAGGTTCTGGGCCTTCTTCTTGTTGGCGGCCTCAGCGCTGCCTTCCGCCCCGGTGCCATCGAGGTCCGGGAGCTCCGGAATCTGAGCGGAGCTGACCTCGGCCGGGAGGTCGAAAGGGATGGTCCGGTTGAACCAGAACTGGTTCGAGAACTTCTCAAGCGCACCTTGATCGATGTTCGCGATCGCCAGCTTGCCGAAGATTTGGTTCGTCGAGTTCCCGAGCGCCTGCGCGAAGGTCTCGCACTGCTTGTCCTTGCGCGGGTCGTCCTCAAGGTTCCGCGCGGCGAGCCCGCGGTGGCCACCGTGGTAGCAGACCTGCGTCTCGGGGGTGACACCGGCCTGCTCGATGAGCGCCGCAGCCGTCACGAGCTTGTACACGCTGGCGGCCGGGGGGTTCGCCATGAGCGGAATGCGCCGCAGGCTCGGCTGCTCTTCGGAGTGTTGCGCCCACGCGAGAATGCGCCCGGTCGACGGCTCGATGGCGACGACCGCGCCGAAGGGCACTTCGCCGGCGGCGAGCACTTCGAGGGCCGTCTTCTGGAGCTCGGGGACGATCCCGTATTCGAGGCTGCCGCGTTTGCCGAGATCCTGAACGAGCTTGTCCGTCCCACGGCGCCCGCCGGAGACGAGCTTGGCACGCTCGGGCTGGATGAGGCTGGTGGGCACGTCAGGGCCGGTGGTCGATTCGGGCGCCGACGGGAGGCGAGCGGCCGCGGGTGCGGCGGGCTGCGTGGGCTTCGTCACGAGCGCCGGCTTCGGCGGCTCCTTCGGGAGCGGGGTCTCGCGCCAGGCGACGACGGCCGCGCCGAGCCCAATGACGAGCCCGAGCGAGACGCAGATGGTGACGGCACGACTTTCGAGCATGGATCCCCAGGGGGTGCGGCGTTCCCGAGACGACTCGGCACGGCGCCGAGGAGGGACGGGAAGAGCGGGCCTGCGTGCGCAGGTCCACGAGCCGGGAAGCGAGACCGAGGTTCTGACGCACTCCGATGCTGACGAGACGGCAACGCGGGCCGTCACGTCCGGAGACGGCCGGCCAGTGCCAGCGCCCCGGACAATAGAAGGCGCCCCGCCGAACCGCAAAAAACTGGCCGTCGAAACGCACGACGTAGAGCCAGTCGGGGCTCAAGGGTGCGAGATCGGTGGAGTTTTACCGTGGCTCCGGCGGTGGACCGGAAGGGGGTGGGGGGGCGCCATCGAGGCGTACCGGACGGTAGTCCCGCCCCTCCCAGTCCGCTTCGGCCTCACCGCGAGGGCGCTCGCCGGCCGCGATCGCGTACGAGGTCGCGACGTAGCGATAGGACTCGAGCGCGGGGGCCCCTTCAAGCAGGCGTCGCGGGAGCTCGTGAAACCAAAGAGGGAGCTGATAGAACGCGGCGGCGTGGCGCTTCCGGCGAGGCGCGATCTCTTCGAAGAGGCGCTCGAGGGGCGTGTCGGTCGTATAGCTGACCCCGACGGCTTGTTCGAAGTAGCCCACGTCGGTCTCGGGCATCTTCTTCACGGCCCAGGTGAAGTCCTGGTCGAGCGCGAGGCTCTCCTCCGGTGTCATCGCCGTGCGGGCGCCCTGCATGTAGAGCAGCAACGGCGTCGTCATGACCTTGCGGGTCCGAATGCGCTTCTCCAGCGCGCTGTCGTCGTAGGGCTCACGGAACTGGTCATATCCGCGGAGCTTGAGCGGGGTGGTCCAGATGGAGCCCGGCCCGAGGGCGGTCGTCGAGAGCTGAATGAGGCGGGTGCAGGTCGCGATGTCCCTCGGGATCCCGCCCCAGAGCGCGAGCTCCTCCTGCGCGAGCTCTTGATCCCGATTCGTGTAGAGCACGATGGGGCACGGCGGGGGCCGGCCGGTCGGATCGGGCCGCGGCGTGAGTGTCGCGAGGAGCTCGAGCTTCGCCGGCTGCTCGACGGCGAAGCGGGCCGCGTTGAAGGAGACCGCGTTGAACGCGCCGGCGACGGGGAACCAAGCGAAGCCGACGAGCGAGAGGGCGAGGCTCGCCCGGATGAGGCGCCCGGGAGCCCGGGAAGGGACCGCGAGGCTGCTACCCTCGGACGAGCCGCGTAGCGTGCACCAGACGACCTCGCCGCCGCGCCAGACGAGCCCATAGAGCATCGGCAGGAGCGGCGCGTAGAGGCGCGCGCTCAAGTCGGCACGCGAGAAGCTGGCGAGCACTGGGCCGGCCAGGAGGCCGAGGACGCCGAAGATCAGCGTGAACGCCATCGTGCGCTCGTCCTTTTCGCCCCGGGCGGCGACGATCCCGAGGGCGCCGAGCGCGGTGACCATGGCCACGAGCACCGAGATCCAGTCCGAAAAGATGATGGATTCGTAGTGGTTATAGAAGCGGAGCACCGGTGCGGCGAAGGGGAGCAGCGCGAGTGCGACGAGAGCCCACGCCGGGATCGGGCGGCGCTGGGCGGCGAGCGCGACGAGCAGGACCACGCCGGCAAAGCCGACGACGTAGAAGACCTGACTGAGGTCGTGGAAGGCGATCCACGCGACGCGGACCCACTCGAAGCCCTCGTTGCCGATGCCGTAGACGTGCGTGACCGGCGGCTTTCGGAAGAGGATGGGGCTCACGACGAGCGCGAAGAAGGCGAAGTAAGACGCGGCGATGCGAAAGGCGCCGAGGCGCGACGACCAGGGACCGGACCGCCCGACGAAGTCGGTGGCGGCGGCGCCGAGCAAATACGCGAACATGAGGACCGCGGTGGTCTCTTTGGTGAGCACGGCGAGGACGAGGAAGGGGATGGCGAGACGGAGCCGCCGCTCCCGCAGCAGGGCCCCGCCCAGGAGGACCCAGATCCCGCCGATCATGTCGAACTCGGGGATGGTCCAGGCGCTGAAGAGGACCGTGGGTGAGAGCTGGGCGGTGAGCGCCCCAAGGAGCGCGACGCGGGCCGTAAAGCCGTGGGCGGACAAAAAGCGGCGAGCGGCGAGGCCGTAGGGGACGAGGAAGAGGCCGTGGGCGAAGGTGAAGCGCTCGAGCGACACGAGATCGCGGCCGAAGAGCTCGGCGCCGGCCTTCACGAAGAAGGTCGACAGCGGCCGGTACGCGTGGGTGTACATCGGCGGCGGGTTGTAGATCGGCTTCAGGAGCTCGATGGGGTCCCAAGGGATCTGGTCGACGATGTCGAAGACGTAGAAGACGATCGAGTCGACGCCGGGCGCGACGCCGAGCCACGCCAGCACCACCCCAAGCGCGGTGATGAGCGAGATGGACAGGGCTGGCGAGAGGCGCGAGGTCATGGCGGGCCCGGACGCGAGGCCGGATCGAAGCTCAACGCTTGATCAGCTCACGGAGGACGCGGGTCGCTTTGTGACCCGCCGACTCGGGGATGAGCGCTTTGGACGTCGACGCCTCGATGCAGAGGCCACAGCCGATACAGCGTTCGTAGACAATGCGGTTCGGTAGCTCGATGGCGTCGGTCGGGCATACCGCCGCTTCGTCGGTGAGGACGGCGCCAGGGACCGCGGGGTTCAGCACGGGTTTGGTGCGGCCGCTGACCCCGAAGCGCACGGCCCGTAGCGCCGCGGAGAGCGGTGGGAACGTGATGATCTTCGTCCGCAGGCCGGAGTCGGGGCGGGGCCGTTCGAAGGGCCGCACGGGGAGCGGCGTGCCCGCGGGGTGCACCTCCCAGCGGCGCTTCATGTCGCCGAGGCCCTGGTCGTGCGCGAGGCGGATGTGGTCGACGTCTTCGGGCTCGAAGCCCATGATGTGGCAGCCGACGGCGTCGACGCCGACGAGATCGGTGCCGCCGATGAGGACGTTCATCGAGACCGGCTTGCCGCTGGTGGGGCCGTGGCCCTCCATCGCCGTGATGCCGTCGATGATGGTCAGCTTGATGCGCGACCGGAGGCGACGGTAGAGCTCGACGACATCGGTGTTCACGCCGCGGCGGTGAAAGTCGTGGCGGTCGGGCCAGGAGAGGAGCCCCATGAGGCCCTTCATGCCGAGGGACACCTCGGTACGGTTGTGGGTCTTGAGCTTCGGCAGGCAGATGATGCCGTCGGCGCCGAGCGCGGCCATGCCGACGTGGTAGACGCGCCCGTCGGCGTCGTCGTGCTTGAGCGGCCGCAGCGCCATGGTGGTCACTCGGCTGTCGACCATCTCGATGTCGAGGGCCTTGCAGACGTCGCGAACGCCCGTGATGTCCATGACTTGGTCGTAGTCGTGGATGTGGCTGGGCGCTTCGACCAGGACCGGCTTGGCGCGACGCTCTCGGATCCAGCGAGCGACTTCTTCGATGAGCCAGAGCTCGGTGGTCGCCCCCGTCTGAGCCGGAAGCGGCGCGCAGAGGTTGGGCTTGATCGCGATGACCGACTTCGTCTTGATGCGGACGAACTGGTCGAGGAGCGCACGGACGAAGGCGCGTTGTGCCTCGAGATCGGGGCTGCGGAGGACGTGGGTGCGGGTCTCGTCGAAGGTCATCAGGCGGCCTTCGCCTTCTCGCCAGAGAACGCGAGCTTCTTCAGCAGGAACTTGGCGCTCAGCCCGTAGAAGCGGGCCTCGTGGTCGAAATTGAAGGGGAGCGACGCCAGCCTCTGCCTCGCGAAGCGAAGCGCGAAGCTCGGGCGGAAGATCATCTCCCGGTAGAAGCGCTTCTGAAACTCGTAGAGCTGTTCGGTCGGCACGGCGCTCACGTTGATGATCCGGTTGTAGTGCGAGAACTCCTCGGGAGACCGGGTGTCGTTCTCGCGGAAGGTCTCTTCGTAGTAGGGCGAGCCCGGGTAGGGCGTGAAGAAGCCGACCTGGAGGAGGTCGGGGTCGAGGCGCTT
>JADMJS010000587.1 GCA_018780435.1 Myxococcales bacterium
CGGGCGATGAATCGATCGACGTCGATGGCGTATTCGAGGTGGAGGCTCGCGGAGAAGACGCCGATGCGCCCCTTGGCGGCCCGTACGAACGCGTCGAGCTTCGGCGCCGACGCGGAGAAGTTCGTGACGACGGAGATGCGGTGCCCGAGGCCGGAGAGACCACTCACGATCTCCGTGAGGGTTGGGTGTACGAAGGGCTCGCCGCCCGAGAGCTTCACCTCCCACCGCCCGGGCAAACGTGAGAAGGCGGCGAGGAAACGCGGCGTGTCGGCGGCCCAGCGCCCACGGTCGTCCTTGAAGCGCTGCGTGCAGTATGTGCAGCGGTAATTACACGCCGTGTTGATGTTCCAGTTGATGACGCCTTCGTCCGGGCGGGGTGGTGCTTCCCAGGTCATGACGGCACGGCCTCGAGCGCGCTCGCGGTGCCAACACCCTCGATCATGCCGCGGTTGGCGGGGACCGTGCAGGGACAGATGGCCCAGGGACAAACGCGGGCGTCCGTTTGGAGCGCGAAGGTGCCCGCGAGTGCGTTGCCGAGGTAGCCGGCGCGGTGTCGGCGCGCGGTGCGACAGGACCACGCGTCGCCGTCTTGGAGGAGGACGAAATAGTCGACACCGGTCCAGCAACGGCGTCCGAAGTAGGACGGAGAGACGTTGGCGCGTTCGGGCCCGGGCTGGTCGCCGAGCAGCTCGTGGAGGGTGGCTCGTTCCGCATCGGCGTAGGTCGCGAGCCCGCCACCGACCTTCATGAGCTGCGGGAAGAGCCGGAGGCCACGGGCGGCGAGCACGTCCCGGGCGGCGAGGACGGCGTCCAAGCGGCCTGGGACGAGGACGGAGTTCACGACGAAGCGCGCCCCGGGGTCGAGGGCGTCTCGGAAGCGCGCGGCCTTGTCGGCGAACTCGGCGGCCGTCACGGTCTCGAGGTGGAGGCTGGCGCTCACGATGCCGACCCGCCCGCGGGTGAGGGTCGCGAAACGCTGAAGGCTCGGGAGCGGCGCGGACAGGTTTGTGAGGACCGACAGAGTGTGCGGGGTGCGCGTGATGAGCCCGGGGACGATGGCGTTCAGGAAGTCCTTGAACGCAAAGGGCTCTCCGCCCGTCATCTTGATCTCCCAGCGGCCCGGGAGGCGCTCGAAGAAGTCGAGGAAGCCCGCCACGGCGCTCTCGTCCGGGCGTCCGACCCGCGACGACGGCTTCTGGATGCAGTAGCTACAGTCGTAGTTGCAGTGCCCGGCGACTTGCCACTCGACGGTCTTCTGGCGCATCACGGGGCGCCCGCGCCACGGCCGATGACGGCCCGCCAGCGCTCGTCGCCGAAGCGCCGCCGGAAAGCGTCCGACCACTTCACGTTCTGGTTGAACTTGCCGCACTGCCGGCAGCTCTCGAAGTAGTCGCCGCGGCGGAGGCGGGCCCGGAGTGCCGTCCAGGCGGGCCCGGTCCACACGGAGGAGAACGGGGTCTCGGGGCCGAGGCGCCCGACGACGACGTCGGTGTTGCAGCAGTAGAGCACCGTGCCGTCGACGAGGACGCGGCTGTAGGCCGTGCCGACGAAGCAGCCGACCTCGGCGATGTCGGCGGTCGCGGCGCCGCCGGCCTGGAGCTGGGCTTCGAAGACGTCGAGGTTGTGCAGGACGCCGAGCGCGCCCGCGAGCTCGCGGGCCTCGGGGATGGCGTCGCCGAGCAGAGTCCGGCGCTGGTCGCCCGTGATCCGGGCGACCTCGGTGCCGCCCTGAAGGCTGGCCAACTTGAAATTCACCTGGCTCGCGGCCGCGCGAGACGCCTGCACGATCATCGCGGGCAGCTCGTGGGCGTTGTGGCGACAGATGACGTGGACGTGTTTGAAGCGGCGGCCGGCCTCTCGGAAGCGCGCGAGCATCGCGTGGAGCCTCTGCCAGTCGGCGGGGCGGAAGGATGGATGGAACGCGAGGTAGGCCGCTTCCGACGCGGCGTGGATGCCGATGAGCAGCTCGTCGACGCCCGACGCCAGGAGCGCGTCCGCGTCGGCAGCGAGGAGGTTCGTGATGACGGTGACGTGGAGGCCCCGGGCTTTGGCGGCGCCGATCATGGCGAGGGCGTCTGGGTGCGTGAGCGGGTCGCCCATGCCCGACACGATGAGCGCACGGAGGCCCTCGGGGACGCCGAGGCCGCTGATGGTGCCGGCATCGTCGAGGAGTGCCGTGACGCTCGCGAGGTCTTGGCGCTGGCGTTTCCAGGCGGCAGGGCGAGCGGTGGTGAGGTGCGGCGAGTGGTCCCAGCAGGTGACGCAGTTGGTGTTGCAGCTGTTGGTGATGTCGATGTGGATGGTCTCGGGGCCCAGCGTCGGGACGCCGGTCTCGATAGCCAGGAGGCGGGCTTTGGTGGCGCTCACGGCTGTAGCTCGTCCGGCATGAGCGGCGCGGCGGGGGCGCCCTGAAGCGCCGCGAAGAGGGCCTCGTTGTGGCCGGGCGCGTCGTCTTGGGCGAGCGCGCCCGACAGCGTGCGGACGACGTCGTGGAGCGTTTGGCCGTCGCCTTTTGCCCGACCGAGGGCGCGTTCGGCCCCGTCGAGCCAGGCGAAGCCGTCCACGCGGCTCGTGTGGAGGAGGCGCACGAGGGTCTGAGCGGCGCCCCAGTCGTGAAAGGGTGCGAGCGCCCGGAGGAGGCGTATGACGGCGTCCGCGCGTTCGTCCGCATGGCCCGGCGGCAGCTTCCGCGCGAGCACCACGGCGATGCGCCCGAGGAGGATCCGCGGCAGCCCGAGGCGTTGGGCTTCGTCTTCGAGACGGAGTGCCGCGGCGAGCTCGACTCGGGCTGGGCCGCTCTCGTCCGGGGCGAGGGCCCGCATGAGCTCGAGCGCGCCGGGGAGCCCATGGGCGGTCCGGACGAGCGCGTCGTCGTCGAGCGCGTCCGCGGCGCGGGCGACGAGGTGGCTCGGCAGGACGAGGTCGAGCAGTGTCCGCGCAATCTGGCGTGCGTGGTTTCGGGGGACGACGCCACGGGCGGCGTCGGGCGCGTTCGGGTCGGCGAGGAGCTGACTGACCGCGGCGCCGATAGCGTGGGGATCGAGGTCCGGGAGGACGATGGCCGCGCCGGCCTCCTCGGCCAGGGCTGCGCGCGCGTGCTGATCGTCCGCGATCTTCGGCTGTGGCAGCAGCACTGCGGGGACGCCCGCGAGCATGAGCTCGTGGAAGGTGTTGTAGCCGGCGGCGGCGACGGCGACGTCGAAGGCGGGGAGAAGCTCCGCCAGCCCACCTTGGGTGAGCCAGACGAGGCCGGCTCGGCGAACGGGGGTGCCGCGATAGAGAGGGCCCGCCGCTACGGCGACCGAGACTGGGAGCGCCTCTAGGGCGGAGAGCGCGGCATGGAGCTGCGTGTCGGCGAGGGCGTCGCCGCCGCCGCCGGCGGAGATGAGGACGGCGGGGCGGTCGTCCGGGAGGCCGAGGCGCTCGCGGGCGAGAGTGCGCGGCAACATCTCGACCCGCTCTCGAACGAGAGTGGGCCCCGCGTAGGAGAGGCGCGTGGCGGCGGGTGCGCGCACGGTAACGCGGTCGGCCGATTCGGGAACGATCACGCGATCATAGAGCGGCAGCATCGCCTGAAAGTCGGGGCGCCCCTCGATGTCGGGCTTCACGGGCCGGTAGATGAAGGCGGTCTTCTGACAGAGGTCGAGGGCGCCGAGCAGCTCGCCGAAGGAGCCGCGCGGGAAGGTGTCGACGACGAGCAGATCGGGGCGCAGGAGGCCGAGCGAGTGCCACACCCACTGCTTGGCGAGCGCGAGGTAGGCGAGCTTGTCGATGCCGCTGTCGTCGACGATGGTCTTCGAGGGCAGCTTGAAGGCGGCGAAGCGCTCGTGGAAGAGGAAACCTTCGGCTTCGCTGGAGGTGAGGAACCAGATCTCGGGCTTCACACCGGCGTGGAGGGCGTAACGCCGCACCCACCGCATGATGCCGACGAGGCGCACGAGGTGGCCGACGCCGGCGCCGTTGACGGCGTAACAAACGACGCGGATGGACTTCGGTCGTGCGTCCGACTTCATCGGGGCCCCGTCACGAGGCGTCGAAGCTCAGGTCAGCGCTGCCGGCGACGAGACCACCTGCAACGGCCGCTGCCGCGTCACCGTCATCGCGTGGGCTGTGGCGATGGTCGCGGACCTCGTCGATGAAGTTCCCGTCGAGCCGGCCGTCGGTCATGACATCCCACCAGAGGAGCTGCTGGCCGATACGCGCCGCGGACCAGTCGTCGTAATGCCGAACGGTCGTATGGACTTCCGTGAGGTTCGAGATGCGCGTTCGGAACTTCGTTGGGCGTTCAACGAAGCGCTTCTGAATGGCGGCGCCGTCAAAGGTCGTGCCGGCGGCTTTGGGGCGCTGCGACTTGGCGAGATCGGCGGCCAGCTTGGCCTTCTCGTCCGTGAGCGCCTTCGCGAGGGCGCGCGCCTCCGTGGCCACGGACTCAAGATAACGCGCCTTGTGGTCGAGGCCGTCGAGCGCCTTCAGGAGCCGAGCGATCGCGGGTTCGGTCTCGAGGGCGGGGTCGAGGTTCTCGAGGCCAAGGGCGCGGAGGTGCCTGATGAGGCGCTCTCGCCAGAGGTCGAGATGTTTGCCGGGCAACGCCGCGAGCTCGAGGCCGAGCTGGGCGTGGACACGCGTCAGCGTCGAGATGGCGGCGAGGTCGGATTCGACCGAGTGCAGGCTCGCGTTCAACGCGGTGATGCTATCGAGGTGATCGAGCCAGGTGGCGCGAAGGTCGGCGAAGCGAAGCGCCCGCTCGTCGGAGGACCGCTCGGGGAAGAGCTCGACGACCTCGTCGCCGGCTTTCCAGTCCTGGTAGTACGCGGAGCGCCAGAAGGGGACCGCGTAGGCCGGCGTATCGTAGCCAACCGCGATGAGGTGCCGGAATCGTGGGTGCGCCTCACACCGCGACGTGAACTCGGTGAACGGGAGCCGGTGGGCGAGGAGCTCTTCCTTGCGTTGCACGAGCTCGCCTGTGTCCGGGTGGGCGAGGTGCTCGCGCTTCTGGAAACGTTCGTCGGCGTCGATCGTGGCGAGGCGTGCCGTCAGCGCCTGACGCTCCGCTTCGAGCGCGACGGCCGGCGGATCGGCCGTGATCCCAAGGAACCCGGTCAGCCGGGCGGCCCGGCGGCAGCTCGGCTCGCTGAGATCGGGCAGGAGCGCGAGCCCGAGCTCGACCTCGACGGCACGGCGGGCCTTCTCGACTTGGGCGACGGCGTTCGAGCTGGTGATGGGCCCGAGCGAGTCGAGCTCGCTCTGAAGCTCCTCGAGGCGACGCCGGGCCTTCTCCTGAAAGTGGATGAGCGTCACGGGACGGAGGGATGACGGCTGCTCACCTCCATTTGGAGAGCCGGCAGTCATGGGACCCGTCCTTGCGCACGCAGCATGTCGATGAACCGCTCCGCCATGAGGACGAGGTCCCCTTCGGACACCGCCTCAGTCTCGTCGATGAGCAAGAGGTGCAGCTCTCCGGCGGCGATCCGCGCTTCGAGCACCGCGATGGCCGCAGGCGTGAACTCCTCGCGGTCACCCGCCTCCGTGGTGATCCACTCGTAGCCGACCTTGGCGACGTGGTCGTAACCATCGAGGACCACGGGCGGATCGCCCAACGGCACGTCCTCCGAGATGGTGAAACCGCGGCCCTCGAAGACCTGCTTCAAGATGGCGGCGCCGGTGCGTTCGTTCATGTGGCGGGTCTACCATAGGTGGGGCTGGGCGGCGAGGTGCCAGCCCCTGGGGGCGCCGTGACGCAATCGTCGCGTGGACCTTACGTGCTGAAGAGAATCGAGGGTAGGCAGGTCCACGTGAACCGGTTCAGATGGGTCGGTCGTTTCGGTGAGGTCTCTCGGCTACGGGGATCCGGACGCATCCATCAGGGAGGCGCGGCCACGGCCGGCCTCCTTGGGGGAGCGTGGGTCGTGCTCGGCGCCATCAAGGCCCCCCGCTCGCCGTCCTCGC
>JADMJS010000605.1 GCA_018780435.1 Myxococcales bacterium
CCGTCCATGTCGAAGAGGCGCTTGTACTGGCGCGTCAGCGCGTTCTTCGGCTCGTTCAGGATGTTCAGCATCGCCTCTTCGTCGAGCTCGTGGAGCGTCGCCGTGACCGGCAGACGACCGACGAACTCAGGGATGAGGCCGTATTGGAGGAGGTCCTCTGGCTGCACCTGCTCGAAGAGCTCACCGAGCGGCTTCGAGCGTGCCGAGCTGACGTCGGCGCCGAAGCCCATGCCGTTCTTGCCGATGCGGCGCTGTATGATCTTCTCGAGACCGACGAAGGCGCCACCGCAGATGAACAGGATGTTCGAGGTGTCGACCTGCAGGAACTCCTGCTGAGGGTGCTTGCGCCCACCTTTCGGCGGGACGTTCGCGACCGTGCCCTCGACGATCTTCAGCAGCGCCTGCTGCACACCTTCACCGCTGACATCGCGCGTGATGGAGGGGTTCTCGGACTTGCGGGAGATCTTGTCGATCTCGTCGATGTAGACGATGCCACGCATCGCCGCTTCGACGTCGTGGTCGGCCGCTTCGAGCAAGCGGACGATGATGTTCTCGACGTCCTCCCCGACGTAGCCCGCCTCGGTGAGGGTGGTGGCGTCGACGATGGTGAAGGGCACCTTCAGGATGCGAGCGAGCGTCTGGGCGAGCAACGTCTTGCCCGAGCCGGTCGGCCCGAGGAGCAAGATGTTGCTCTTCTGAAGCTCGACGTCGTCGCGGGCGTTGTCCGCGTCGATTCGCTTGTAGTGGTTGTAGACCGCGACGGAGAGGATCCGCTTGGCGCGATCCTGACCGATGACGTAGTCGTCGAGCACCCGACGAATCTCGCGCGGCTTCGGGACGGACGAGAACGAGACGCCTCGTTCGTCCTTCTCCATCTCCTCCGCGATGATGTCGTTGCAGAGCCCGATGCACTCGTCACAGATGTAGACCGTGGGGCCCGCGATGAGCTTCTTTACTTCCTTCTGACTCTTGCCACAGAAGGAGCAACAGAGGTTGCCGCTATCTCTTCGCCTGTCCACGCTCAGCTCCTCAGTCATGCGTA
>JADMJS010000603.1 GCA_018780435.1 Myxococcales bacterium
GCGCGACGACGCGGCGTCAAACGAAATGCGAATCACCTGCGCGTGCACCACCACCACCGCCACCGCGGCGACCAACCAAATCGTCAACATTTCAGCGACCAAGCAAAAAACACAAAAAATGTTTGCGATCTTGCTCGTGGCGGCGGCGTCGGCTCAAGTCGTCACGCCGCTGCTCGAGCCGACGTCGTGGGATTCGGATGAGGAGCTGTCGCGCGGATGCACGCGCTGGCTGCCGTCAGGCACGCTCTGCTCGACCGGCGCCGCGATTCTGAACACCTCGCTCAGCAACTTTCGGTCCGGCGTGCTTCACTTTCGCTTCGCCGCCATGATTCCGACCTCGGCCACTGTCGACCTGGTCGACATCGCGGTCAGGCGTTCGACGACTGGGCCAGGCGTCGGCACGGATAGCTTCGAAGTCAACGGCAACACTGCGGGCATTGTTTCGGGTTGGAGCGATTTCAATGTCACCGTCGGGCGCCTGACTGCCGCAGCGGTCAACAATCTGACGGTTTCCCTGCAAGCCTTCGACCAGCCGAGCGTGGCCGTCGGCGTGATCGTTTCGGTGTCGTGTGTTCAAGTTCGCGTCACTTGGCGCGCGGCGACGGCGGCGACCCCGTCAACACCTGCGCCGCCAACACCTCGCCCAACGCCTTTGCCAACACCCGCACCCACACCTCGCCCAACGCCTGTGCCAACACCTGCACCCACGCCTACACCCATGCCTCCAGTCACGCTTCCAACCCAATCGCCCCCGACGCCGCGCCCGACACCACTGCCAACGCCCGTGCCCGTCACGCCCGGACCGCGAGTTCCCGCACCCGTGCCAATTCCCGCGCCAACGCCGAGCGTGACGTCGATCCCACCAAACGCGCCCACTCCGTTGCCAACTCCTGTGCCAACTTTCCCGACAGCGGCTGCGACACCGGCGCTTCAAACGACCGCACCCTCAGCGCCTGTACCGATCACAACATCCTCCCGTCCGGTGACATCGCCGTCATCCCCTTCCTCCCCGACGCCGACCACTCTCGCGCAATCAT
>JADMJS010000676.1:0-24314 GCA_018780435.1 Myxococcales bacterium
CATCTTCCTTGCCCCCGTGGGGAATCGCTTCGGCCTGCTCGGTCCGAAAATCAGCCCCCTCCTAGCCTGACGGCGCCCCGGCACCTCGCTCGGCGCCGGGGCACCCGCCTCAGCCGTTGCGTTGACCGTCGAGTCGGTCGTAATGCCGGTAACCGAGCTGATTGAGCGCTTCGACCGGGGCTAGCCCGATGTCGACGAGCGTCTTGGTGCCGTAGGTCCCAGCGAGGACCGGCGGGCTGTAGGCCGCGAGAACGTCATCGCTGCGGAAGGGCTCCATCGGGAAGAGCACGGCCATCGAGCGCGCATGGATGAAGTGGGCGACGGCGGTCCGCGAGTAGCCAGGCGCGCCGGGGGCCCGGATCACGTGTGGCGTCGCCAGGAAGGTCCCGCCCGTGAGGATCTCGAGCTGCTGTCCCACCTGCGCCACGACGCACCCGTCCGGCGCCCGGCCCGCGACCATGCGCCCCTTTGGGTCCGAAGGCGTCGCGCGCGTCCGGAGCCACAGGCCCGACTCTTCATCCGGCTTGCGGCACCCGGCACCCGCTGGGTCGAAGAAGCGCCCGCCCGGGAGCAGCGTCAGTAGGTTGAAGTCGGTGTGCTCCTCCCCCCAGAGGATCCCGGTGTTGACCTGATCGGCGCGAAGCGGGAGGTACCGGAGCGCCCGAGTCACATGGGGGCCACCGTAGACCAGCTCTTCGAATCCGTAGGGCGGCAGACCGAGGGCCATCGCACACCCTCGGAGCAGCTTGAGCCCCACTTCGTGGAGCGAGTGTCCGAGAGAGAGGAGACCATCCTTGAAGCCTGGCGCGTTCTCGGGCCAGACGTTGTCGGCGAAGATCTGCGGGTACTGAACCCGCGCGATCGGGTCGAAGGGCTCCGGTGCCGCGAAGTAACACTCCTTGAAGTCCGGCTGCCCGCCGGCGATGACGGCCCGCTCGGTGTTGGGTGGCGTCCAGCCGCGCTGGTACCAGATGTCGGGCCGCGCGACGCGCTCCTTCTCGGCCTCCGGGCGCGCCGTGAAGTCGAGGAAGGCGGTGTAGAAGTCGTCGAGGGTGGCGCCCTCGATGCCATGGCCGCGCACATAGACGAGCCCAAACTCGCCGAAGGCCCGCCGCAACGCGCTGGTCGCACGTTCGCGGCGAGTGGTGTTGTGGCTGCCGAGGTCGTCGAGCTCGACGACGGGGATCTGGTCCGCTTCGATGGTCACGTCAAAACTCCTGATCGCGCCGGGGGATCTGCCGAGGGATCTGTCGTCTGGAGCCAACGCCGGACTGCCCGCCTGGGCACCGACGCGCGAGAGAGTCGGCAGACCCGCGTCGCATGTCAACGGCCTTCACTGCAAGTCGAGGTGGCCGCCTGGGGTGGCCGCCGCTGGGCCGTGTGATAGGGTCCGCGCCACGATGGACGCGTGGAGGACATGAGCGGGAGGACGAGGACGTGAACCGCGACTTCGACCTCGAAGGCCCGGCGGAGGTGACGGGGACCGTGCTCAAGGTGGTCTTCTCGAACCCCGACACGTACTGGACCGTGCTCTCGGTCGCACCCGACTCCGGCAGCGCGCCCGTCACCGTCGTGGGGGTGATGGCCGGCCTCCGTGAGAACGAGCGCGTACACGTCAGCGGCCACTGGGAGCATGAGAAACGTGGGTGGCGCATCCGAATGGAGCGTTACCGGATCGCCCTGCCCGCCTCGCGGGACGGCATCGAGCGCTATCTGAGCTCCGGGCTCATCCCCGGCATCGGCAAGCAGACCGCGCGGATCCTAGTCAAGCGCTTCGGCGATCAGACCCTCGATATCATTCGGGATTATCCCGAGCGCCTCCGGACGGTGAAGGGGATCGGCCAGAAGAAGATCGCCGAGCTCAGCCGCGCTTTCCGCGAACACGCCGGCTACGCGGAGCTCCTCGCTTACCTGCAAGGCATCGGTGTCAGCATCTCGCTCGCCCGAAAGATCCACCAGGCGCTCGGTGACGACGCTGTGGGTCGATTGCGTGCCAACCCGTGGTCGCTCGCCGAGGTCATCGATGGGATCGGGTTCCGGCGTGCCGACGACATCGCGACGGGGCTCGGGCTGTCGGGAGACCACCCCGAACGCGTCGCCGCGGGTCTCCTGCACGCGCTTGAGGGGGCGAGGCGGGATGGCCACGTCGCGTTGCCTCGCGCCGAGCTCATCCCCGCCGCCGCGGACCTCCTGGCCGTGACCGTGGAGCGGGTGGAGCCCATCCTCGACGTGCTGCTGGTCGGTGGCCGCGCCGTCCTCGACCGGGGTCTCGTCTACCTCCCGCCGCTCCACCGCGCCGAGACGCGGGTGTGCCGAAACCTCGCCGCGCTCCTCACGGGCCTCGGCAGCCGCGTGCCCGATGGCCTCGTGTCCCTTCATGTCGCCCAAGCGCAGAACGTGCTCGGCGTCATGCTCGCCCCCGAGCAGATTGCGGCCGTCGAGATGGTCATCCAAGCGCCGGTCGGCGTCGTCACCGGGGGACCTGGAACCGGAAAGACCACGACGGTGCGCGCCATCGTCACGGCCTTCGAGACCCTCGGTAAGAAGGTCCTCCTCGCGGCGCCCACGGGAAGGGCCGCAAAGCGCCTCTCGCTGTCGACGTCGCGCGACGCGAAGACCCTCCACCGGTTGCTTGAATGGATCCCGCAAGGCGGCTTCCAACGCGGTGAGTCCAAGGCGCTCGAAGGCGACGTCGTCATCCTCGACGAGGTGTCCATGGTGGACATGCCCCTCTTCGACGCGTTGCTGCGGGCGATGCGGCCCGGGATGCGGCTCGTCATCGTCGGCGACGCCGATCAGCTCCCCTCCGTCGGCCCCGGCTCGGTCCTCCGGGACGTCATCGAGAGCGACCTGTTCCCGGTCACACGCCTCCAGCAGGTCTTCCGGCAAGGAAAGGGCTCGGCCATCACCGAGAGCGCCCACCGCGTCCTCCGCGGCGAGCTCCCCGCGCCGACGCCGGCCGGCGAGAAGTCCGATTTCTACTGGATCGAAAAAGAGAAGGTCGACGAGATCCAAGACTTGCTGCCGCGCCTCATCCGGCGCCGCATTCCGGATGCGTATGGCCTCGATCCCGTGCGCGACGTCCAGGTCCTGACGCCCGTCCACCGCGGCCCGCTAGGCGCCGAGACCTTGAACGAGCTGCTCGGGAACGCACTGAACCCATCGCCGGACCGCCCGGCCCCAACACCCGGTTCGAAGTCCACGCCGCGATACGTGCCGGGCGACAAAGTCATGCAGATCCGGAACAACTACGAGAAGGAGGTCTGGAACGGCGACGTCGGCTTCGTGCACACGGTGTCCGAACGAGGCGATCTCCATGTGGCCTTCGAGGAGTCCGGTCGCGTCGCCGCCTACACCGCCATCGACCTCGACGAGCTGGTCCCGGCCTGGGCCATCACCATCCACAAGTCACAAGGCAGCGAGTACCCCGCCGTGGTCCTCGTTCTGCACGCCACTCACCACGTCATGTTGCGCCGGACGCTCCTCTACACGGCGCTCACACGCGGCCGGCAGCTCGTCGTCGTGGTCGGGCCCCGGCGCGCGCTCGCCCAGGCCATCGGCGCCGCCACCGAGTCGCCTCGCCACGGCGCGCTGCGCGAGCGACTCACCCTCCTACGCCCGCGCGTGTGACGCGCCCGCCGACGAATAGGGCGGCGGCCGCGGGAGTGGACCCCGTCGCGCACTTGCGACTATCCTGCGCGCCGTGGGTCTCACCGTCGTCGAAAAGTCGCATCTCCATCGTCGCCGCCAGGCTAATCCGAAGATCGCGCTCGTGCTCGCAGGCGGCGCCATCAGCGGCGGCGCGTTCAAGCTCGGCGGTCTCATCGCGCTGAACACCTACCTCGAAGGTAGGAAGATGCACGAGTTCGACATGTACGTGGGGGTGTCCGCGGGCGCCTTCCTCGCCGCGCCGCTCTCGTCCGGGATCCCGCCCGAGGAGCTCATCCGCAGCATTCACGGCGGCTCGTCGATCATCTCCCAGTTCAAGCCGTGGCACTTCTACTGGCCGAACTTCTCCGAGTTCGTCCAGAAGCCGGCGGAGGCGGCCTGGGACGCGGCCACCGCAGGCCCGGCCCTCGCGCGGTCCTTCTATCACGTCGTCCGCAGCACCGACGGGCGGCGCCTCGCGAGAGACTGGTTCCTGAAGCCGACCTACACCAACCTCGAACGGCTGATGACCCCCGTCATCCTCGGCGCGTTCGGCGACTCGCCGCTCGTGCGTTCGATGCTCAGCTACCTCCCGAGCGGCGTCTTCGACAACAGCCCCATCGAGACCTTCATCCGGGAGAACCTGCAGCGGAACCGCCTCCCGAACAACTTCAAGCTGTTACAAATGGTGCGGCACAACAGCCTCTACATCTTCGCCACGAACCTCAACACGGCTCGTAGCGTGCTCTTCGGGCACGACGAAGACACGTCGGCGACCATCAGCGAAGCGGTGCAGGCCTCGTGCTCGATCCCGGGCTTCTTCAAACCAACCCGGATCGGAACGGCCGACTACCTCGACGGTGGCGTGCAACGCACCGCGAACATCTCGCAAGCCGCAGCCAAGGGCGCTGACCTCATCATCGCCTACAACCCCTTTCGGCCTTATGTGAACCTCGGCGATCCCTCAAGCGCCCGCTATCGCTCGATGGCCTCGATGGGCCCCGGTGTGGTGCTCGACCAAACCTTCCGCTCGCTGCTTCACAGCCGCCTCGAGCTCGGCGTAAAGCGCCTCGCTCTCGACCCCCGCTTTCGGGGCGATCTCCTGCTCATCGAACCCACCGAGACCGACGCCCGGATGTTCAACATCAGCCCGGTCGCGTTCTGGAAGCGCGCCATCGCGGCCGAAGCCGGCTACTTGAGCGTCAAAGCGACCCTCGAGCGGCACCACGCGCGGCTCACCCGCATCTTCGAGAGCTGGGGCTTCAAGACCAACCTCGAACGCCTGAAAGAAGACGAGTCCGCCCTCCTCGAAGCGCGCACCGCCGACCGCGAAGTCTTCGACGTCCTCGAGCGCGATTCGACCCGTAGCGAGCGCGAACGACAGTCGACGCAGAAGTTCTACGTCGTCAAATGAGCGAGGCGGCCCCCCGAAACGACGTGGACGACGAGGTGCTCGATCCCGGTCGAAAGCACCGTCAGATCGCGATGGTGCTCGTCATCCTCACCTGCGTTGGCGCCATCGCGTGGGCCTTGTTCCCGACACGACCGGCCGCCGGCGATGGCACGTGCGCCCCCGAAGGCGGCCTGCGCTGCGCATCGAGCACGGCCTCGACCGAAGCGCGACTTGAGCTCTGCGAAGGCGGGACCCTGGTCCCGAGCATCGCCTGCCCCGGTGGCTGCCTCGATGACGGCGGCGGCGCGCGATGCCGCACCGAGTCCGGCGCGCTCGCCGCCCCGGTCGGCGCCGGATGCCAGTCCGGCATGAGCCTCTGCACCCACGACGCGACGGCCCTGCTGGTCTGCCGCGACGGGCGTCTCGCGCGCGCGGCGGAGTGCCCGAAAGGGTGCGTCGATCAAGGTGACGCACTGGGCCTCTTCTGCCTCGACGCGACCGACGGCATCCGCTTCGCGGCCGGCTTTCCATGCCCCGGTTTCAAGGCGCCCGCCGACGGGGTCGAACGCGCCTGTGGCCCCGACGAGAAAGGCCTCCTTCGTTGCGAGAACGGGCTCCTCGTCCCCGACCCTACCGTCTGTACGGAGTGCGCTCAGTCCCGTACCGGCGACGTCACCTGCGTCGGCGAGAATGGCGAGGTGCTGGTCTCCTCGGCTCCCCCGCCCGAGCCCTTGCCTGTGCCCGAGGCCCTGCCTGTGCCCGAGAACCTGCCTGTGCCCGAGACCCTGCCGGCAGCCGACCCCACGGCCGAGCCCGAAGCCCCACGGGCACCGGCTCCGTAGCGGGCTAGCGCGGCGGAGTCCGCGTATTCCCCTTTGACACCTCCGCCGTGTCCTGCTATGCACCCGCGCCCCGCTCGCTCCGTCGTTCGGGCCCAATTCAGGAGGCTGCGCCGTCACGGTCGTAGCCGCCCACGCCGCCCCGAGTCAGAGAGGTCTTCCCAGGTGCCCCGTTCGCTCCCCATCGCCATGTGCATCGTCGGCCTCTTGGCCGGCTGCGCCCCTGCTGCGTCCGGGACGACCGATCCAGGGGAGCTCGTGAAGCGCGCCTACCTCGCCGGCATGGAGTCGATGAAGGACGGCGACTACGAAGAAGCCATCGGCCTCTTCAAGCGGGTCATGCGGGTTCCGGGTTACGTGCGGCTCGCCGCCAATGCTCGACTCCGCATCGGGGATGCCCTCTTCCTCCAAGACAAGTACGAACAAGCGATCACCACCTACCGCACCTTCCTCCGCGAATACGAAGGTGACGAGAACGCGGGTTACGCCTACTTCCGCATTGGGCACGCCTACTACCAACAGATCCCGGGCGACTGGTTCCTGGCGCCACCGCGCTACGAGCGCCAGCAAAGCGCCGTGCAGCAAGCCGCCGCCGCATTGAGGCAGTTCGTCCGCCTGTACCCGACGCACGCGCTCGCTCAGCAGGGCCAAGCCATGCTCGACGAGTGCCAGCAGCAGCTCTACGAGCACGAAGCCTACGTCGCGCGCTTCCACTTCGAGCGGAACAAGCCCGCCGGTGTGGTCCAGCGCCTCGAACGCGCCTTCGACCGCTACCCCGAACACGCGAGCACCGAGGACAACTTCCTCATGCTCGCCAAGGCCTACGTGGAGACGGACCGAGTGTCCGCGGCCCGCTCCATGTACCGCGCCTACCTCGATCGTTTCCCGGCAGGTGAACACCGCGCCACGGCATCGGAGAGCCTCTCCCTCCTCGAACAAATCGAGAAGCGAGAGAGCGACCCACCTCGGCCGGCGCCTGCCCCCGAATCGAACCCCGATAGTGGCGAACCATGATGGTTAGCCCCGACGACCGTGAACCCGTGAGGAACTCATGAAGGCGACCCCCGCTCAGTCCGTGAAGGCCAAGTTCGGCGACCGCGCCGGCATTGTTGCCGCCATTCTCCCGCTCCTCGAGTCCGACAAGACTGAGGCGAAGTCGACGCTCATGGGCGTCTCCAACAAGCAGCTCATCAAGATCCTGGGCGCCGCTCAGGAAGTGAAGCAGAAGTACGGTTCCCGCAAGGACCTGATCTCCAAGATCGTGGCCCTTCGTTACCCGAACGGCAACGTCGGCGACGGCTTCCTGAAGCGCCTCGAGACCGCCACGGTCAAGCGCCTTCTCGAAGAGTACCGTCAGGTCGGCGGCAAGTAAGAACCCGTGAGACGCGCCGGGCCTCGGAAGGGGCCCGGGCCGCGTGCGCACGTGCCGCGCCGTGATCGCTCGCCCCTGGGGTGAACGATCGCGTGTTCTTTTTAAGGCGGCGTCCTCTCCACATCGTTCGCACGGCCACAAGTGCGACACCCTGTCACACCCCTGCCCTCGCGGCGTGTCTTGACCCCATGTGGGGTCTGCTCCGCACTGGTTCGTAACCATTGCGCTATGCGGCGAGTGGGGCCGTGGCTTACCTTTTGCATCGTCGGGTGGCGTCGCGCGGCTCAGGTCTCGCGACCCCAGCCCGTCACGGTCTCTTCGTGGCGGGTGTTCAACCGCTGGCGAGGTCTCCGGGCACGCCACGCAGCCGCAACGGGCTCGGAAGTCATCGAGCCATCGCCGCGGCCAGCATCAACAGTCGGCCGACAGGCCGCGGGGAAGGTCCGATGCAGGGAACGTTCAAGATCGGCGACAAAGCTGTCTATCCCGCCCAGGGCGTCACGGAGATCATGGGGATCGAGTCCCGTGACATCTGCGGCAACCAGGAGATCTTCTACGTCCTCAAGGTGCTCGACACCCAGAAACGCATCATGGTCCCCGTGAGCAAGGTCAGCAGCGTCGGGCTGCGTGAAGTCATCGGCGGGCCGGACGTCTCGAACGTGTACGAAGTCCTCCGCGAGAAGCAGCGTCCCATCGACACGCAGACCTGGAACCGGCGTTTCCGAAAGTACGTCGAGAAGATCAAGTCGGGTTCGCTCTTCGACGTGGCGGAAGTCCTGCGAGACCTCAGCCTCGCTCGCACCGAGAAGCCGCTGTCGTGCCGCGAGCGCGAGATGCTCGAGATGGCGCGCCGCCTCTTGGTCAAGGAGCTCTCGATCGCGGAGAACAGCGACGAAGAGAACGTGACCGGCAAGCTCACCGACATCTTCGGCGCCGATCCCGAGCCGGCCAACAAGGCCTGATTCGCCGGGCCGCGTCCCTCTCCCCTCCTCTACATTCCACTGTCGGCGCGGTCAGAAGCGCACTCGGGCGTCCAGAGTCGCGCTCCAACGCGGCCTCGGGATCGGCCGAGTGGCAATACGCGCCTCGAAGTCGATGTCGGCGTCGGCGTAGTCGACGTCGAGGGCGTTCTCCACCCAGAGGGACAGATCGAGGTGTCCGAAGAGGCCACGGCTCGTCAGCCCAACCCGGAGCAATGGGACAAAGGGAATCTCGGTCACCTCGAGCGCGGTCGGGGGCACGCGGACGGGCGTCTCGGCGTCCGCTTTCGAGACGCCCGTGGGGGCCAGGAACACCGACCGGTTGAGATCCTCCGAGGGCCCACGCAGCTTCACCCCGACGTGCAGCCCGAGCCGCTCGCCAAGCACCGCGTAACGCCCGGTCAGGCTCGCCACGTGCTCGGGGACGTTTCGCACCCGCCCGAGGTCGAGGTCTTCGGCGTGCAAGTAGGCATACGACGCCGCGAGCTCGTGACCGCCCCGGAAGTGAACCCAAAGCTCCTGCTCGAAGGTGTGGAGGCGCCGATCGGCGCTGCCGTAGGCGCCTTCGTCGCGAGTCACGAGATCGTCGACCTCGGCGAAGGCGTAGGTGCTGCGTAGGCCCCACTCGCGGGCGACGCCGGTCGCGACGGGCAGCCTGAGCTCGAGGTCGACCTCGAGGCTGCGAGACCGCGCGGCCGGGATCTCTGGGTCCGCGCCAAAAGACACGAGGTTCGGCGCGCCGGTCGCGAGCGCGGTCGATTCGAATGACGCGGGGCGCACGCCTTCGCCCCAAACGAAGGCGAGCGTGAGTGGTCCCGGGGCCGAGAAGGTGACGCCCGCCGACGTGAGGAGCTCTGGGCGCCGATCGGACTGCACTTGCCCCCGGAGGCCAGCGGAGAGCATGGCCCACGGGGCGGGTCGGTAGTCGACCAGCGCGTACAGCCCACCACCGAGACGACGGACCTCATCAAAGAGCCTGTACTCGCACGCGGCGGGCTGGTCATCCTCGCGGGACGCCGCGCAGGCGCCCGCAGTGGTCGGTGTCGCCGTGAGCGCGCCGGCCGCGTCGAGGCTCAAGGCGATGCCGGAGGAGAGGCGCACTCCCGTCGCGAGACGCGCCGTCACATCGGTCGTTAGGCCGAGCTGGTGGCTCCCGCCGCCGTCGAAGTCGAGCGCGAGACCCGCCGGATACGCCGCACTCAGGGGGTAGAGCCCGAGCGGGGCTTCGTCGAGCGAGAACCACGCGTGGCTGAGCTGGATGGCGAGGTCGACGTCCGGGTGGACGAGGTCCGCGTAGCGGAGGAAGCTCGTGACGACGCTGTTCTCGGACCGGCTCGTGAGCGCTTCGGGCCACCCCGTCGGGCTGCCCGTATAGCTGCGATCGAGAAGGGTCCCACCGGGCCCGACCGCGCGTGCTTCGCGAGACCACGCCGCGGCCCAGCCCAGCGTGAAGGCGCGCCAGCCCACCTTCCCGTTCGAGGTGACGACGTGGCTGCGGGCGGCGCTCGACGAAGTCGCTCCCGCCGCCGACATCAGGGCCGGACCGTTGGGCGAGGGGGCCGGTAACGGCAGCCCCACCTTCTGCTGATCGACGTCGACCTCGGGCGGGCGACTGGTCTCGTAGCCGACGGCGACGAAGACCTCGACCGGGCCGAGCCGCCCCCCTTGTTGAAGGTGAACGTGGCCGCCCCCAGGAGCCCCCGGCCCGAAGGAGGAGCCGACATCAAGGACGAGCCCGCGGCCCGACTGCCCATCGTGAGTGACGACGTTGACGACGCCGAGGAGGGCGTGGTTCCCCCACCCGACACTCCCGGGGGACGCGAGCACTTCGATGCGATCGATGACCTCGAGCGAGAGGCGCCGATCGAGTACGGGCTGGGCGCGGACCGGCTCCACCGCCGCAACGCCGTCGATGAGGACCAGCGCGGTTCGCGGCTGCCCGCGAATCAGTGCGACGTCGGCCCATCCGTGCAAGTCGGACCGGGCGCCCTCGAAGCCGGGGAGCTGCTCGAGGAGCGCCCCGAGGGTCGTGATGCCCATCTCGCGAAGTTGTTCACCCGTGAAGACGCGTGCGCTGGACGGGGAGGACCCGAGGCGGGGAGACCACGGCGGCCCGAACTCGCCGTCGAGCGGGAAGTCGACCTCGATGGGGTCTGGTTCACCCGTCGTCGGGAGCGGGGGAGCGGGTTCGGCCGGTGGGCTGGCCGCCCATCCCGACGGTGCTGCCGAGAGCATCGACGACAGCGCCAAGGCCCCAGCCGCTCGGCGACGGGCGCAGCGTCCCACCAGGAGGTCAGTATTCGTCGTTCTTTGGCAGTGGCGGGATCGGGACCTCGTCGCCGGTCTGCTCCAGGACGGCTTCAACGAGGCTCTCGGTGTCGCGTTCCACGACGACGTAACGGACCCATCGGTCCCACCCCGGCTTCTCGATGCGCACGAGGTAGGTCCGGGTCGGGAGCTCCTTCTGGGTGAAGGGCGCCTTGGACGCGACCTGCTCGTCATTGATCCAGATGGCGGCGTCCGGGGGGTCGGACGTCACGGTGATCATGCCCTTGAAGACCCGACGCTTGATCGGTAGGTCGACCCGCGCTTCGAGCCCCGCCTCGACCGTGGCAGACGCCGACGCCGAGAGAAACTCCTCGCTCTCACTCGTGATCGAGTAGGTCCCCGCGGGGACCTCAAGCCCCGTCAGAGGCGTACTCCCGAAAGGGATGCCGGCGACGCGAATGGGTGCGCCATCGGGCTTCGACATGACGGACAAGCGGCCGAGTGTCGACGACACGGCTTTACGGCAACGCTCGTGACGTGTTCGGACCTCGGTCGAATATTCGCCTTCCGGATCGTTCTCGAGGTACCCCGCGTAATAGAGGAGCGCCTTTCGGCAGTCTTTGAGCCCCTCTTCCGAGAGCTTGGCGATGTTGTAGAAGATCGAACCGTCGGGGTAGCTGGAGAGCTGTAGGGCCTCCTCGAACGACGCGATCGCCTCGGCGTACTTCTTGCGGCGCGCGAGCCCGAAGCCTGTGCGCTGCAGCCGTTCGACCTTGGAGGCCCGATCCTCGTCGTTCGCGCGCGCCTCTCGAAGCTGAACGATCGTCAGGGTGGCGAGGAACGCGACGAGCACCACCGACAGGGGAACGCGACGCGCTCGCAGCGCCGGTTCACGACCGCTTTGGCGCGGCGCTGTTTCGTTTCGAAGTTCGTTCATGGCCGACATTGAACCTTCATTGTCCCCGCTTGTCACTTTCCCGACGGCCGCACTCGACACGTCGGTCCACCCGTCAACGTCGGTACACGAGGAGGCGATGTTTTGCGTGGAGGTCCCGCCCGGCACGCGCGTACACGACGAGCTCGTTCAGCCCCCGGGCGAGCGGTACCTCCGCACGAAAGGTCATCACGTCGCGCCCTTCGATGGCTTGCCGATCGAAGAAGACCTTGTCCTGGTCCCGAAACACATAGACGTCGGGCGAGTCGCCGCGGTCGATGTTCGGGAAGAGCGCTCGCCCCTCGAGCACGATCGACGTGCCCACGGTATCGAGCGCGAGCCCCTCTCCGAGCTCGATGCGCGGTTGAGCGACGGCGCTCACGTGGTCGACCGCCAATGCGTTCACGGCGAGGTCCGGGGGCGGTGCATGTAGACGATCGCGGCGGATGAAGCCCCGAGCGCCGTCGGGCAGGTTGACGCGCGCGAACTCGCCGGCGTGGCCATCGCTCTCGAAGGCCCGCCGTGGCGGGACCATAGCGACGACGCGTGCGGAAGGAGACGCGCCGGCCCGTACTGGCACCTCGTCCGTAGCGCTCGCATAACGGGCCGGAGACGCGACGAAGGCGGTCCCGCTCTCGGGCAAGTAGGGCAAATCGAGTGCGTGTGTGAGCCGCTCCTCGAGTACCGTGTCGGTGATCTGAATGTCGAGCTCCGGCCCCGCGGCGGGGTGCCCCTCTTTGGCCTCCACTCGGAAGCGGACCGTCTGGTCCTTCCCGACGCCGAGGCCCGGGATGAAGGTGCGCCCTTGGTGAATGTAGGTCTCTTCGCTCCCGCGGTTCTTGAGCGTCACCAGCGTCTTCTCGGCGGTGCCGTCGCCGACGTTTCGGACCGTGACGACGACGTCGACGGTCTCGCCTTCGTTTAGGATCCCGTCCCCATTGCCGCCGGCGTCGTCGACGAACGCGGCATATTCGAAGCGCGGTCGCGGGAGCCCGCGCACGTGAACCCACGTCTCGGCGACCACGGGCGGGCGACCCTCCGCGTCGACGCGGCCAAAGGGCGCCTCGCCGGTCCAGAATCGAACGCTCACCGGGACGTGTTGCGTGAGGACTGACTTCGGCAAAGACGCGCGCGCCTGCCAGCGCCGGGTCTCACCCGGGGGGATTCGCCCGAGGGGCATCTCGATTCCGGCGAAGGCGTCGGCGCCAGACTCGGTGACGCCGAAGAGCTGATAGACCGGCGCGGTGCCGACGTTCTTCACGACGAGCTCGACGGTCGGCTCATCGCCACCGGCCATCTCCTGACCGCGGGAGATCGTGAGTGTGGCTTCGAGTTTCGGCTCGCCCGACTCGGGTTTGGTGCGTGGGCTCCAATCGACGTTGAGCGCGCCGAGCGCCTTCTCGAGCCGGGCCATCTGCTCCTGCTCGACCGCCGAGAGGGTTGGGCGTGCGTGCGCGAGCGCGCTCCGGCTCGAACCCGCCTCATCGCCTGTGCTCGGTGCACGCTCATGCCGGTCGACGAGGAGCCGCCTTGCCAGCTCCCGTCCGAAGTCGACGTCATCATCGCTATCGTAGAGGTAATGAACCCTCACGTCGGACTTGGAGACGCGCCTCTGCGCGCCACCGTCGAGGTGATTGGCGAGAGTCGCTTCACCATGGGGCTCGTCACCCGAGAGATGGATCCACTCCTTGGTGGCCGCGAGCGGCACGAGCTCGATGTTGGGCGCGATCCCAACACCTTGGATCGACTCGTCCCCAGGCGTGAGGTACTGGGCTATCGTGAGCTTCAAGGCGATGTTGTCGATGTCGTAGAGGACCTGGACCGAGCCCTTGCCGAAGGTGCGCTCGCCGAGGATGAGCGCCCGGTTCTGGTTCTTCAGAGCGCCAGCGACGATCTCCGACGCCGACGCCGAGCCGCCGTTCACGAGGACGATGAGTGGCAGGTCGGCGTAGGTCCCGCCCCGGGTCGCCACGCGCTCTTCTCGGACCCGGCTCCCGGATCCGACGGTGGTGACGATGACGCCATCGCTCACGAAGAGATCGCTGACTTCGATCGCCTGATCGAGCAGCCCACCCGGATTGTCCCGTAGGTCGAGCACGAAACCCCGGAGCCCGCTGCCATCGTCGGCCCGCTGCTGGGCGTAGAGTCGCTCAAGCGCTGCCTTGAGGTCTTCACCGGAGCTCTGCTGAAAGTTCTTGATGCGGGCGTAACCGATCCCGCCTGGGAGACGCTCCGACGTCACGGACGCGAGAGTGATGTTCTCCCTGACGATTCGAAAGCGGCGCGGCTCGGTGAAGGCGCGGCGATCGATCCAGATGACCACGGCGGTCCCCGGGGTGCCGCGGAGTCGCTCCACCGCATCCGAGAGGCTCATGTTGACTGTCGATTCGGCCTCGATCTGCGCGATGATGTCGCCGCTCGCGATCCCGGCACGCTGAGCGGGACTGCCTTCCATGACACTTTCGACCATCAGCTTGCCCTCGCGTGTGCCGAGCACGATGCCGAGGCCACCGAACTGCCCTGACGTCCCGGTCTTCATCTCGCGGTAGACGCTGGGTGTCAGGAGGAGGGAATGCGGGTCGAGGGTGTGCAGCATGCCGTTCACGGCCGCGTACTCGATGGTCCGCGAGTCGACCGACGTCCCGTCGAGCGCTGGCGTGACGAAGTTGAAGATGTCGAGCAGCTTCCAGCTCAGCTTGTAGAGGTCAGTCACCTTACGAAGATCAAATGACTTCGACAGCTTACCGACCCGAACCTCCACCCCGACGAGCTGTCCGCTGCTGTCTTTCTCGGGAACGGCGAGGAGCTCTGGCACCGTCCGCTCGACGTTATCGAGCGCAGCGAGGAGCATCTCGGCGGCGTTGGTACGAGCGGGATCGACGTAGTTGGAACGGACGTAGCCCAGGCAACGCGTGAGGATCTTGAGGCGAGCGAGGTCGTGCTCGCCTTCGGCCCCCGGGAGGACGTTGGACGCGTAGGTGCGCACCGGATCGAAGTAGCGGCCGCGATCGCTGTAGTCGATCGTGGCGAGGAGCACGACGGCGACGGTGAAACAGGCCGCCGAGAACCCGTAGCGGACCCACGGTACGGGAGGGCGCTCCGGTGTGGTCTGACTCGGGCTCCAGTCGATCCGCGCGGAAGGCCTTCTCAAGATGAGCTCCATTGTCGTCGTCGCATCGCCCACCGGCCGACCATCACACGACGGTGAGGCTGCGAAAGCAGGGTATCGTCCTCGGGTGCGCCACGCAAAGCGCCGCGCCGTGACGGGGACATCGAGTAGCAACGGCCGAAGCTCGTGAACGAGTTAGCCCCATCTGGCGTCACCCGGAAAATCTCGGTGACAACCGGAGCTACGGACGCGCGACCTGCCAGTGTTCATCGAAGAATCCGGCTCCGAGCGGCCGCCGCGAGCCCATCAGGTAGCCGCCGCGTTCGGTCGTGATGCCGTCGTCGTAGACGACCCAGTCCGGGAGCCACTCCGGGAGCCAGCCGGCCAGCCACACCCCTCGGCGGTCGGTGCCGGTGTAGACGAGGACATAGCGGTTCGGCGAGAGCGGGTTCGGCGCGATGAAGGTGGTACCGAGGTGGGCCCCTCGGTGGATGACGTCACCTACGGTGATGGAGTCTCGGTCGACCACGACCGGCAGCCGCGGGGCTATCTGTGCGAGCCACTGATTGGAGGCAGGCGTCCCGATGAGGACGACGTGATGACTCCGTAGCTGGTCGGGCTGTAGCTCGTGGTCGGCCAGGACGGGCAGCGCGATTCGTGCATCGGTCCACCCATACCGCGAGAGGTGTTCGGCTAGGCGGCGATTGGTCTCCGTGTCGGCCGGGACGGCGCTGCCGTAGACGAAGAGGTGCGGCTCGTAGCGGATATCGTCGATGGGACCCGAGAGACCTGGACGCTTGTCGAGCGTCGAGGGCGCTTCGGAGGTGGCCGCGGGTGGGGACGACGACTCTCGCGTCCACCGCCCTCCCGCGTCGACTCGGAACGTCTGCCGGCCGCGCAAACGCGAGAACGGGCGACCGCCCACCCGGACATCGGTCGGGGCGTCGCCGAGCTCGGCGGTGAAGCGCGCGACGTTCTCCGGATCGAAGACGAGGACAGGGCTCGCACGAGCGTCGTCGAGGTCGCGTGCCGTCGCCCCTCGGGGCGGGTTCCGCCCACCCCGGCGTTCGAGGTCGAGCCGGCCGAGTCGTGCGTGATCGGCGAAGCGGTCGATGGTAAGTCCGTAAGCCATCGCGTGCCGATAGCTGCCGGACACCAAGGTGACGCGATCCGGCGGGCCGGCCCGCAGGTCCGGTCGCGCGGTCGACTGTACGAAGGCGAGCGCGGCTTTCTGCGCCCAGGCGTCGTCCCAGGCCGCGTGGCCGATCCCCGGCAGGACGTCGAACGCGGCGGGGTAGCCCAGCTCCCGATACCGCTCGACGATGACTTCCGAGCGCTTCGGGTTGTCTCGTTCACCGTGAACGCAGCGCATCGGGAGGTAGCGCGCGTTCGGGACGAAGGTGACGTTGTCGCGACGATCGACGAGAAAGCGCTCCCACGGCGCGAGTCGTTTCCCGCGGACGTTGTCGTAAAGCCGCACCGAGCCGTAACCCGCGATGGGCATGAGGCCGGAGAAGCGGTCCGGCATTCGGAGGCCGAGCTGCCACGTGCCGAGGCCACCGAGGGAGCCGCCGGTGAGCAGGACGCGGTGAGGATCGATGCGATAGTGCCCAAGCGCGAGGTCCATCACCGTGAGGACGTCCACCTTGCCGACGTAGCGGCTGCCAGTCCCGTCGTAGCCCCATGGCGCGGCGACCACGGCGTCAAAACGGCCGATCTCCGCGGCGCTCGGGAGGAGATGCGAGAGGCGCGCGCGCGACGCGCCGCGTTCGGACTCGAGCCCGAGCACCCCCTTGAGGGTCCGAGTCGGCGTGTAGCCGCTCGGATGAAGCGCGACGATGAACGGGACATCGCGAGCCCCCCGCCGCCCCGGCCCTCTCTCCCCGGCACCCCGAATAGCGGCGTCCGGGACGTACATCGCGAACGGCTGCGGCGCCCCGTCGAAGGGCGACCGGTAGGCCCTGACGAAAGCGCCCGAGCGGGCCTCGAAGTGGCTCGAATCGTCGAAATCCTCGATGGCGAGTCGGAGCTGCTCGAAGCCCTGCGCCACGAGCCGCGAATCGGACTCCGGTGTCGTCGGCGGGCGGGCGCCGGTCGCGCTGTCCAGGCCATGCATGAGGAGCACCTTGTCGGTCCAGAACGCGAGGGACGCCCAAGCGACATCACGTCGGCCGCGGTCGCGTCCGAGCCGCTCGAGCGCCGGCGGCACGCCCCTGAGGAGCGCGGGCGTGACCCGAATGGGCCGCTCGATGGACTCCGAAGCCCCCTTCCCGTCGGTCAGTGTGAGGGTCACGACCCGATCGCCGTCTGGGCCGATTGGGAGCTCGAGTGTGGACGTCGCTTGAGTCGACAGCCCTGTGGACACGGCATGCCCAAGGGCTCCCCCGCTGGAGACCTGGGGAGCGACGTTGAGGGTGGCGTCGAGCGGGACGGGCCCCCGCGGCGGCGTGGCGTCGCCAGCCACGGCCGAGACGCGCGTGACGGTCCCCCGAACGCGAAGCTCTGTCGTCGAGACCGCGCCGACCATGGGGACCTCTCGTTCGAAGCCGATCGTGAGGGACCTGGAGCCTCGGGAGAGCCACGGCGCCACGGGCATTAGGCTGACCGGAGGCGCAACACCGGCCGGAGGGAGCACTCGGAGCGCGACCCGACGTGGTCGTAGTGACTCTCGACGCCCTCGGCGAGCCTCGAGACGCACTTCGACCTCGCTTGGGCCGGCGTTCAAGGTGACCGTGACCTCGCGATCATCGAGCCAGAGCCCATATGGAGCCGCTCGTCGTAAGACCATGGCGCCGTCGACCCACAGCTCGCAGACGCCATCACAGCCGAGTCGTAGCTCGTGTTGACCTCCCGAGCTTCGCAGGCGCGTCCGCATCCGCAGGGCGCCATTGACGGTTCGCTCGACCTTGGCCGCCGGTTGCGCTTCGAGGGCCACCCTCAGGTCGACGTCGGGTCCGGGGTGCGCCCTCGGAGCGACGGTCTCGCCACGGGGCAGGAGGATCTCGAAGTCGGTCACGAAGCCGCCGTCGGCCAAGGGGCGATCGGCGCCACGCGAGGGTAGCGCCCCCAGGAGGGCGACGACCCACGTGACGGCGAGCACGGCCTCCACGCTCGGGAAGGCCCCGCAGGGTGACCAGTGGGTCAGTCGTCGCAGAAGTCCGCGTCCTTCCAGTCGATGACACCGCGCAGCCCCTCGAAGAGCGTGTCGGGAGAAGCGAGCTCGGGCGAGACGAAGAGGCCGCCGCCATACTCGGACATACCCCGGTTGTCGCCCCACGTACCAAAGCTGCCGGACACGTCCACGACGTGAACGGTCACCTCGAAGGGGTCGCCATTGGCGTCACGGAGGCGGTCAGAGCCGAGCTCCGTGGCTTTGGCAAACTTCGACGTGGAGCGATCGCAAGACGCGCTCACGCCACACCCGCCCTCGAGCTTCTGGCAGGTGCCGTCATCACAACCAAAGCCGCGCCCACAATCCGATTCGGTGGCGCACGAGAGACCGGCGCGGAGGCGTCTGGCTTGCACGACCGGATCGTAGAAGGGCTGAAGCGACGCCGTGTCGGCGCCATCGGAGAATACGACGACCGACCGGCGACGACAGAAGCGGTTGGGGTCGTGACAGCGGCCCTCGACGCAGAACTGGGTCGTCGTCAGGCAGTCCGCGTCGAGCTGGCACGGTTGCCCCTCACGCACGACGAACTTCCGGAAGTACTCGCCGGCATAGAAGAGAGTGGTCCCGAGAGGCGTCGCGCCGAGCGCGGCCCGAAGCTCCGGATCGAGGAGATAGCGGCACTTCCCTTGGCCGCCGGGCGCGGTACAGAGGCCCCCTGGGCAGTCGGCGTGGGCGGTACAGACCGTGTCGTCGATGTCGATCTCCTCATTGAAGTCGAGCCACGACGCGAGGACCTTCTGGTTCCCCGTCGCGTCGTTCGGGAAGGGGACTACCAGGACCTCGTGGAGCGCCGCGTCGAACCACGCCCCCGTGGTGAAGACGCCGGAGTGCCCCGTTACCGTGTTTTCAGGCAAATAAGAGCCGGCCATACAACGTGCTTTGGCTCCCGCGTCGAGGATCTGGGGGAAACGCATGAGCGCAAACGCGAATCCTTGATAACGCGGGTCCGAGAAGAGCTTCGAGAAGGCCGCCTTGGCGATCCCGATGCGGGTCTGCGGCGCATTCGGATCGTCGCATGCGGGGTAGTCGATGATCCCGGGAGGTGGGTCGTCGTCGTTCGGCATCCAGTTCATGGAGTCCGATGTATCGAAGAGGATGACCGCGTAAGGCTGCGCGGGGAGGCACTGTGCGTCGCGACAGTCGAGGCCGAGCTGGCACTCGTTCACCTCTTCAAATTGCCCCGTGTCGTCGCAGCGGTGTACGGCGCCCCGCTCGCACCAGGTCGCCAACGGTTCGCAGATGCGCGTGAAACAACCGTCACCGGTGCAGATCTCCTCGCCCTCGCCAGCTCGGAGGCACTTCGGATCGCCGTCGCCAGCCGTACAGGTCCGCGATGTGGCGGCGCAGTCATCACAGACGATGGAACCGTCGTGACAGAACACGGCCACGTCGTCGTCGCACCGGGCCGCGAAGTCGCCGCCGCAGCTTCCACCACACTTCAGGGTCACGCTTCGTATCGTGAGAATAGGCGTCAGCGCTTCGGGGTCGGCTGCGGCCCCATCGCCCCCAGCCGTGTCGGCACCGCCAAAGGGATCGTATGCGGCCGACGCGCGGTCCTCGGTGCACGCGGATAAGACGGCGACCGTGAGCGCGAGGGCGTACCCAGCCCCGGAGATGGCGTGTCGTCGAGAGTCGCGCCCCGGGGCGGACGAGCTCGGAGTGACCGGGGGCCTGGCTCCCGGAGCGACATTGGAGTTCCTCATGGACATAGGTTCGCCGCCGTTTAGATCCAACGCAAGCATCCTCTTGCATTCTCTAAGGCGTCAGGGCGCCTCGAGTGGGTGACGCACCACGAGACGCCACGGCCGGTGGCCGTCGACTTGGACGCGGGCGTAATCGACGACCGCACAATGGCGTCCTGGCACGGGCGCGTTGGCGAAACGTCGAATCTCGGCGAGTTGCACGGGGTTGCGAGAGGCGGCGAGCCCCTTGAGGGCGTCGGCCGTAAGCTCGATGCAGGCTTCGAGGGTAACGACGTCGCCATCGCGCCGGCAGTCGAGGAGCTCGCCACGATGCCGGGTCTGAAAGTCGCTCTGTAGAAATGCCGTGCGAGCCTCGGCGCACGCCGCCTCGTCAGTGGCGACGTCCGGGCGGCGGACCCACCAGAGGGCCGCTGCGGCCCCTGCGACGAGGAACAAGGCGGCCCCCCAGGCCGACCAACGAACGCCCAACGGCGCCGAGTCGGCCTCCGGGTCCCACGCCGGGACTGATGGCAACGGCGTCACGCCGCGACGCTTCAGCAGCTCGCGCGCGGCTCGTCGGGCTGGATACAGGTAGACCCCGTCCGCGACCCAGGGCACCTGCCCTTCGGCGATCTGGCGGAGCGTCTCGTCGTCCATGTCGGCGTATTGGGCGAGGAAGGCTTCTTCGATGCGCTGGGATCGGGGCTCGGTCACGGGCGGTGAGGCTCCCACGAACCCGGGCGTGTGACCAGCCGCTCGCGGCGCGAGGACGAGCTCGACGGCTGGGGGGGAGTCCAGCAGCGCCCGGACTGGAAGACCGGTGGACCGCCCCATCGAGGAGTTGTAAGGTTCGGCCATGGCGACGATTGTCCTCGATGCCGAAGGGGGGCTGAATGCCCCCGCCGCCGCAGTGGCCGCCGCCGCGCTCGTGTCCATGGACGACTCGACCGACGCGCCTATCGATCTCATCGTCATCGGTGACGCGGCCGCGATCGATCGCGAGCTGGCGCGGCAGTCTCACAACGCAGAGCGGATCCGTGTGCGTCCGGCCGCGTTCGCGACGTCGGTCGAACGCGCCGTGGAGCTGGTCAAAGCCGGGGTGGCCGACGCGCTCGTTACAGCCGCCGAACCGCCGGGAGCGTTGCGGTCGTGCCTCGGCGCCTTCTCGCTCATCCCCGGTGTACGTCGGGCCCCGCTCTGTGCCGTCTATCCCGCCCTCCCGCGGCCCGGCAGCACGGAGCCCTTCGCGCTGATCCTCGATGTCGGCGCGACGTTGCGACCGATGGCCGACGATCTCGTCACGTGGGCACGCATGGGAGCCATCTACGCCCAGCGCGTCTGGAAGATCGACGCCCCGACCGTCGGGCTCCTGTCCATCGGGCGCGACCCGCGCGTCGGACCACCGGAGCACCTCGAAGCCCACCGCCAATTGGAAGCGGACACCTCGCTTCGTTACGTGGGAACGGTCGAGGGGATTGCCATCCCGCGTGGAGTGGCGGACGTCATCGTCTGTGACGGCTTTACCGGTCAGGTGGTCGTCGGCCTGCTTGGCGGTGTCGGGGACGCGCTCATCAACATGGCCCGGGGTGCGTACCGAACGCGTACGACGTGGCGGGTGGGCCTGAAGCTCCTCGAAGGCGCCGTCGTGCGCTTTCACGAGATCGTCGAACACAACGCCTACGGGGGCGCGCCGCTCCTCGGGCTCGATCGCACCGTGGTCCTCGCGCTCCCGAGCAGCACCCCCGCAGCGCTCGCGAGCGCAGTGCAGCTGGCCGCGCGGGTGGTCCGAGCCGACCTTCCCCGCGCCATGGCCGAGTCCCTCAGGTCGCCCCACTTCGTGAGCTGAGACGGTGCACATCTTCCGCTGGGACCTCGACAAGACCTACCTGAAGACCCGATTCGGCACGGCGGCCGAGCTCATTCGGACGGCGATGCAGGGCGCCCACGAGAAGGAGAACATTCCGGGGACCGCCGCGCTGATGCGAGGCCTGCGCCGGGCACCGGACGGCAGCGAGAACCGGATCTTCGTCGTCAGCGGGAGCCCTCGCGAGATGCGGACGGTGCTCTCGGAGAAGCTTCGCCTCGACGGCGTCGAAGTCGATGGGCTGGTCCTGAAGCCCAACCTCCAGAACTTGTTGACCTTTCGCTTCAGGGCCCTGCGCGACCAGCTCGGCTACAAGCTCCCGGTCCTGCTTGAAGCCCGCCTCACGGCCGAGCCCGACGCACACGAGACCTGCTTCGGGGACGACGCGGAGATGGACGCCGTCATCTACCGACTCTACGGCGACATTTGCGAGGGCATCGTCGATTCGAAGGAGATCGAGCGGATCGGCAGCAGCGCGCGGCTCTACCCCGACCAGACGCGGCGCATCGTCACCGCCGCCGCGCGCCTCCCCGTCCAGACGGTCGTCGATCGGATCTGCATCCACCTTGACGCGGGCTCGCCGACAGCGCGATTCGACGCCCTCGGCCCCAAAGTGGCCCCGACCTTCAACACCTTCCAGACCAGCCTCGTCCTCTACGGTGACGAGCGCATCTCGCGGCAGACGGTCCTCGCGGTGCATGACGAGATGGTAGAGCGCTACGGCTATACTCCCGAGCGGCTGTCGGCGTCGCTCGCCGATGCGGTTCGGCGTGGGCTCTTTCCACGGGCGGCAGCGATGCCACTCGCCGACGAGCTCGGGCTTCGGGTAGGCCCCGAGGTGCCGGCCCGCATTCGCGAGGCCGCGCCCATCGACTACGTCACTACCCTGACGGAGCTCGACAAGTGGCATCACGAGCGTAAGGACCAGCGGCGCCGCACTGGCCTCGCCGGCCTCTTCGACTAGAGCGGAGCGCTCTGAAGCGAGGCTGGGCTCTTCAAGCACCCGTCGAGATTCAAGATTCTGACTTCGTATTGATAGGTCTCGACGGGGCCGATGGCGTGCCAGAGCCGCGAGAGCAGCTCGTTCGGATTCAGTGGCAACGTGAAGTAGGGCGCCGCGACGAGCCGCATAGGAGCGCCGGCGCGGCGCATGATCTTCTGATAGGACGTGTGCTCCCGGAACTGCACTTCGAGCTGTTGCTGGTGCATCTCGCGACCGAACTCCGGTAGCCGATCGAAGGCCCACGCGAAATCGCCCGCGAACTCCTGAAAGCGGCCGTAGGTCTCGAGCGTCGTCTTGGGCGACTGCTCGTACAGGATGACGCATCGTTCGGGGACCTTACCGGCGATCAGCGCGTCCCGGACGTCGTTGCGGGTCCCGGTCTCCACGAGCGAGTACGCGTAACCTTGGACCTTCCATGTCGTCAGGTCCGCGTCGGAGGTGTCGAGCCCGAGCTTGTTTGGGACGAAGAGCTCGGAGCAGGCGTCCCACGGGGCCCCGAGTGCGACGAGCTCCTCGGATGCGAGCTCGTGGTTCCGGTTCGTCGCGATGATGAAAGGGCACCGCATGCCCGGACGCCTCATCAGCTCCGCGAGCACCGGTTTGGCCGTCGCTTCCGCGTCCATTCGGGCTCGGTAGGCGAGCGTGGTCCCGAGCCCAGCCGCGACCGGGAACAGAGCGAACGAGAAGAGGAAGAGCGGCGCCGTGACTCGGAGCAGGGGATGGTCGCGGCGACGTGCCCACAGCCGCAGCATCACGTGCCACGCGAGCCCGTGGAGCGCGGGGACGACGGGCGCGTAGAGCCGAGCCGACACGTCGGGGCGGCTCTGAAGCGCGACGATCGGCGCGATGGCCAGCACCGCGAAGAGCCCGATGGGGAGCCAGACGAGGACCTGCGCCGATACGGGGAGCGCGAGAGCGCCGACCACCTCGCTTGGGGGCGTACCGAGTGCGGGGCTCCGCCGCCAGAGCGCCGCAATGAGCCCTACGCTGAGGAGCGCCACGGAGGCGATCACGTAGCCGACGTGGTCGATGATCACGGACTCGTAGTGGTTGTAGACGCGCAGCGGCGGGGCGGCGAGCAGGAAGGCGGCGAGGGCCAGCGCGGCGGCGCCGAAGCGCCGAGGGGATCCCGGGGCCGCGAAGAGCGCGATGAGCGCCGCTCCGCCGGAGCTGAGCAGGTAGAAGATCTGCGTGAGGTTGTGCAGCGCGAAGAAGCCCGCGCGACTCCAATTGAAGCCGTCGGCCTCGATGTGAAAGTCGTGGGGAGCTTGGCCTTTCGCGAGGAGCAAGGGCGTCACGAAGATAGCGAGCGTCGCGATGTAGCCCGCGGCCCAGGACAGCGCGAGGCCCCGGGCCTGCCGAGTTCGCAAGGCCATGAGCGCGTGTGCGACGACGAGGACGACCCCGGCGGCAGCGGACGTCTCCTTGGTCGTGGCCGCCCCGAAGAGCCACAGCGTGTAGAGAACGACGTCACGGCGTGCCCTTGTGGCCATGAGACGTGGCCAGACGGCCCCGGCTTCGCAGAGGAACGCGGCGCCCATGACGTCGGACTCGACGGGGATCCATGCCGAGAAGAGCATCGACGGGAGCGCCATGACGCCGACGGCGGCGGGGAACGCGGCGGCCTCGAGGCCGACCGCCCGAAGGAAGCGCCACGAGGCCAGTCCAAACCACGGCAGGCAGAGCACATGGAGGGCGGTCATGACCTGCGTGTCGCCCCCCGACACCGCAAGGAGCACCTTCACCGACAGCGTGGTGAGCGGCCGGTACGTGTAGGTGTTCATGGGCGGGGGGTCGAAGACCGGCCGCCATAGGTCGGACCACGCGATGCCATCGACGATGCCGACGACGTATTCGACGATTCCGTCCGCGTAATCGGCGAGGCCCAGGAGGCCGAAGATCAGGCCGAGGACGAAGAGGATCAGGGGTTGGCGTTCAAGTCGCGGCACCGCCGGGAGGATCGGGCAGCCCGCCCGCCCTTGCAACCGTTTCTCGGGAGCGCACGGCCGGCCACCCCCATTCCCCTTACAGCGCAGTCCCAGAATCGGAC
>JADMJS010000676.1:24324-29386 GCA_018780435.1 Myxococcales bacterium
CGCCGTTGTCCGATTCTGGGACACCCGATGGGACACTCAACTCTGAAATTACTCAGGATTCCCCTCGGCACGCCCGGTGCTCTAGGGAGCGGCAGGAGGTGTCCCCGTGCCGAATCCTGCTGCTCTGCTGACCTATCGTCTCACTCCCATTCAATCGACCAGCCGCCCTGCCCTCGTGGTCACGTTGGCCCTGCTCCTCGGCGCCTTGCCCATCGCCGTGGGCTGTGACGCCGTGCCGCTGCCGAGCGCCGAGGGGCTACCCAGGAGCCGTCACGTCCCACCGGACGGGCCGGCGGACGACGGACAGCTCCGCCCTGGGGACGGCGTGGTGACCCCGCCGGCCGAGGCGCCGACGACCCCCGACGACGAGGAAGCGCCGGTCTCCTACGACTTCCATCCAGAGGCGTCCCCATGGGAGTTTGCGGCCTTTGGGTCCTGGGATCAGACGGTCATCCGGTGGCGTGTCGACTCCGCGCCGGCGTCCGTCGACATCGACGGCCTTCGCGACGCCGCGCGTCGGTCCTTTGCGACGTGGGCCGAGGTGTCGGGCCTCGAGTTCGTCGAAGTCATCGCGGCGGGTGGACTCGACGACGACGGAGGCGGTACCGATGTGGAGGACGTCGACATCGTCGTCTCCACGATGGGACCGGGGGACCACGGTGATGTGTGCCCCTTCGACGCCACCACGCTGGCCCATGCCTTCTTCCCGGGTGCCGCCGACCCGGTGTGCCCCTCCGGCGCCATCCACCTGAACGACACCCAGCCGTTCACGCTCGACGCCCGGCCGAACCGGCGACGCCCCTACGACCTCGAGAGTGTGCTCCTCCATGAGATCGGCCACGCGCTCGGGCTCGGCCACTCGTCCGACCCGTCGGCAGTCATGTGGAGCCAATACTCGGGGACGCGACGTGCACTCTCAGCGGACGACCGAGCCGGGATGCTCGCGATCTATGGCGGCTTCGACGACGAGCGGGTGCTCTCGCCGCCCTTCTGGGATGGGCCGCTCTGCGCCGTCGACTCGCAGCCGGTGGTGGTGTGCTTCGAGAGTATGGGGCTCGTCGGCCAGCGAGGGCGCGTCACCATCCTCGAAGTAGACCAACACGACGTCGACCCGGCCGGTTGGATCGACCTCCACGTCACACCGGAGGACTACATCCCCGGGACCGGCCGGGAGCTCACGTGCGCCGAGTGGGAGGCGCGTTGGGAGCCCGATGGGCCGGGCCAACCCGAGTTCGTGGCGAGGGTCGTCTTCGACGGCGTCCCCGCGGAGACCATGCCGCCCGACGCGGCGCTCGAGGTGCTCGTCGCTGGCAACACGTGTAGTCCCTGACCCCAGAGCTCGGGCGACGTCTCGGCTTCGAGCCCGGCGGGCCCGTGGCGAGGGTGGGAGCACGCGCCGCCGCGCCGGCGGGGCCTTCAGGGCCCCGTTCGGGCGACGAGCCGATCGACGCGGAGGGCTTGGTCAAAGGCGGCCATCGTGATTCGCCCGCCGGCGGCGTCGAGCAAGGCGTCGAGGGCAACGCAGGCAGCGTCGACGGGCCGGCGGCGTTCGGAGCTCGGAAAGCTCGGGCGCGGAAGGACCAGGGGCCCCCCGTCGACCGCGACCCGCCAGAGCGTGTCGGCGTAGGACCCGGGGGCCGCGGACGCCAGGCGAAGCGCGCCTGGATGGACGTCGTCGCCATCAGCGACCCCGGGGGCGACCGCGTCCTCAGTAGCCACGAGACCGCGGCGAAGCTCGTCGGCCACTGCGGCGGCCGCGGGTCGAGAGAGCGAAGCGTCGATAGCGGCGCAGATCCCGGCGACTTCACGCTGATCGTGATGTTCGAGCAGGTGGTGCAGTCGACGCAGCGCCGCCAGCACGTGAAGCGGTCGCCGTTCAGTCGATCGCGTCGTGAGTGAGTCGCCCGTGGGCTCGTCGATGAGCTGAAGGAGGGACGCGATGAGGCCGTGATCCCGCGTGAGGTGGTGTTCGGCGTGTGCCCCGTCGAGGTCGACCGGTCGACCGAAGAGGAGGCGCTCTTCCGTGGCCACGTGGCGACGCAGGGTCGTGGTCACTACCGCGGCGCGAGCGAGCCCGTCGATAGCCCCGCTGGGCAGCAGCAGACACTCGCTGGCCGCGTCGACGAGGCCCGCGATGATCAGGTGCTCTGCCGCCATCGCGGTCGCGATGGGCCCTCGCGCACCCGGGGCCGTCGTCACTTCGACTTCCACAGCCCGTCCATGATGAGAGTCACGAGCGCCTGCGCGACGTCGGCCGGCGCGGCACCAGTGCCCCGCGTGAGGAACTCGTAGAGCAGTCGTTCGGCGGCCCCGACGACGGCAAGCGCGCTGACGAGCGGATCGACGGCGCGGAGCAGCCCGTGTTCGTGAGCCCGGCGGGTGAGGTCGATCGCGGCGCGGCTGACCCTATGTTCGAGCAACCCCACGGGGCGCCGGTCGCCTTGCGCGGGTCCACGCGCTTCTTGCAGGTAGAGGAGGACCTCGCGGGGGTGGGCGATGAAGGCGTCCTGCAGCCGTGCGGCGAGCTGCCTGTAGGCGGCGAGCAGCTCGGGCTCGTGGAGCGCTCCTCCGACTTCGACCTCGGCGGCTGCGAGCACGACATCGAGGCGATCGTGGAGCGGCGCGAAGAGGCGCTCGATGAGGTGCTCCTTCGAGTCGAAGTATCGATAGAAGCTGCCCTTCGCGACCCCAGCCCGCGACGTGATGTCGTCGACCGTCACGACGAGGAGCCCGCGTTCGAGCATGAGCCCCAAGGCCGCATCCTGCAGCTCGGCCGCTCGCAAGCGGCGGTTCTCGTCCCGCTTACCCCCGACGGGTCCCGGGCGTTTCTCCGGTCGCTTCTCGGCGCGGCCGGGGGCGCCTTCCGTCTTCCCCGTGCTCATGGCCCAGTCGACGTCGAGCCCCTCGGCCACGTCGCCTGTCGACGCTTGAGATGGCTCTTCAGAGCGACGTACTTTCACACGAATCTTCTTCACGGGACTCGACACGTCGCACCCGAACCTGTAAACCATGACTAATTGGTCACGAAACAACGTGACCCCAGCGGAGAGGAGCCTCCGCGAACAGCATCGGCCATCAGGCTAACGCGAGCAGGAGGACCACGCCATGATCGGAATCCCACTCGGCCTACTCTACGCCAACGGTGTCGAGTGGCTCGTTCACAAGCACGTCCTCCACGGCCTCGGCGCGCGCAAAGAGAGCATGTGGTCCTTCCACTGGTATGAGCACCACAAGGCGAGCCGGAAGAACGAGCACCTCGATGACGCCTATGAGCGGCCGCTCACGTCATGGAACCCCCAGTCCAAGGAGGCCCTGGCGCTCATCGTCGGCGTCGCCGCCCACCTGCCGCTGCTGCCGGTCGCGCCGTTCTTCACGGCGACGGTGGCCTACGCCGCGGTCAACTACTACCGCACCCACAAACGCTCCCACATGGAGCCCGGGTGGGCGCGTGAGCACCTCCCGTGGCACTATGACCACCACATGGGCCCCAATCAGCACGCCAATTGGTGCGTCACGAAGCCATGGATGGATGTGCTGCTCGGTACTCGCGAGCCCTATGTCGGGACCGAACGCGAGGCACGTGATCTTGCGAAGAAGGCCGCGTCCGCCGCCCGTGCTCCAAAGGCGACCGAGGCCGTCGCCGTCGCCGCTCCCGAATTGGTCGCCGCCTGAAGCCTGAGCGGCTCGCCATGAGTCGCCCAGCCGCGGCCGGCAGTGGCGAGAGACGCGCGTCCGAGCCAGTCCAGTAATCTCCCTTGGCGAATCCAAATCCAGGGTTTGCAAGCGCCGCCGGGGTGCTTTAGAACGCGGGCGCCGTGTCGTGGAGCGCCCGAGGCGTGATCCCGACTCGCCATGTCCGCGTGCCCGGTGCCGCCTATCGCGCACTGGCCACGAACCCAAAGCCGGGTACCGAGCATCACGAGGGAACCATGTCAGTCGCCCACCTACTCATCGAGCCCACCTTCATGCAGACGGGGCTCACTCTCTTCTCGACGCTCCCTCACAAAGTCGCGGATATGCGACCGGAGACGGTCCAGTTCGGTCGAAAGGAGCTCGAGCTCGCACTCCACGAGATGCCGGGCCTCCTCTCGCTCCGCGAACAGTATCGGGGTAAGAAGCCGCTCGCCGGCGCCCGCATCATGGGCTCGCTCCACATGACCATCCAGACCGGTGTCCTCATCGAGACGCTGGTCGAGCTCGGCGCCGATGTGCGCTGGGTCTCATGCAACATCTTCTCGACGCAGGACCACGCTGCCGCGGCGGTCGTGGTGGGCCCCACGGGTACGCCGACCAACCCACGCGGCACGCCGGTCTACGCCTGGAAGGGCGAGACCCTCGCCGAGTACTGGTGGTGCACGCTGCAGGCGCTCCTCTGGCCGGACGGCACGGGACCGAACCTGCTCCTCGACGACGGTGGCGACGCCACCATGCTCGTCCACCTCGGCTCGGAGTATGAGGCCAGCGGCGTCATCCCGGCACCGTCGTCGGCGTCGTCGGAAGAGTTCAGCATCGTCCTCCAGCTCCTCCACGACGTCCGTCGGGAGCGCGGGAACGACTTCTGGCGTCCGATGATCGCGAAGATCCGCGGCGTGTCGGAAGAGACCACGACGGGCGTGCACCGCCTGTACGAGCGTGAGAAGGCCGGCACGCTCCGCTTCCCGGCCATCAACGTCAACGACTCGGTCACCAAGAGCAAGTTCGACAACGTCTACGGGTGCCGTCACTCGCTGACGGACGCGCTCATGCGCGCGACCGACGTGCTCATCGCCGGCAAGCGCGCGCTCGTGCTCGGCTACGGCGATGTCGGCAAGGGCTCGGTTCAGTCGCTCAAGGGACAGTGCGCCAAGGTCTACATCACCGAGATCGACCCGATCTGCGCGCTCCAGGCGTGCATGCAGGGCCTCGACGTCGTGACCATCGACGACGTCGTCGGCGACATGGACATGTTCGTCACCGCGACGGGCAACTGCGCGGTCATCACGGTCGAGCACATGCTCCGCATGAAGCACAACGCGATCGTGAGCAACATCGGCCACTTCGACAACGAGATCGACATCGCCGG
>JADMJS010000442.1:0-6118 GCA_018780435.1 Myxococcales bacterium
TCGCAGACATCTGACGCCGCTATCACAGGGAAGCGCGAAGGCCGGCGACGGGAGAGAAACAGCGCCCTCCTATACTACTCCGCGGCGCACCCACACGCCGTCCAGCACTCTTGTTGCGCGGTGGCCACACACTCAGCGTCCCAGGTCCCGCTGCAGCAGACGGCGTCCTGCTCGCACACGCACGCCTGACAGTCCTGCTGCTCGCAACCGCCAGTGGCCTGGACGGCACAGCAGGAACCAGTCCCAGCGGCATCGCACTGGCCGAGGTCGTCCGACACACAGCCGCTGCCCGCCTCGCACGTGTCGATGGAGCACGCGTTGCCGTCGTCGCACGTCGCGTCGTCACTGTCCCTCGAGCGCTGACAAGCGACGGTCGCGACCGCGGGAGCCGTGTCGGCACAACAACGCACGACACCGCGCGCCGTCGCCGAGTCGGAGCACTCGGTCGGCCAGGTCGCCATCTGCGCGGGGTTGCCGGCCGACGAGTAGTGACCGCCGTCCGCGCACGGCGTCGCTGTCCACGCGCGAGCGTCGTTGTAGCCGCAACCGGAGTTGAAGGTCTCGTAGCCCTCCATCTCCGAGATACTACAGAGGCGCATGCCGAGCGCCTCGCAAGCGTCGTTCGCCGTCTGCCACGTCACGTAGCCGGCGCACGCGGACGGGGTCGTCGCGCAGACCAGCTTCGAAGCGCCCTCCGTCGGGAAGGTGGGATCGAGGCCGAGCTGAGCGCAGCTCTTCACGCTCTTGGCTGCCCGAAGACAGAGCGTGTCGGAGCCGCCCGTGCAGTCGTCGTCCGGCGTGCAGGACGAAGGCGTCTCACACGCGCCGTCATCGAACGAGAACGTCGAGATCCACGCCGCCTCGCAGAAGCCGGCGCTGCGACCGCCGAACCCGATGCGGGCCCGGAGCTGGCGGTCGACCAGCCCGAGGGTCGGCGCCGTCAGGTCGATGGCCGTTGAGAGTGAACCGGTCCCGCCTGCGGCGACCGGATAGGTGACGGTGAGCAGCTTTGAGTCCGGGTCCCACTTGACTGAGTAGCTCGTGTAAGTGCTGGACTCGGTGGACAGATCGAAGTCGAGCTCCGCGCTCGTAAGGACGACCCCGCCCACAGCGATCTGCACCACACTGTCGGTGTCGACGTCGACGTTTCCGAAGGTGTCGAGGCACACGGAGACGCTCCGCTCCGGCTGGCTCGAGATGTGGGCCGATTGGGACGCCGAGACGTTCGCGATGAAGAGGCAGAGACCGTCGGCCCCCGCGGCGTCAGCGTCTGTGAAGTAGGCGTCGAAGCCCACGGTGAAGCCGTTCCCGACCGGGAGCGCTTCGGGGTACCACGCGGTCCCATCGGGGTACGCGTCGCAGGACGACAGCAGGAGCTCGCCATCCACGACGCTGGCCTGGCCCACGAGATCCCACGCGACGAGGTCGAGCGACGCCGGCGTGATCGCGGGGATACACTCGAGGACGGCGTCCGTGTCCGGCGTGGCGCGGCAGCCCCAGTGCATGTCACACGTATTGCTCGTACACGCGTCGCCGTCCGGGCAAGCGCCCGCGTCCGTGTGAACACACCCCGTGGCAGACTCGCAGGTGTCGGTCGTACACGGGTCGCCGTCGCCACAGGTGTTCGAAGCACACGCGAGCGAGATCGCGACGGCCTCGATGTCATGGATCTCGCTGACGCTCCCGGTGCGAGCGTAGAAGCCGACCCAGGCGCTGCCCTGAGCGTCGACGGCCCCGAGCGTCCGAAGACCGGGGACACTCACGGCGTCGACGACCACGACGCCGTCGACAGACACGGTGACCACATCGTTCCCGTCCTCGCCCGGCGCCATCGTGATCCGCGCTTCGTGCGAGCCGCTGTTCGTCCAATCGGTCCCACCGTAGGCGCCGTTCGAGAGGTCGATAGGATCCGCGAGGCCCTTCACCCACACCACCTTCGCGCTCGGCTCGTCGTTCTGGAAGCTGTCGAAGGTCACGTAGAAACGATCGGAAGGGAGGCTAGACGCCGTATCGGACGCGTCTTGAACCACGAAGGTGATCTCGTCGGCGCCGCTGCCGGAGGTCGCGGTCATGTTGAAGCGGAAGGACACCGTAAACCCGTCAGCGACAGCGAGCTTGGTCTGGTACCACGCATAGCCGTTCTGATTGGCCGATGCCGGGGTCAGGCGCAAGACGTTGCCGGTGAAGAACGCACTTCCCGCCACGTTGAACAGAGAGGCGTTCTCGCCCATGTCCCACAGGACGATCGGCGTCTCGCTGCAGGCCGCTGGCGCGGCCCCGCTCTGGCAACCTCGGTACTCAATACAGCCGTCGTCGAACGTGCACGGATCACCGTCATCACACGCCAGCGTGGCGCTCGAACAGGTGCCGGTCTCTGGGTCGCACGCGTCCGCGGTGCACTCGTCGCCGTCGGTGCAATCGACCGACGGGACGTGCGCGCAGCCCGGCGCGATGGGCTCCCACTCGCACACGTAGCAGGGCCGGGTCTCGGTCCAGCCCGCGTCGTTCCAGAAGCCGGTGGAGGCCATGTTCACGACGTCTTCTTTGCCTTGGAAGTCATCGGGGTAGGTGGCCCAGTGGGTGTAGGCGAGGGCCTCACCGCTGGCCCACGTGAAGCTCCCCTCCTTGAGCAGGTCGCTCAGGCCGATGTAGACCTCGTTCCCCGGGCACCGCGCCTGGGCCAGTTCGAGCACCGTCGCGTTCTCGACACTGCTCGTGATCGACACTAGGTGGCCGCCGCGATTGTCGCAGCTCTCGGCAGCGTCCACCCAGTTCGAGGGTTCGGCCACCACTTCGTAGCAGCTACCATCGGACGCGGTGCCGGCCGGGCAGCGCATCTCGTTCTCGCACGCGTCCGCCGTGCACAGATCGCCGTCGTCACAGTCGACGGCCACGTTCGAACACCCCGATTGGGCGCTGCAGGAGTCCGCCGTACACTCCTCATCGTCGGCACACGTCAGCGCGGCGCAGTCGTACTCGGTGCAGTGGGTCCCGGTCCAGCCAGTCATACAATCGCACGAATACGAGGCCAATCCATCGACACAGCTCCCGCCGTTCTGGCACGGATCGCCCAAGCAGTCGTCGATGTTGTTCTCGCAGCGCTCTCCGTCAAAGCCCTCGCTGCAGGCGCACTCGAAGGACGCAATACCGTGGGTGCACTCACCGCCGTTCTGGCACGGCTCGGGTTCGCATTCGTTGACGTCCTCCGTGCAAATGTCCCCCGTCCACCCGGGCGCGCAGTTACACTCGAAGCCAGCGATGTCGTCATCACATTGGCCGCCGTTCTGGCAAGGCGCGCCAGCGCAGTCATCGATGTCGACCGTACACAGCTCACCTTCGAAGCCCGGCGCACAGTCGCACTCGAAGCCGTTCGTGTCATCGGTGCAGGTGCCGCCGTTCTGGCACGGGCTCCCCGCGCAGTCGTCGATGTTGACGGCACACGTCGGTCCCTCCCAGCCGGCAGCGCATTCGCATGTGAAGGCACCGTCCCCGTCGATGCAGTCGCCGCCATTCTGGCACGGTGTACTCGTGCACTCGTCAATGTTTTCGGTGCACGTCTCGCCCTTCCAGCCCGTCGCACAGTCGCAGAGATAGGTGCCAATGCCGTCGATGCAGGACGCGCCGTTCTTGCACGGCTGGGTCGCGCACTCGTCGATCTCGACCTGACAGGTCGTGCCCTCATAGCCCAACGCACACGCGCAATCGAAGCCAGCGACCTCGTCATCGCACTTGCCGCCGTTCTGGCACGGATTCGGTAGACACTCATTCAGCTCAGTCGCGCAGGTCGGGCCTTCGAAGCCGGCGGCGCAGTCGCACTCGTAAGCGCCGAGGCCGTCGATGCAATCGCCGCCGTTCTCACAGGGCTTCTCTGCGCATTCATTGATGTCCTGCTCACACGTCTCGCCATCGTAGCCGAGCACACACTCGCACGTGAAGGCCCCTGCCCCATCGACGCAGGTCCCGCCGTTCAAGCACGGGTCACCCGCGCACTCGTCAAGGTCGGTCTCGCACGCGTCGCCCTGAAAGCCTGCCTTGCAGTCGCACTCCCAGGCGCCGACCCCGTCGATACAGGTCCCGCCATTCAGGCACGGCTCGCCCGAGCAATCGTCGATGTTCGTCTCGCAGAGTGGACCGTCGAAGCCGGCGAGACACTCGCACGTCGTCTCGCCGTCGACCTGACCGCAGGTCCCCCCGTTCTGGCACGGGTTCGGCGTGCAGCCGTCGTCGACGACCTCGCAGGTGAGGCCGAGCCACCCGTCCGCACAGTCGCACGTGTACGAGGCGACGCCGTCGATGCAGGTACCGCCGTTCTTGCAGGGCTTTGGTGCGCAGTCATCGACGTTCTCTTCGCAGGTGGCACCCGCCCAGCCCGCCACGCACGCGCATGTGAAGGCCGCGACGCCGTCGGTACACTCACCGCCATTCTGGCATGGACCGTCGGCGCAGTCGTCGAGGTCGGTGTCACACGACTCGCCGCCGAAGCCCGGGTCGCACTCACAGCGGTCGGCCCGCGCCGCGCTCGAGACGCAGGTCCCGTGGTTGCCGCAGTCGAGCTCGCAGGGCGGGATCGTCTGACACGTCCCGGAGAGGCACTCGAGGCCCGAAGTGCAGGCACTTTCATCACACGGGCACCCCTCCGTCCCGACCGGACACGGCTTCTGGCACACCTCGGCTATACACGACAGGCCTCCGCCGCAGGTCCCATTCGAGAGACACCGGCATCCATTCGAACCCGGCTCACACGTCGGCCCTTCGCAGAGCCCCTCGGTGCAGACGTTTCCGTCGAGGCAGGTCCCGTTCCCGAAGCAAGGGCAGCCCACGTTGCCTTTGGTGCACACGGGCTCGACGCATACCGACGACTCGCAGACGAGGCCCGACTCACAGGTCCCGTTGCCGAAGCACGCGCAGCCAACTTGGCCGTCGATGCAGCCGCCCAAGGCGTCACCAGTGGCGCTGACGTCGCTTCCGTCGTTCAGCCCTGGAGATGCGGTGTCCTCAGCGCCCGCGCACCCGACCACCACGGCGAGAAACAGCAATAGCGTCCAACGAACGGAGATATTCACGTGAGCCCCCTCGGTCCCCGGGGCGCGTCGACGTCCGAGCCAAAGTGGCCTGGTCCCGTCCCGCTCGCGCCTCGTCAGCACCGCCCCAGGCAAGGTTCGTGCCGGCCCAGACAATCAGCCTCGGACGTAGCCGAGACGCGTTGCCGTATTTGATAACCACCGGAAATATAACACCATCGCGTCCGGACAGTGTCCGGACAAAGCCGGACACTTACTTCAATCAGCCGGCGTCGCGTCGGCGACCGACGAACAACGGCCGCCTACGATTTCAGCGCCTTGGCCTTTTGGTCGTGCGTGGCACGGAAACTGCTCAAGGCGCCCTCAACGGGTGCAACCGACGAGAACGTGTCCGGCGAAAGCCGGCGTTCGGCAAGGACTGGAGCAGGCCATGAAGAGACAACTTTCCCTCGTGATCGCGTGTGCGTTGAGCGCCTCATTGGGCGCGCTGGTGACGTCGACGTCGCCCGTCTTCGCCGATGGCAATCCCGCGACCGACACGGTACCGCGCTACGTCCCCTACAAGGGCACACTGGAGAAAGATGGCGTCGGTTACAGCGGGACCGTCGGCATGACCTTCAAGCTCTACGATGGCACGTCGACGACGGCCGCATGGACCGAGAGCCAGACGGTGACGGTGTACTCAGGCGCCTTTCAGGTGCTGCTGGGATCGGACAGCACGGCGTCTGCCACGTCACTCACCGAGGTCTTGAAGGATGCTGACGATGTCTACCTCTCCGTGAGTCTGACGACGAGCTCCGGGACGGTGGACCTCTCGAACAAGCAGCGCCTCATGCCGACGCCGTACGCGATATGGACGACGTCGTCGACGGACTTCACGGTCGGTGACGACCTCGACGTCGACGGTGATGCGGTCATCGACGCGACCCTGACCGTCGGTGGCGCGTTCAAGGCGAACACGACGGCCGAGATCGTCTCGACGTCGAAGTTCTCCGGCAACGCGTCGTTCGAATCGACGACGGACAGCAACGGCTCTTCGTCGGCTCCCGTCGTGATCGGCTCCAGCTCTTCTCAGAAGCTCTATGTCGACGGAAACG
>JADMJS010000442.1:6142-29383 GCA_018780435.1 Myxococcales bacterium
CCGGCTCGGCCCTCGGTATCAATACGAACTCCAGCCAAGCCGTCACCGTGGGTGGCGCGCTCACGGCGAACAGCACGGCGTCGATCAAGGGCGGCACGGTGACGCTCGACCACGCGACATCGAACGTCGTGTCGTGGGGCACGGCGGGCTCCAATACGCCGTCGTCGAGCAGCACGGGTTGGAAGGCCAAGACCTACGGCAATCAATCGGGCATCGGCATCTCGTCGAGCGCCCAGTGGTACGCCTCGAACGGCTCGCACGTCTGGTACAGCACCTCGGACTCGGGGACGACTTTCACCCAGCGCATGTCGCTCGACAACGCCGGCCTCTTGACGGCGACGGGCGCCATTCAGCCCAGCGTTGGCAACAGCACGTCCTACGGCATCCAGTTCGCGCAGAACTATGGCGGCGGGTCGGGGGACTCGGCGTTCCTCCGCTACTACGTCGATGACTCGACTGAGAACATGCGCCTCATCCTCGGGATCGACAACGACACCGACGACGATCTCGTGCTCTACCAGGGTGGGTCGAACCGGATTCAGCTCGCCAGCGGCGAGATCTACATGCTGACCAAGGTCGGCTACGGGAGCTGTCCGTCGAACTACACCCTGTCCAACAACCTCTGCTACCGCCGGTACTCGTCCGGCAAGACGTGGATGGAAGCGCAGTCGACCTGTCACAGCGACGGGGGCCACGTGTGTACCATGGCCGAGGCCTACATCATCTGGGGAAGCAGCTCCTGCTCCGCAGTTCACTCTACGGGTGATTGGCTCGGCGACATCGTCACCGATGACTATCCGCTCGGTGTGAGCAACAACTGCTCGAAGTCGAACTTCGAGTACGACGAGTGGAACAAGACGGATACACGTAGCTACGTCTGCTGTTTGAACATTCGTTGAAACTCTGATCTCTGTCCTTCGGAGCCGACCATGAACACCACCGTCTCGAGGACCCAGGCGCGGCGCCTCTGGCAAATCCTCGTCGCTCTCACAGTTGCGTGCGAGGACGAGGCGGCCAGCACGGCGAACGCGCTTCAGGACGTCGCCGCCGACACGGCGCCCACGTGCACGACGGGGACCGACGGCTGCGCCTGCTTCAGCAACCAGACTTGTTTTGACGGGCTAGCTTGTACGGAAGGGCTCTGCGGCGCACCGCCGTGCACCAAGGGTGACGACGGATGTCCTTGTTTTGGAAACGGTACGTGTAACGACGGCCTCGCCTGTGAGGAGGACGTCTGCGTGGCGATCCCGTGCGAAAACGGCACCGAAGGCTGCCCTTGCCTCTCTGATGGGACCTGTGGCGGGGTGCTCGTCTGTTCGAACGCGGCCTGCGAGCTCCCGGCGTGCCAGGCTGGTGAGGTGGGCTGCTCCTGCGCAGAAGGCGCCTGCGATGGTGAGCTCGTCTGCACGAACGGCCAATGCGCCGCGTCCACCTGCGACGCCGGCACGCTCGGTTGCCCTTGCCTCGGCGACGGGACCTGCGGCGGCGAGCTGGTCTGCAAGGTGAACACGTGCGCCCAGGAGGACGGGATCCCGTGTGAGGCCGGTTCGCTTGGCTGCCCCTGCGACGATGGGACCTGCGACGGCTCGCTCGTTTGCGCGTCCGGGACGTGTGCGACCGGGCCCTCCTGTCCCTCCGGTTCGGTGGGCTGTCCTTGTAATGGCAACGCCTGCAACGGTACAGCGACGTGCGACGACAACATCTGTCGTGCGCCCGCCTCCTGTGAGACCGGCACGCTGGGCTGCGCCTGCCTCTCGAATGGCCTCTGCGCGGGCAGCGACCTCGTGTGCGAATCGAAGGTCTGCGTTCAGAAGCCATGTACGCCTGGCGACGAGGGGTGCCCTTGTGACAGCGGCGCTTGCGGCGCGGGACTCGTCTGCGAGAAGGACGTCTGCGTCGCCGATGGGTGCGAGCCGGGCCTACTCGACTGCCCCTGTTTCGACAACGGGACGTGCGGCGCCCACGCGGGCGTGTGGCTCACCTGCACGGCGGGCGTCTGCAAGGTTCCGGCGTGCCCGGCCGGAGACGACGGCTGCGCCTGCCTCAGCGGCGGGATCTGCAACGCGGGCCTGACGTGCCAAGGCGTCGGCTCGGCCGCGACGTGCTTCTTACAGGCCGCGTGCCCAGACGGCACGGCGGGCTGCGCGTGCGACGCCGGCGCGTGCGAGTCGGGCTCTTACTGCAAGGCCGGCCTCTGCACCATCCTCGGCTGCTCGCCCGGCACCATCGGGTGCGTGTGCGACGGCGGCGAGTGTTCGGACAAGGGCGGCGCCTGCAACGCGAGCGGCTGGTGCGAGCAAGCGACCTGCAAGAAGGGGAGCGAAGGCTGCCCCTGTTCGACCGGCAACACCTGCGGCGTGAGCACACTGGCCGAGACTCTGACGTGTAAGTCGAGCCTGTGCTCGGCGCCGTCGTGTACACCAGGAGCGACCGGCTGCGCGTGCATCTGGGGCGCGACCTGCAGCGACGCCGGCGACTCGTGTGTCGGTGGCTTCTGTCAGCCGGACGACTGCGCGATCGGCCAGCTCCACTGCGGCTGCTCTGGCGGCGCGTGTGCGCAGGGCCTCACCTGCCGCGACGGCGCGATCTGCGCCGACAACACCGGTCGCCTCGGCGGCCCCTGCTACGACGATTCTACCTGCGATTCCGGCCTTTTGTGTTCGAACGGCCAGTGTCAGCTCTGCCAGCTCGGGACCGAACAGTGCGCCTGCAAGGCCAGCAGCACCTGCAACTCGGGGCTCGTCTGTTGGTCGGGACATTGCTGGGACGATGACGCGATCGAGCTGCCGCCGGGCACGCCGACGTGCTGGACCCCGTGCGAGTCTGACCGTCTCGGCGATGACGGGAGCCTCGTGAGCTGTTCGTCCGAAGGACTGATGGCGGGTTGCTTCGACAACCTCGTCTGCAATCAGGGCTCGTGCACCTTGCCCGGCGCGGACAAGCCGGCGTGCGAGACCGACACCGGATGCCCTGACTTTCAGGTCTGCATCCAAGGCGGCTGTTACTCGAACTGCGACACCGACGCCGACTGCGACGACTCGGACTCGTGCGTGAAGAAGGTGTGCAAGACGCCGTGCCTCTCCACCGCGGCGACCTGCGGGAGTGGCGCGACCTGTGTGTCGACCGATGGAACGAACGGGTGGTGCGAGACCCTGGTCTCCGCGGGCGACGCGTCGGACACCAGCCCGCCGCCGACCTACGAGCTCAGCGCGCAAGCTCTTGAGTTCACGAACGTCTCGACGACGGCGAAGCTCAAGATCACCAACCTGAGCCAGACGAAGCAGACCTTCACCGTCCGAAAGCGCGACCACGCCCTCTACACCGACGCCGGAATGGACACCGAGGAAGACGCCGACGACACGGAGGCCTGCACGCCGGCCATCGACTGTCCTTTGACCTGGCTCACGATGGGCAAGAAGGACAGCCCGACGGCGGTCCAGAACTTCACGGTCAGCGCGGACGGCAACGGCGGTTCGGTGGTGATCGAGTTCGGCAACGCCGCCGGCACGACCGCGCCACGGTGGGACGGAACCATCGAGATCGTGAACGAGGAGCTCGGCACGCAGAGTGTGACCTTGACCTATAACGAGAGCCCGGAAGGGCGCTGGCAAGGCCACGTCTACTACTTCTCCACGTTCGGCGACCGCGATCTCGACGGCTGGCAGGCCGATCGGGACAACCAGGTCGCCCTCAACAAGGTCGGCAACGCCCTCGTCCGCCGCTGGGGCGCATTCCGCGTCGGCAACATCTCCTTCGAGGAGTTCCAGGCTGTGCTGCAGTCGACGCGCAACGAGTCGTGGCGATGGGCCACGGTCGAGGCGGACTGCACGGCGTCGCAGGGCGCCTGTTATCCGTACGACATCAATCAGCTCGGGCTCGTGGTCTACACCTCGAGCACGGAGTCGAACCCGATCCCGACCGGCGCCGTCGAGTTCCCGATCGCCATGAACCTCCGCCTGCCCGACTCGGCGGGGGGCCCGGGCTACATGGCCGGCCGCATCGAGTCGAGCAAGGCCCTTCAATACGCGGGCGATCCCGCGATCGAGCTCGACTTCGGCGTGTCGCCCGCGACGTGTGAGCGCACGAGCGGCGGCGCGTGCCTCGTGCTCCTCGACACGATGAAGAGCGACATCCTCCTGGGCGGCCGCTACGAGACCTCGTCGTCCGACTCGTCCTGCTCGCTGCGCCCGAACGGGAGCTTCGTGCTGGCTCAGACCCCTTGGCTGGTCCCGGGCTTCGAACGCTCGACGGAGCTCGATTCGGACACCGGCCTCCGCTACCGCTACGAGTGCCGAGACTCGCTCCTCCCCTTCGCGCCGGCGACCGCCGCGGAGCTGACCGACGCCATGGCGGCCGCCAACAAGAGCCTCGCGCTCTCGAACCCCGTCGCGGACGGCCGAACGCGCCGCCGCACGTTGAGCCTCATCGACGGCGCGCTCATCAATCAGAAGACGCTCTTCATTCTCTTCGAGGAGACCTTCGAGTCCTTCCTGCCGGGCGACACCGAGCCCTTCTCGGCCTACGGCTACATGATCCTGGAGCGTCAAGAAGGCGAGCTCGATACCACCACTGACGACGACGGAAACGCCGTCCCCGATGTCTACGACGGGAACAACGCGGAGGACACCCGGATCGAGCCGAGCGACGTTCTCGGGCTGACCTGCGACCCGGATCTCGTAAAGACCGCACTCGGCGACGCCACGCAGACCAAGGTGACCTCGGCCAACGCGGCCAAGGTCGCGTTCACCTTGCTGTCGGGCCGCCGCCCCGCGTCCACCGAGAAGCTCATCACGTCGTCGGCTGACGAGCGGGTCCACTACCTCTGCGGCAGCACCGGCCTCTTCGACGGCGGCTCACAGGCAGCCACCGAAATCTACTCCACGCTGACGAACAGCGACTCGTGCGGCTATGCCGCGTCTTCCGACAACCACTACGACGCCAACGGCAGCTGTGACGACGGCGGTCCCGACGCGGAGACCGCCATCTGCCCCATCGGAACGGACAAGACCGACTGCGGCACGCGCTCGGCGAAAGACGGCGACTTCCGCGAGGAGTGCCCGATCGGCAGCGATGTCACCTTCTTCACGCTCGACTCGTCCGTGTCGCAATCGGACATCGCTGATGAGGACTGCCAGCTCGACGGGAGCTGCGGCGACTCGCTCGAAGAATGGATCGCGTCCGGCAAGGTGGTTCAGCTCGACCCGGTCTGGCGTTGTACCGACGTCAACGCCGTCTTCTGCGACTCCGACCGCTACGACCTCCGCTCCGACAAGTCGTTCTATGCGAAGTCCGACGTCAATACAGTGTTCCAAGACCTGAACGCCGAGGTGAACCTCGCCTTCCGATACAAGACGCAGTTCGAGGCGCGCGACGGCGACACCCCCGGCTTCGTTCCCGAGATCTGCAACGGCGATTCCCGTGCGATCCCTTACTGTTATGACCCAGATCGCATCGAAGAGCTCGCGCTGCGCGTCGACTGTCTGCTCGCGATCTGGCAGGACCACTACGCGACCCTCCAGTCCGCCACGGGCGACACCGCGGGTGCCGACGACGCGCTCACGGACTTCCTGTGCTCGAACTTCGCGTATGCCGAAGCGTGCGTCACCACGGATGATCCGACTGCCGTCCACGACGGCTTCGAGCGGCTCTTCGTCGAGCTCCTCGTGATGCTCGGCGACGAGGCCTACACCCAAGCTTTCGCGTCGCGCTTCGACCTCGCTGGCAAGAACGCGGTGTCTTTCGAGGGGTCGCTCTTCGAGGACAACGGCATCAACCTCTCGGGCGCGGCCGGCAACGAGATGATGCGGCTCTACGAGGCCACGCAGTACCACCAAGAGGCGCTCGATCGCTTCTATCGCCAGAGCCCGCTCTTCTGGGAGTCGCTCGGCTACGGCTTCGATCAGCGCAATTTCGTGAGCCCCGAGACGGTGACGCGTTACTTCGAGCGCCTCGTGAGGGCGTCGACGCAGAAGGCGCGGGCGTGGGGCGAGATCGCCAAACGTTACCAAGGCTTCAATCGCGCCGACCTCGCGCGGAAGGTGGTGGCCCGGGCCTACACGGCGACCTACGTCGAGTCCATCGTCCTGTCGCAGCTCATGTTACGCACCGTCGACGTCCTCCAGCCCGAAGACCGACCGCAGGTCGTGACCGTGCTCGAAGAGGCGCAGCGCCGTTACCGCATGGCGATGTCGGACATGCAGAACGTCTACATCGACATCGCCGACGAGGTCCGCTACTTCGGCCTCGCCCCCGAGTACATCCCCTTCCCGTCGATCAACCCCGGCCCGCAGGACAGCGGTGTCGAGGTCATGCTCCTACGCGCCAAGCAAAAGCTCGACGTCGCGAGGCAGCGCGAAGACGGCGCGATCGAACGCAGCAAGGCCTTCGAGTCCGACCAGGGCGAGTTCCAGTCCGAGCTCGTTCGGCTCCGAAACACCTACGAGAACCAGCTCGGCGACCTCTGCGGCACCTTCGTGGGGCCGGAGGGCAAGATCTACCCGGCGATCGCGAAGTACGCCGAGCTCGACGATCGGCTGAAGACGCTGGGCGATCCGTGCGGCTTCGCTGGCAACGGCACCATCTACGAAGCGATGGCGAACTTCGAGATCGTACAGACCGATCTGCGCCGGATCCGCACGAGCTACTCGAACGTTCTCGAGGAGGTCGCCATCGAGAAGTCGCGCGTCGAAGCGCAATGCGGGCTCATCCTCGACAACGCAGACTATGTCTACGAAAAGAAGGGCGATATCGTGTCCTTGCAGCACGCGGTCTCGGCGGGCCGCTTCGCCCTCTCTGCGCTCGACCGCACCATGAACCGCGCCTCCACGATGGCCACCCTGTCGAAGTGTATGGTCGTCGCAGGTACGTCGGCGGGGTCGGACTGCCCGGCCGGCGTGGTCGCGGCCCTCACCTACGGCACGCTCGCCACCGTCGCCACGGCCACGGCGGTCGTCACGGAAGGCGCCATCGCGGTTGCGGAAGGCGCCATTCGGGAGATCGAGCTCGATCTCGGCCGCTGGGAGATGGAACAACAGTGCGACTCCGCCCTCATCGAGTCGAACGCACGAATGGCGACGAGTGTGCTGCGGCTCGAGGAGATGGACGTCGAAGCGATGCGTATACAGTACCAGGTGAACCTAGCGCTCGCCGAGATCCAGCAGCAGCTCAACAACGCCCGCCGCCTCCAGGACGACCTCGTCGAGGCCCAGGACCTGGCCATCAACATCGCGGCCGCGCGCAACGATCCGAACGTCCGCATCTACCGCGACGACGCGATCGTCAACGCGGAGCTGGCCTTCAATGACGCGATCAAGGAGGCCTACCGCGCCACGCGAGTGTTCGAGTATTACTCCAGCCGTAGCTACGCCGACCTCGAGCAACTCTTCCTCATCCGAATGGTTCAGTACGGCGATTACAACCTCCAGAACTACGTGACCAACCTGGAGAACGCCTTCTTCGAGTTCGAAGAGGCCTTCGGCCTGCAGGACACGCGCGTCGCGTTGCTGTCGCTCCGGGACGACATCATGGGCTTCCCGCGCATCTCGGAGGACGGCACGCCCTATACGCAGGACGACCGCACGGAGATGATGCGCGAGCGCCTGAAAGACCCGGGCTACCTCGACGAGAGCGGGTATGTGACGATCCCCTTCCGGACGTCCTTCGACGAGCTCTCGCCCCTGACGCGCGTACACAAGATCGACTGGATCGAAGCCAACCTCGAAGGCTCGGGCCTCGGCGACTCGATCGCCCGAATCTACTTGCGCCAGAAGGGCACGGCCGTCGTCCACGGCGTCGATGGCGACAAGCTCTTCTACCGCTTCCCGGAGCGTGTGGCCGTCGTGAACCCGGGCGTCAATGGCAAGCTCAGCTCCATCGACTCGCAAGTCTACAAGGCGCTGCACCTCCGCGACCGGCCCTACGTCAATACGGCGTGGGAGTTCGTCATCAACCAGCGCGACGAGTACGTGAACCAGGACATCGACCTCCAGGGCCTCACGGACATCAAGCTCTACGTCTACTACCGCGACTTCACGGCGCTTTGATCCGGACCCGGTAGGAGAATGGCGATGAACCACGTCACGAAATCCAGCGCGCTCTCGATCCTGCTAGCCGCCCTTCTGGGGACGGCCTGTTCCGAGGAGAGTACGACTGCAACGGGCAGCGACACGATGACCCCGCAGTCGTGCTCGGCGACCTCCGAGTGTACGTCCGGGCAGATCTGCGCGGGGTCGGTGTGCGGCGCGTGCCAAGTCGACGCGCAGTGCCAGGCCGATTACGGCGTGACCTCGATCTGTGAGGCCGGCGCCTGTACGACGGTCGGTTGTCCCGAGGGCTCGAACGGGTGCGCGTGTTACCCCAATGACACCTGCGACTCCGGACTCTGCCGCGAGGGGCTCTGCCAGGCGTGTTCGGAGGGCGCCGATGGTTGCCCCTGTTATCCGAATGACACGTGCGATGCGGGCGAGTGCGTCTCAGGGACCTGTTACGCCTGCCCGCCAGGGCGCGTCGACTGCCCGTGCGACGGCGGGACGTGCACCGAAGGGCGTTGCGTCGAGGGGACCTGCGCGGCCTGTAGCGACGGGCTCGTCGGGTGTGAATGTTCGACCGGCGCTTGCACGGAGGGCCTCTGCATCAGCGGTCGATGTGAGCCCTGCGTGGACGGCGTCGTCGGGTGCGACTGCACGGCGGCTGGCACGTGCACCGATGGGCGTTGTGACGACGGCCAATGTGTGGCGTGTGACGACGGCGTCGTCGGGTGCCCCTGCGCCGCAGAGGACGCGTGCCCCGGTGCTCGTTGCGTGACGGGGGAGTGCGTCGCGTGTGCCGACGGCCTCCTCGGCTGCCCCTGTGGCGCGGCAGGCGCGTGCGACGACGGCGTCTGCGAAGGCGGGACGTGCGTGGCCTGCACGCCCGGCGTGCTCACGTGCCCGTGCGCCACGGTCGCCGCCGAGGGCGACGTCCCCTGCCCGGGTGGCCGCTGCGTGAACGATGTCTGTGAGGCCTGCACCGCCGGTTCGCTCGGCTGTGGCTGCGCCGACGGCGCTTGCGACAGCGGGTGGTGCATCGGCGACGTCTGTACCGAATGCACCCAGGGTGCGAGCGGCTGCGTCTGCCTCGACAACGACACCTGCGCGGCCGGCCTTCAGTGCGTCTCGGGGTCCTGCGAGCCCTGCCCGGCTGGCGGGACGGGCTGCCCGTGCGACGCCGGAAGCTGCTCGCAGGGTCTCGCCTGTGCCGCGGGCATCTGCGTGGCGGACGACTGCGTTGCTGGAGACGCCGGCTGCCCGTGCGACGGGGGCGTCTGCGACGAGGGCCTGGCCTGCGACGGCGGCATCTGCGTCGCGTGTGCCGATCACCTGGCCGGGTGCGAGTGTGCTGACGGGAACTGCCAGGGCGACCTCGTCTGCGACCAGGGCGTCTGTCGAGCGCCGCTGAAGTGTGCCGACGTGTGTGCCCCTCACCAGCTCTGTGAGGACCCCAGCGTCGGCACCGACCCCAGTTGCAAGCTCGAGTGCGACTCGGGTTGGGCGTGGGACGACGCAGTAGGCCAATGCACGCTGACCGTCACGGCGACATGCTCCGAAGGCGAGCCCGGGAGCATCGCCGCCGATTGCGCGGGGGAGAACCGGCAATGCGTGACCGACGGCGACGGCGCGAGCTGCGGCGACTGCCTCGCGGGCTACCGCGACGAGGCGGGCCTGCTCGAGGTCTGTCGCGTGGTCTTCGACTGCGACATCCAAAACTGCGCTGCCCAGAACCGTGTCTGTGAGCCGGAGACCGAGACGACCGACGCCGAGTGCCTGTCGTGCCTCCCCTATCACGTTGAAGAGTCAAGCTTCTGCCGGCCTGCCGAGACCTGCGACGACGTTGACTGCAGCGCGCTCAACCGAACCTGCGTGGCCGAGACGGCGACGGGGGACGCGACCTGCGGCGGCTGCCTCAATTACCACCAGCTCGCGGGCGATGTGTGCGTGGCCGTGAAGACCTGTGACGACCTCGGTTGCCTCCTCGCCCATCGCACCTGCACCGCGGAGACCGCATCGAACGACGCGAGCTGTGGTGAGTGCATGCCGTACTTCCGGGTGCAGGGGAGCGTCTGCGTCGGTGTGTTCACGTGCGACGATCTCGGCTGCGCGGCCAAGTCGCGCGCCTGCACCGACCAGACGGCGACGACCGACGCGACCTGCGGGGACTGCCTCTCCGGCTTCGTGGAGTCGGCCGGGAGCTGCCGTGCACTGCTCACGTGCGACACGGCGGGCTGCGTCGCCGAGAACCGAGAGTGTACGCCGGCGGGCGCAACGACCGACGCCACGTGTGGCGTCTGTCAGGCGTGGTTCAAAGACGACGGCAGCGGCACCGGGACCTGTGACGCGGTCGCGACCTGCGACGGCCTCGGCTGCGGCGCCAAGAACCGAGAGTGTGAAGACGAGACCGCGACCACGGACGCGTACTGCGACGCCTGCCTGCCCGGGTTTATCGAAGATGGCGATGTGTGCGTCATTCCGCCGCCCACCTGCGAACCGGGCGAGCCGGGCAGCGTCCTCGATGCGTGCGAGAGCCTGAACCGGATGTGTGACGAGAGCGCGGCGGGCGGTGCGGCCTGTGGCGATTGCCAAGATGGCTACGCCGAAGATGACAATGGCGAATGCCAGCTCATTACGAGCTGCGACTCACTTGGGTGCGCCGGTAAGTACCGCCTCTGCTCGGGCGACTGGCCGTTCCAGAGCTGCGGCGACTGCTTCGACGGCACGGTGGAGAGCCCGAACGACGCCACGCGATGTGAGCCCCCAAAGACGTGCGCCGAGACCGTCTGTGATCTCGGAGAGTTCTGCCTCGAGGGTGACGGCATCACGACCGGCGCTCGCTGCGTGGTGAACGACTGCCCGGATGGCGAGGCCTATTCTTCGTACGCCGGTAAATGTGTCGCGTGTATCGTCGCGTGCGGCGACGACGAAGGCGAGACCGGCGAGGTGTGGCCCATCACGCTCGCCAATAGTCAGGCGTGTATCTGCGAGACCGAAGACGGGTACTACTGGGATGAAGGCGGGACGCGGTCTGCCCGGCCGTGTGACGCCGACGGCGATGGCTGGGTTCGTGACGCCGCTCGGGACTATCTCGTCGATCAAGACGACGCATCACTCTGGCAGAACGCGCGCTGCGACCTCCGGACGATCGACCGCTTCGTGCTCGAGAACGAGCTCGGTCAACGGCTGTCGGTCTACGTCTGTGACGGCGAACCGCCCTTCCTCCGCGAAGGGGCCGACGGCGAATGTGAGTTCGGGCTCCTCGACGTCGACCTCTTCGAGTCGACGCGCAACGACGATCAGGACGAAGTCGCGGCGGACTCCCTCGTGCCGGACTACTCGCTCTCGGGCAACGGCCGGGCCTTCGTGGCGAGCGAGCTGAACCCAATGACGCGGGCGTGCCTCAAGGCCAGCGACCTGAACGACAACGGCCTCACCGACGCTCGCGAGTGGCACGGCATGGACGCGGGTAACTTCTCGGGCGAATACGCGAGCGAGCAGTACATCTTCTCGCGTTTCTCCTACTTCATGGAGCTGCACACGGGCTTCTACGAGAGCGGGACGGAGTCACTCGTCGGACAGTACGTCATCTCCGAGCGCTCGCGGTGCGACGACGACTTCCCAATCCACTACGGCTCGACCAGCAGCACCGACTGGCGCGGATGTACCCGAAGCCGCGACGCGCTCTGGGACGCGACGGACGGCGAAGACGGGCCCGACTTCGGCTATGACTTCGCCGAGTGGTCCTGCGACGAGACGACGGGGACGTGCCCGATCCCGCCGCCGGCGTCCACCGCGCTCCCGAATGGCTCAGCGCCGGTCCACGGGCTCTGCGACGTCTACCGGCCCATCGTGGACGACGAGTGCGACGACGTGGACAGCCCATGGCTCTGTGTCGACGGCGCAGTCTGGCGAGGCATGACCCATCACAGCCAGTTCCGCTGCGTGGAGGTCGACGATACGGCGTCGACGGTCACGCCGGTGATCCCGACCGCCAGCTTCTATCCAGTCTACGAGGGCCAATACCTGTTCAGTCAGTGCCATGTGGCCTGCCAGGCAGGAGACACCTCGTGTGAGTCCGACTGTACCTCTGGACTCTGTGACACGTCGTCCGTGGAGACGGACGGACTCCCGAGCGATCCGGTCCTCGAGTGTGAAGTGGACGAGACCCCGGAAGCCGGTCAAGTGGGCTTCGCAGTCGCGCTCTATCAGGACAGCGCCGGAGGGTATGAGCGCGGTTGCATCAACGAATGGACGCCGACCGCCGTCGAAGGAACGGAGAACGGCACCGAAGACGTAGAGGTGGCACCGTGGCGCGAGCTGTGCCCGGGCTTCTCGACGCTCCCGGATTCGGTAGTCGGACAAGGTGATCAAAACAACTTCGGCGTCCTCCAATGCGGGTGCGGCAACAACTTCGGTGGCCCGGACTGCGACGTCGGCTGTCCGAACGAGCTCCTACACGTCAGCGATCCCTACGAGACGACACCGCGCTCCGGCTGGTGGCTCTGTGGCGACTTCGCCGCGTCGGGCTTCGAGACGGTCGACGACTCGGAAGGGCCGGCGGGGGTCGGGCTCGACACCGACGGTGCCAAGTGGGTGATCCGAGGTGAGGTGGAATCGGGGGCCGACGATACACTGCTTTGCGAAAACCCGAACTGCGACGCGATCGGCGTGACCGACAGCCAGCGCGTGAGCTACGGGTCCGCCTTCATCTGCGGCTTCTCGCTCGACTGCACGGCGACGGCCAAGACGTGGGCCGAAGCCGACGCGTTGTGCCAGAGCCAGGGCGGGCGCCTATGTACAGAAGCGGAGCTCGACGATAACGAGGCGCAGGCCACGGGCTGCAGCTTCGACTACACCACGGTCTGGTCGGCCACGGCGTGTGACGGCGGCTACGTGGCGCAGGCTGGCGCCACCCATCAGCTCGGAAACTACCCGAAGCAGTGCCTCGCCGCGACCGCGACGGCGGCAGTGCGGTGCTGTGCGGAGGCGACCTGCGATACGGGCTACGGGCTTCGTTAAGAAGGACAGGTTGTCCGGACAGCGTCCGGCGCGGGCGGGCGTCGGAGCGCGCAGTAAACACGTAACCAGATGAAACTAATCACGAACCACTCTGGCACAGCAGGTGCTTACGGGCCCTAGGCAGCCCTTGAGGAGGACAGCATGAATACGACGAAGACCCTGAGACAAAGGCTCGCGCGGACGGCTACGTTGGCGTTCGCCCTGATACTGTCGAATGCTTGCAGCAGCGAGTCGACGGCGACGACGACGACGCCCACGGACGACACGGCCGGGACCTGCCCCGAAGGCGAGCGCAACTGCGCGTGCAAAGCGGGTGGCCTTTGCGACGACGGCCTCTCTTGCACCGACGGCTTCTGCCTGGTGGCGCCGTCGTGCCCCGAGGGCTCCGAAGGTTGCCCCTGTTACGCCAATGACACGTGTGATTCCAAGGAGGGCGTGGTCATGGCCTGCGTCGCGGGCGCTTGCCAGGCCGGCGCGCCGCCCGGCGGCCTCGGAGACGCGTGCAGCGACACGGCGCCGTGCGGCACCCACGAGGGCGAGTCGCTCGAATGCCGTGAAGGCACTTGCCAAGAGCCCGAGGCCACGGAGCCGGGCAAGCTCGGTGACCCCTGCGGCGCCGAGACGCCGTGCGGAAAGCACGAGGGGGACGCCCTCGAATGCCGCGAAGGCACCTGCCAATTGCCGACAGTGGAGCCGGGCAAGCTCGGCGAGGCGTGTAGCGCCGAAGTGGCCTGCGGGCTCCACGAGGGCGAGGCGCTCGAGTGCCGCGAGGGGACGTGCCAGCTCCCGAAAGCGGGGCCAGGCAAGCTCGGTGACCCGTGCGATGCGGAGAAGGTCTGCGGCGTCCACGAGGGGGCTCCGCTGTCCTGCAAGGATGGGACGTGCCAAGTACCGGCGGTGCTCGGGAAGCTCGGTGATGCCTGCGACGCCGAGAACGTGTGCGGGACCCATGAGGGCAAGGCGCTCGCCTGTGAGGCTGGAATCTGCGCGCTCCCGAAGGATCCCGGTGGCGTCGGCGACGCGTGCGACGCCCAGAACCCCTGTGGCGAGGAGGGCGGCAAAGCGCTCGAATGTAAAGACGGCACCTGTGCGCAGCCCGAGGCGCCCTGCCCGGCCGGTGAGCAAGGGTGCGACTGTGGCGCCGGCAACACCTGCGAGCCTGGTCTCGCTTGTGCGGCCGGCACGTGTGAACCCGCGTCTCCGGTGTCGCCGGGCATCACGGTCGGCAACAGCGCCGTCCGGTCCTGCGGCATCGTGTTCGACCGCGACGACGTGACCATCACCTTCGACGCCCAAGTCACCGGGAAGGCGCGCCGGGAGGGATCTCGAATCGCCGCCTCGTTCGCAGCCGTCGCCGACCAGGCGCTCACGGGCGCGGTGGTGAAGGTCCTCGGGAGCGGCGGTTCGCCTGCGTCCCTCGAGAGCCTGAAGGCGGAGAAAGTGGAGTGCTACGACCGCAAAGGCGCCCCGGTCTCGCAGCCGGGCATCGTGATGGAGTAGGTCCATGAAGACGAACAACACTCTACCGTCTTTGACGGCAGTCCTGGCGCTTGGCGTCGTGGCGTCCTCGTTTCTGATTGCGCCCCTCGCCCTCGCACAAACCGGCGTGTCGGACGACCGCGTCAGCCTCCCCGATGGCCCGGGCTCGCTGGAGGGTATCGGCGAGTCGGCCTCGGTCAACGCCAACATGGGCCAGCTCTCACACCAAGTGGTGGTGCAAGTGCCGCCGGGCTACGGCGGTCTCACGCCGGACGTCACACTCACCTACAGCTCCGGGCTCGGCAGCGGCGTCGTCGGAGTCGGCTGGAATATCAGCTACCCCCAGCTCGAGCGGCTCACCCTGCGTGGCCTGCCGGAGTACGACGCGGAGGACGAGTTCGCCGTCAACGGAAGCGAGCAGCTCGTAAAGATCCCGAACACGGATCCGCCCGTCTATCGCGCCCGAATGGAAGGTGGTTTCGTTCGCTACACTTGGCGCAACGCGGCCTCGGGGAAGGATGGCTACTGGACCGCGGAGTATCCCGACGGTCGCATCGGCTACTTCGGCGCGGACCAGAACGGGACGCTCGTTACGAACGCGCGCGTCGGCGGTTCCGAAGGGACCTTCCGGTATCACCTGACCGAGATGGTCGACCGCTACGGTCACAGTATCAAGTACACCTACATCAAATACGGTAACGTCGCGTATCCGCTGCATATCGGCTGGGTCTATTCGGGCGGTTCGCCGCGCTTCGAGGCGACCTTCGCGTATGAGGATCGCACCGACAAGCTCTCGGACTGCAAGGCGGGCTTCGAGGAGCTCATGAGCAAGCGGCTCGCGGTCATCAATGTGCGTTCGGACGGCGCCTTGCTCCGGAAGTACACGCTCGCGTACGAAGATGACAGCGTCTCCGGTGGCTTCTCTCGGCTCTCGAAGGTGACCATGACTGGCGCCGCCGGTGGGGAGTACCCGATCGCGCACGCCTTCGAGTACTCGAAGGCCCTCGGCGTGGATTGCGCGGAGGGGGCCGACTGCACGCGTCCGTACATCAAGACCATCAATGGCCAGCTCGGTGTCGACCTCAGTCAAGGCAACACCACCCTCATCGACATCAACGGCGATGCCCTCCCGGATGTGCTCGACACGACGCAGATCGGCAACCACCGCTTCTTCATCAACACGATGGACACGGCCGGAAACCAGACACTGACGGTCGCGTCGAGCGCCATCGGCACCGGCAGCGACTACGACATCTCGAAGCAGTCGTCGCAGGTCCTCGACATCGACGGCAACGGCTTCACCGACCTTCTCAACGCGGCCACCGGCAAGGCGCTGCTCAACCGTGGGCAGGGAGACTGGGAGTCGGTGCCGGCGTCGCTTTGGGGCTCCGGAGACGGCGGCCTGCCGACGGACTTCGCGCCCCAGGACGGCGAGCTGAAGACGGTCCGCTTCCTCGACTACGATGGCGACAAGAAGATCGACATCATCAAGAGCTCGGGTTCGGACGCCGCAAACGTGACCCAGATCTACAAGAGCTCGGGCGTCGGCAGCTTCGAGTTCGACGCGGAAGTGGACTCCATCGGCGCAGGCTTCGACTCGGGCGCGCTCGAGCTGAACGACATGAACGGGGATGGCCTCCTCGATCCAGTCGAGATTCAAACGACGCAGGTACGTTATCGCCTGAACTACGGCCGTGGTCAGTGGGGGCCGTGGGTCACGATCGGCGGCTTCGAGTTCACGGACGCCGAGCGCAAGGACGCGGAGCTCGAGGACATCAACGGCGACTCACTCTCGGACATCGTCTTGGTTTCGGGTGACATCGTCGAGTACTGGATCAATCGGAACGGAGCGAGCTTCGACCCGGTCCGCGTCATCGACGACGGCGACGTTGAGGGCGACATGCCGACGAAGGAGACCGGCACGACGGCGCTCTTCGCGGACATGAACGGCAACGGGTCGTCGGACGTCGTCTGGATCACCTCGGGCGGCCAGGTCACCTACCTCGAGATCTTCCCGGTGCGTCCGAACCTGCTCTCGACCATCACCAACGGGATCGGGAAGGTCACGGACATCAGCTACGGGACCTCCGTGATGGAACGCGCGCGGGACGGAGGCGCTAGCGGCTGGGACTACGAGCTCCCGCAGGCGATGACGGTCGTGACGTCCCTCGATGAGTGGGACCTGCTCACGAATGTGCACAACGAGATCACCTACTCGTATCACCACGGCTGGTTCGACGGCGTTGAGAAGGCGTTCCGCGGCTACCGTGACGTCGAGATCGCGATGCCGGCCGACGACTCTCAGGAGGCGGGCTACTACGGCAACACCTACGATCTCGGTATCGACGACCCGTATCGCGCCGGCCTCCAGCTCGTACAAGAGACGTGGGGCGAATCGGCGATGGAGACCCGGAGCGTGTCGACCTTCGAGGACTGTGACGTTGCCGGGATCCCGGAGGGGGCTCTTCTTCTCTTCGACGTGCGCCACGTCTGCAAGACGCGGACGGAGGTCGAGCACCGCGAAGGGCAGTCGGAGTCAGACGAGTGGGTGGTGACCGCCGAGTCGATGACCTACAACGGCTACGGCCAAGTCACGCGAAAGTCGAACCTGGGCGTCATCTCGGAGGGCGGCGGCGCCTGTGCGGCGTGTACGTCGGCCGAGTACACCGGGACGCCCTGCGGCGCGTCGTGCCTCGGTGACGAGCATTATACCGACAGTGTCTACGCCATTCCGGAGGACAACGCCGGTACGTGGATCCTGGACAAGCTGGTGCAGCAGCGTGGCTACGGCGTGCTGGCTGCAAACGAGTCGGGCCCGGCGAACGCCAACTACACGGAGACGACGACGTATTACGACGGCGCCGCTTACGTGGGGCTCGCGCTCGGGAAGCTGACCAAGGGAACCGCGACGCGAAAGACGGCGAAGCTCGACACGACCGGCACGCTGATGACGCCGTTCCGAGCCAAGATCGATGGCCATGGCAACATCATCGAGCTCATCGGCGCGCGGGGCAGCGAAGGCGTCACGACCGACCACCGCCGTCGCTACACCCTCGACGCCGACGGTCTCCGGGTGCTCTCCACCGAGCTACTGGTGTCGAACGCGGAGGGCCCCTACGTCGTGCGCCGTGACTACGTATGGGACGCGACGTTCGACGAACAGCTCGCGGGCGCGTCGCGTTGGTACATCGATGGTGCGCCGACCGCTGCGGGCGAATACGCGTTTGGTTACGACGAGTTCGGTCGACGCACCTTCGTCGCGCGTCCCGGGACCTCGGCGGCGTTGCCCTCGGAGTCCTACGTCTACGACCTCGGTTCACCTTACAGCCGTATCGTGACGGAGGGCCGCACCGAGGTCGGCGGCGACATCGACGTGAGGCGCGTGACGTGTATGGACGGGCACGGGCGCACCTATCAGTCGCGCACGGAGGTGGACGGCGGAAGCTGGCTCGTGTCGGGCTATGCGACCTTCAACAAGCAGGGTTCGATGCGCGAAGGCTATGACCCCTACATGGCGACGTCGGGCGAATGTGAGACGGCGCCGCCGGAAGGGACGACCTACATGCAGAACATCATGGACGGCACCGGCCGTATCGTGGCGACGCTGGACCCGGCGCCGGAGCCGGGCGGCGCTCGTGCAGAGACCCGCTCGGTCTTCTTGCCCCTCGCGCATGAAGAGTGGGACCGCGAAGACAACCGTCTCGGCAGCGCCCACGCCGGAACGCCGACGACGACGCGCAGCAACGGCGACGGCAAGATCATCGCGGTGGAGCGCCTCCTCACGCCGAACGGCGCGCCGCAGGTGCACCGCTTCGTCTACGACGAGCTGGGCCGGGTACGCCAGGTCATCGACCCCTCGGGGATCACTCAGACCTACACCTGGGACCTCGCCGAGCGGCTGCTCGCGGTCGACGACCCCGACCGCGGACTCGTGGCCTATGAGCTCGACGACGCCGGCAACCGGGTGCGCGAGACGGACGGCGACGGTCGCGTCACGGTGCGCAGCTTCGACTCGCTCAACCGTATGGTGGCGGAGTGGGAAGAAGGCGCGGAGACCACCAGCCTGAAAGAGTGGTTCTACGACGTCGCCCCGGATGGTTGCCCGGCGAGCCAGTGCTCGAACCCGGCGGCCAACCTTTCGGCGACGCGTTATGCGTTCGGCGACGGAACGGTTGGGGAGGACCGCTTCGGCTGGGACCTGCAAGGGCGGCTCGTCTGGAGCGCCCGCAACGTGACGGGGGTGTGGCTCGAGAGCACGATGGTGCTCGACCATCTCGGCCGTACCAAGACGGAGACCAGCCCGAGCGGGGTTAGCTTCACGCGAACCTATGACGGCGCGGGGCGCGTGACGTCGATCCCGGGTTACGTCGAGTCCGTTCTCTATGACGAGAAGGGCTTCATCGCGACGATGACGCTGGCCAATGGTGTCACGACGCAGAAGGTCCACGACGACCTCGGGCGCGTGACGTCGATCCTCGCCGATGGCGTGTCCGGCGACCCGCTCCTGGCCTACACCATCTCGTGGGACTACGTCGGCAACCTCCTGGAAGTACAGGACGATCGCAAGGACACCGGACTCCCCATGGGCGGGGTCCGAAACACCTTCGACGCGCTCTATCACGCGTCCACGATGGTCCTCGACCCGGAGCGTCCGGACTTCGAAGAGACCTTGATCCCGGTCTTCGACGCTTCGGAGCGGATGACGGCGCTCACGTCCGACCTCGGGCTGGCGAGTGAAGCGCACGTCGGCGCGCTCACCTACGGCCAGAACGGCGCCGGCCCGCGGGCCGTCAGCCAGGCCGGGACCCTCAAGTACAGCTACGACGACGCAGGGCGGCTCACCGCGCGTGGCGCCACGACCTACACCTGGGACCACAAGGGTCGGCTCACGTCGGCCAAGAACGGGCTCGGCCAGGAGGTCACCTTCGGCTACGACACCAGCACGACGCGGGTGTGGGTGCGCGACGGCGACGACGACCGGGTCTACTCGCACGGTGGCTTCGAGGTCCGAGACGGGACGGCCATCACCTCGATCTCGCTCAACGACCAACGTGTCGCGGTCGTCGAGCAGCCCGCCTTCGCGGCGACCTTCTACTCGGACCTCGCGCCCACCACGGGTGCGGACCAGAACCTTGTGTCGTCGCCCGACGCGCTCATCTCGGCGGGTGACGCCTGGATCGCGCACGCCGTCGAGAAGGGGACCCTCGGCCTGGCCGCGGCCGTGCCGATTCCGTCCGCGGTGCCGGACTTGTTGGACGCGTCGAATCGCCGTCTCCTCGGTGGGCTCGCCGAGAAGGTGACCTTCGAGCACCAGGACGCGCTGGGATCAACGGTGGTGAGCACGGACGCGACCGGCGCGGTGACGAGCCAAGTCGAGTACTACCCCTTCGGGCTCGTCCGCCACCAGGTCGGGGCCGAGAGCACGCGCGGGTTCACGGGCCAGGAGCGCGAGGCGACGGCGAGCCTGATTCACTTCCCGGCGCGTTACCTCGACCCGTGGATTGGCCGTTGGACCCAGCCCGACCCGGGCTTCCCCGCGGTGACGACAGCGATGAAGGACCGTGTGGCCGAAGCGACGTCGCAGTACGCCTACTGCTCAGGCAACCCCGCGTCGCTCGTCGACGCCACGGGTAAGGTCGGCGGCCAGCCGGGCAGCTCAAACGAGAGCCCCGACGACGCCAACTACTTCAACCAGGTCGTGCAGGACGACCTCGTGAACAACAACACGGCGCTGCAGAACATGGGTCTGAAGTCCTACACCCCAGGCGGCGACAGCTTCGAGCCGGACGAGGAGCTGAGCGTGATCCGCCAGGACTCGATGGAGCTGCAGCGCCAGGACTCGTTCTCGATGTCGAGCAACATCAACGTCGAAGTGGACGAACCGGAGATGAACGAGATCGTCATCACCATCGCCAAGAATGATTCAAAGCCAAACCTCTCGAAGCCGAGCGGCGCCCACGTCCGCAAGTCGTCAAACCCGCTCCTCGCCCCGGTGAAGAAGGCCCCGAGCTCCAATGTGAACGTGACGGTCGTCGCCACCGACAATACCCGCCCGATGTCCAACCGAGAGCTGAACTGGGCGACCAAGGGCTCGGGAACCGGCGTCAAGGCGTGGTTCCACCGCAAGCAAGCCAAGCTCATGAACGGCCGCGTCTACCGCACGATCAAGGAAATGCAGAAGACCGACAAAACCGTACCGGAAGCCAGCAATATCTCCGGCAACTCCGAGCGCGGCAAGGCCCAGCAGCTCCTGACGGGCCAAAAGACCGTGAATCTCGGGACGGTGAGCAACAACAAGTAGCCGCGGCTCTGCGACGGAGACGGTCGCGCGGCTGGCTGCCGTCGTCGTCTTGAAGGCTTCCCGACCTCTCGTTCGTCCTGACATGGGGCCGTTCACCCTGGACTGTCTTGAACTCGCTGGACCCGGATTCGGGCGCATCAATGAGGGAGGCGCGGCCACGGCCGGCCTCCGAGGGGGAGCGTGGCGTCGTGCTCGGCCCGGTCAAGTCGCCCCGCTCGCCGTCCTCGCCGGGCGCTGCGCCGGCCCGCCTCCGGGCGGCTGCGTCGGGACGACTTGACCGGGCCTGCGCTCGACGGCGGCGGCTCACTTGAACCGGTTCAGGCGTACCCGGCGATACCCTCACGTGGGCCCACCCGTCGTCAGCGCGACGGAGATGATGTCGGCGATGGACGCGGCGGCGTTCGGGCTGACTCCTGAACCGGTTCACGCGGCGGCGTCGTTCACGGTCACGATCGCAGACGGACCCGGCTCCAAGCGCATCGATCAGGGAGGCGCGGCCACGGCCGGCCTCCGAGGGGGAGCGTGGCGTCGTGCTCGGCCCGGTCAAGTCGCCCCGCTCGCCGTCCTCGCCGGGCGCTGCGCCGGCCCGCCTCCGGGCGGCTGCGTCGGGACGACTTGACCGGGCCTGCGCTCGACGGCGGCGGCTCACTTGAACCGGTTCAGGCGGCGGTGTTGTTCACGGCGATGATCGCGGGTGGACCGGCTTCGAGCGCACCCGCCATCGACGTGCCCGGATCCCCGTCCCCGCCGAGAGCCCAGCCCCACGACCTCTCCATGTGAACCGGTTCACATGGACTTCGCTGGACGATGGGCTCGGCTTCAAGGGCCCTGCCTGCGCAACTTTCTCAAAGAAAATGAAGGGTTGCCCTTGACGAGTTTTCGCCCCGACAGAGAGGGCCCGCCAAGCCCCGAAACGAGGTCGAGACATCGAAAGATCCCGGAACTGTCACCAGGAGGGTCCAGAGGCGACGGGAAGGGCGCTCTCGTTCAACGTTCAGCCGAGGGGCCGAGAAGCGCAAACTTTGCTCTGAAAACAGAGTGTTACACTCCACTCCGAAGCCCAAGTCGGAGGTGTCCATGAGTGTTCAGCCGCCCTGCCCGTCCCCCTTCGCCCGCCTCATCGCCCGAGAGGACCTCTCGGACGCCGAAGTCACCGCCCTCCTGGACTCGATGGTGCGGCGGGAGCGCGTGACCTTGGCCGCAATGCTGGGCTACCTCGGGCTCCTCGTCGAGCGGAAACTCTACGCCCCGGCTGGCTACGACTGCGTCAGCGCCTACCTCGTGGACCGTTTCGGCTGGAGCCTGCCGAGCGCCCAGAAGCGTCTTCAAGCGGCGGGGCTGTGTCGCCGCTTCCCCGCCTTGCTCGACCTCGTCGCGTCGGGGGCCTTCCACCTGACGGGCTTATGTGTCCTTGCGCCCGTAGTCACGGAACTCAACGTCGAGCGCGTCTGCGCCGAGGCTCAAGGGCTCACCCGCGTGCAACTCTCCGAGTACGTTCGCACCCTGAAGGCCGAAAGCCAGCTATCCGCGACGCCGGCCACACGCCCAATCCCGACACAGATCGCTCTGCCGCTCGACACTGCGACGCAGGCGCCAACGCCGGTCGTCTCCGAACAGCCACCAGAGATGGCGATCAGCTCGAGTTCGACGGAGGCGGCGCAGTCGAGGGCCATCGCGAGCGCCCCCGCGCCGATCGCGGACTCGCCCTCGTCCGCGTGGACGTCCCGACTGACGATTCACGCCACCCAGGCCCTCCGCGCCAAGCTACGGCACGCGCAGGCTCTCCTGTCGCACGTCCGCGGCACCCGAAACGTCGCCGTGGTGGTGGAACGCGCGCTCGACCTGCTGATCGCGACCGAGCTCAAGCGACGTTACGGGTCACCCGCACGAGCCCGGCGAAAGTCCGCGGTGCACAAGCCGAACCCAGGGCGCACCCGCGCACGCGACTACATCGCCGTGAGCACCCGGAGCGAGGTCTACGTGCGCGACGAGGGTCGCTGCACCTTCATCGGCGAAGACGGCCACGTCTGCGGCTCGACGTACCTCTTGCAGCTCCACCACCGACTCCCGTGGGCGAAGGGCGGCCCGAACACGCCGGAGAACCTGACGCTGCACTGCTTCACGCACAATCAGCTCGAGGCCGAGCGTGAGGGGCTCTCAAGGCGCGACTCCCCGCGCGCTTCCAGCAACTGAACCGGTTCACATGAGCCCCACGTCGAGCGCAGGCGCCGTCAAGGCCCCTCGCGGAGCCGCCCGGAGGCGGGCAAGCGTAGCGCCCGGCGAGGACGGCGAGCGGGGGGCCTTGATGGCGACGAGCACGACCCACGCTCAACCGAGGAGGCCGGCCGTGGCCGCGCCTACCTGATGGATGCGTTCGGATCCCCGTCGCCATGCTTGCCCAACCCCGCGACCGCT
>JADMJS010000712.1 GCA_018780435.1 Myxococcales bacterium
CCACATAGTCGCGTAACTCTTCGTGAGTGTAGTACTTCTGGAAGGTTCCCCGTGTCGTCAGCACGCCGTCTCGAAACAGGCGATGCCTCTCGAACGCCGTTCGTCCGCCAATGAGGGCCGAGACGGCCAGAACGTGGCGTGTCAGCTTCCAGGCGCCAGCGAGCGCGTCGCGACGTTCGCGTGGATCTTCGATGACGTTCAGCACAAAGCCGATGTTGACGACTTGCGCTTCGAGCCTCGGGCTATCCGGGCGGAAGTGAGGATCCCACCCACCGCCCTCGAGACCGGCGAGCGCCAGCGCTGCAAGGTCGTCGCCACGACCGCACCCGTAGTCGAAGACGGAGTAGCGTCCATTGAGGAAGCCGTGTCGCCAAAGTGCCTGCATCGGCGTGGAGAGAACTCGTCGACTCAACGCCGTCTTGTGGCGCTGTACGGCCGTCTCGGCACGCGTCGGAACTCGATCCTCCACGCGGGTCACGAGTTCGTGCCCTTCCACAGCGAGGCCCTTCGACCTCAGCTCCTCCTCCCACTGAACGCGATGCCCAATGATCTCCGAGTCGTGCAACAGACCAGCCTTTTCGACGGCCGATGTGAGCGCCTCGAAGCGGCCGCGACTTGGGTGCTCTGCCCCGACCATGAGCTCCTTTCGGTGAAGAATGGGCGGGTTCGCGTCAGCTCGATAGCTGCGGCGAGTCGCCTTGGCGGTGGCGACCTCCACTGTCCAGGCGTCGGTCAGCGCGGGAAACCCTTCGGTCTCGAATCCCGGGTAGCTGAGCAAGGTCAGACGTGGCTTGGCGACGACGAAGCTGACGACGTGAAATGCGTCCACTCCGATCCCGGCCCGCTCACACAGGCGTTCGAGCAGCGACGTCGCATTCGCTGGCAACGCCGACCGGTGAAGGTAGACCTTGCCTCCAACTCGCTTACCCTCGGGAAGGCTGGACACGAGAAGTCGCCACTCGATCAGGTCCACACTGCTTCCTCCTCAGGCGAGGCATCATGCACCAAAGCCCACTCGACGCCACCTGCTCGC
>JADMJS010000364.1 GCA_018780435.1 Myxococcales bacterium
GCGCGACGACGCGGCGTCAAACGAAATGCGAATCACCTGCGCGTGCACCACCACCGCCGCGGCGGCGACCAACCAAATCGTCAACATTCGACCGACCAAGCAAAAACACAAAAAATGTTTGTTGTTGCGATCTTGCTCGCGGCGGCGGCGTCGGCTCAGGTCGTCACGCCGCTGCTCGAGCCGACGTCGTGGGATTCGGATGAGGCGCTGTCGCGCGGATGCACGCGCTGGCTGCCGTCAGGCACGCTCTGCTCGACGGGCGCCGCGACTCTGAACACCTCGCTGAGCGACTTCCGGTCCGGCGTGCTTCACTTTCGCTTCGCCGCCATGATTCCGATCTCGGCCACGGTCGAGCGGGTCGAAGTCGCGGCCAGGCGTTCGACGACTGGGCCGGGCGTCGGCACGGATAGCTTTGAAGTCAACGGCAACAATGCGGGCATTGTTTCGGGTTGGAGCGATTTCAATGTCACCGTCGGGCGCCTGTTGACCGCTGCTGCGGTCAACAATCTGACGGTTTCCCTGCAAGCCTTCGATCAGCCGAGCGTGGCCGTCGGCGTGATCGTTTCGGTGTCGTGTGTTCAAGTTCGCGTCACTTGGCGCGCGGCGACGGCGGCGACCCCGTCAACACCTGCGCCGCCAACACCTCGCCCAACGCCTTTGCCAACACCCGCACCCACACCTCGCCCAACGCCTGTGCCAACACCTGCACCCACGCCTACACCCATGCCTCCAGTCACGCTTCCAACCCAATCGCCCCCGACGCCGCGCCCGACACCACAGCCAACGCCCGTGCCCATCACGCCCGCTCCGCGAGCTCCCGCACCCGTGCCAACTCCCGCGCCAACGCCGCGCGTGACGTCGATCCCACCAAACGCGCCCACTTCGTTGCCAACTCCTCTGCCGACAGCGGCTCCGACACCGGCGCTTCAAACGACCGCACCGTCAGCGCCCGTGCCGATCACAACATCCTCCAGTCCAGTGACATCGCCGTCATCCCCTTCCTCCCCGACGCCGACCACTCTCGCGCAATCAT
>JADMJS010000034.1 GCA_018780435.1 Myxococcales bacterium
CACGACGCCTGACGCAGGGACGGACTCGACCGACGGGACGGACGGCGCGACCGACGCGACGGACGGCACGACCGACGCGACGGACGGCACGACCGACGCGACGGACGGGACGACGGACGCGACCGACGCGACCGATGGCACGACCGACGCGACCGACGCGACCGACGGCACGACCGACGCGACCGACGCGACCGACGGCACGACCGATTCGACGGACGGCACAACCGATTCGACCGACGGGACCGACGGCGTCGATGGTGCCGACAACGGCGCCTGCAATTCGCCCCCGACCTTTGGCGAGAACAAGACCCGCGTCGTCTCGATCACCCTGCCGACGGCGGCCGGTGACTACAAGTGCGACGCCAACGCGGACGGTGCTCAGGATGCCAAGGACGGCAACCTGAACAGCGTTCTCGCGAACCCGATGCTCTCGTCCCTCTTCGACGTGAACGCGCTGCTCGCTCAGAACATCGCGGAGGGTGACATCGTCCTCCTCGCCGACCTGAACGGCACGTGGATGAACATGTACCTCGGCTCCAAGGTCGATCCGGCCGGCGCGTGTTTCGACATCGCGACCACGCCCGAGAACTACACGAAGATCGACGACGTCACGGCGACCACCTGGGACGGCGCGAGCAAGTGTGACTACGGCATCGACCCGACGTCGTTCGCCGCCGACGGTTGCCCGGTCATCACGATCGCCAACTCGTCGATCACGGGCGGCAAGGTCCAGGCCGGCCCCGCCGACTTCGACTTCAGCCTCCCGCTCGGTGAGCTGACCCTCGATGTCGCGATCGAGAACGGCCAGGTCCAGGCGGACGCCACCGGCGCCTTCCGCATGACCAACGGCCGCCTCTGCGGCGAGATCCCGTATCTGGCGCTGGAAGCGGCCTTCAACAAGGTCTGCACCGACGACCCGGAGCAGACGCTCTGCACCTACAAGACCATCGCGCTCGGCCTCATCAAGAGCTCCTGCGCGGGCACCACCGACGCGGACAAGCGCTGCTCGATCGTCGTCGGTCTCGAGACCGCCGAAGCCGGCGCGATGACCGTCGACGCCGAGTAAGGCTCCAGGTCCTGGCTCTCTCTCGGGAGAGCCGGGGCTCGCCTGTACCAACGGCTCGTGCCGCCTCTCCTCCTCACGCTCCTCCTCCATGCCGCTCTGACCCTCGACCGGGTCCATGAGCCCCTCCCGCTTCGCGCCCTCGGCGCGGAGGCGGCGACGGCGCCGATCGTCGTGGTCCTCCTCCACGGTCGTGGCGCGGCAGGCAATGATCTGGTCGGGCTCGGCCAGGAGCTCCTTCGCGATCATCCAGGCGCCGCCGTCCTCGTCCCCGCAGCGCCCCATCCCTTTGGACCCGGAAAGGCGTGGATTCCATCCGACCTCTCCGGCCCCTCGGCCTCTCCAACCCGCTTGCGAGCCGCCGCCGACGACGCCGTGCGACGTCTGTGGGTGACGGTAACCCCTCGCCTCGGGACGCCGATGCGATGTAACCGCGTCGTCGTCGCCGGGTTCTCGCAGGGCGGCCGGATGGCTTTCGAGATGGCGGCCGGAGCGCCGGCGGGCTGCCACGTCCGCGCTATTGGCATTCTGTCCGGAGGGAGCATGAATCAGCTCGCCTTCCCGCGGCTCCCGAAGGGCCGAAGCACGCCCCTCGTCGCGCTCGTCGCCCACGGCACGTTGGACACGGTCGTCCCTATGGACGTCGCCAACGCCGTCCGCCTCGCGCTCCAAGGCGAGGGCGCGCAGGTCACGTTTGTCCCCTTCGAGGCGGGCCACACCATCCCGCCGATGGCTCGAAACGCGCTCTCCGAGCTCGTGCTTGCACCGAACTGACGGGAGGCCGGACCGTACCCGCGGCGGCGTCAGGTGGAGTCGGCCTCTGGAGAAGCACGCGCAAGCCCGCGGTGATTTGTGGACTTTTCGTGGAGTTGACCCACGACTGATCGTGGCCCACGGGATTTCCCGTGTGATCCCACGATTGACTTGGCTATACTGCGAGACGGGAAGGCCGGTTCCAGGCCATCGCACGTCGGTGTGACGTGGGCGTCTTCGCCGTGGTCATCAGACCGGCGCCCTCATCACATCAAAACACGTGTTCTGGGCATCCGACCTTTCGAGAAGGGCCGTGGTCGTGGGCAAAGATGCCGGTCGTTGCCTTCGATGACGAAGAGGGTGGAAAGCGCATGCGTACTTCAGCTTTGCCGAGCGAACTTAAGCGCTCGGCCTCGCGGCAAGTGGCTCGTTCGGTCGGGGTGTTGGCATTTTTGGCGTTGGGGCTCGCCTCCTGTGCCGAGACGTCGTCATCTCCAGACGTCCTGTCGGAGCTCCCGGGGGAGATCCGCCAGCGGAGCTTTGCCCCGGTGCCGGTCGCGCTCACGTGCTCCGGGCCCGACGACGCCCTCGTCCTAACTGGGGAGCGCGTCGACGTCCCCATCGCGTGGGCGGTCGATGGGCTCGACGCGTTCCGCGCGTCGGGTTATCGCGTAGCCGTGTATGCCGGCTCGGTGGAGCCCCTCATGTCCGTCGGGCCTGGCGAGCCCATACAGCTCGCGCTGGCCTTCGGCGAACACCGGGTGGTCCTTCAGATTGTCGATCAGACCGGCTCCGTGGTCGACGCCGCGGGTGCTCGGTGCGCCGCGCGCGTCCTCGTGACACGGTCCTGCGAGTCGGACGCCGAATGCGATGACGAGTTCTCATGCAACGTCACCTCGTGCGGAACCTCCGGTGCGTCCCGTCTGTGCGAGTTTGCGCCCTCGGCCAAGAGCCGCTGCTGCACGAACAATTTCGACTGTCCCTCGCTCGAGCAGTGCGAGCCAACGCTAAAGCAGTGTGTTCAGTGCTCGATGAACAAGCACTGCTCCGATGGTAACGCCTGCACCGACGATGTTTGTGTGAATGGTCAGTGTGAGTTCACCAAGACTAATGATACGTGCTGCGATTGTGGCGCGAACCAGCTCGTCTCGGCGCAATGTGATGACGGGCAGGCGATCACGGCGGACTCCTGCGATTGCGCATCGAGCACGTGTACGCACACGGCCCTCGCCATGCCACCCACGGCGCCGTCAACGACGCCGAGTGCAGCTGACGCGTCCGTCACGACCATCCCCAGTCGCGCCGCGGAGTCGCTCCGCGTCTTCGCGCCTGTGGACCCCGAATCGACGGGCGTCAAAGCCCGCTCGGGACACGCTCCCGTCCGCCTCGAGCTCCTCACGCAGTCGGACGTCACCACGGTCCTGCAGCCCTACGCCGTGGTCGTTCGCGGCACGGACGCAGCGTGGCAGGCCGCGGAGGGTGACGTCTCGGTCACCGCAGGCGGGGCGACGGCGTCCTGCACTCTCGACGCGCGTGGTCTCTGTTCACTGACGTTGGCGCCCCCCACCGTCGGGCGTACGACCGTCGTCGCGACGGCTGGGGGGGGCGCCGTGCGCTCTGAGCCGCTGGCCCTCGACGTCTCGGTTGGGCTCTCCTTGTGCCGAAGCGGCGTGTGTCTCCGCGGCCCGTCGTCCCTCGTCGTCGGGCAGACGGCTCAGTATCGAATCGACGTCGATTCAGGCGTCGCCGCTTTCGATCTCGTTCTTCGCGGCGTTCCGTTCGCTCGTGCGGCCGTGAGCGACGCAGCGCCGGGCCTCGTCGCGTCGCCCGCCTCGGCGGACGGACGGCTGCGGGTCACGTGGGTCGACAACGCGGGCGGTGCTCGTGACGCGTCGCTCACGACGATGGTGCTCTCGGTCTCTCCGACGGCGGCCACGGCGTTCGACGTCGGGATGCTCCTTCAGAGCGCTTGGGACGGCGCCATGGCCCGCCGCGCCGGCGGCGACGAAGGCGTCGGGACCGTCGACGTCGCGGAGCCGACCCGTCGTGGCGAGCTCTTGGCGCCCTGGGGCGGCGATCTCGCAGCGCACCCCGAGGTCCTGACGGCGGGACGGGCGACGGTGCCCGGGCTCTCGCTCGACGACGCCGGGCGGGTCACGGAGACCACCGGCGCGGACGCGATGGCCGTGCCCGCGGCGCCGTCCATCACACTCACACTCGGGCGCTCGCGGTTGCGTCCGGTAAGCGAGCTCGATGGCGTCTCTCGCTTCGAGACGACGACCCTGTCGGCCGTGGCGAACTTTGGCGCGGGTGTGTCTGTTGACGTTAGTGATGTAGTGTCCTTCGAACTGCCGGACGGTCTGAGCTGGCAATCTGCAGGCCGCGTCCTACGCGCCAGCAGAGGTGGACATTTCGCGATCGGCGCGCGCGGTCCCGATGGCCGGGCGCTCGCGACGGCCGAAGTCGACGTCGGTGGCGATGACGCTCTGACCGTGACGGGGCTCTCGGCCGACTCGCGATGCGCCGACATTGACGCCTATGCGCTGGGCTGCGCGCTCCGAGTCACGGCGACCCTCTCGGGCGGCGGGAGCTACCGGCTCTCGCTAGCGGACGTCCCTCCCGGCAACCTCGACGTCGATGGAAAGCTCCGTCGTTCCGGGGCGTTTGCGATCGAGTTCGCTGGACGGTCGGCGCAGGTGATCCTACCGGCCCTCGAGAGCCCGAGCCTCGAACTCCGAGTCCCCTCTCGCCTCGCCGTGTCGAAGACGGATCCCGCGGCGACGGTCGCCGGCCTTCCGGCGTCGTTCGTCCTCGAGGCCGAGTGGGTCGTCGGAGGGCGTCGCGTCGCCGTGCCCCGGTCGCTCTTGCAGCTCGACGTGGGGCCTGGGATTCGTTGTACCGGATTCGAGTGCTCCGCGACGGGCGACGCCGGTCCCGTCGAGCTCGTGGTCACGCCGCTCACCCACGGTCAGCCGGCCCTGCGCCGCACGATCGACGTCGTACGCGCGACGGGCCTTACGGTCTCGTCCGAGTTGACACTCTCCCGCATCGAGCCGGGGCGCGGTCATCAGCGCCGCGCGGTGTCTGTCGGGCTCGGCCTGTCGGATGGTCAGGTCTACGCGCTTCCGCCGGGCAGCGAGGCGGTGGCGCTCTCCGCCCGAGGGGCGGTGGCCGCCACTGGATGGACGCTGCAGGCGCGGCGTCTCGGCACTGGCAAGATCATGGCGCGGGGCCTCGGTTTCACGGCTGAGACCGACGCGACCGTCGCGGACAGCACCGTCACGGTGAAGGCCCTGACCTTCGACCTGGAGTCTGGCGCGACGGTGTCGGCCGTCGCTGGCCGACCCTTCTCGGTCGGCCTGACCGCGACCTATTCGGACGGCAGCACTGGCCCGGTGACGTTGATGTCGGCGCAGGCGGTGACCGCGGCGGGGATCGCGGGCGGGGCCGTGACGACCAGCAGCGACGCCGCTGTGATGGCGATCTCTGACGACGGCGTCATCGCCCACGGCAATGGCGCGGCGCTTCTGCGTGCCGAGTTTGGCGGCGTGACCGCCGAGCTCCCGCTCCACGTGAACCTCGTCGCCGACGTTGGCGACGTCGACATCGGTGACACCGTCGGACTCGCCTTCAAGGATCGCGAGGCGTCGGCGCTCTTTGAATTGCCCGTCCGTGTGAACGTGGGTGACGTCCCGCTCGGCGCCTTCGACCTCGTCCTCGAGACCGACCCGGAGGTCGTCGAGATCGTGAGCGTGGTCCGGGGCGACAGCCTGAAGGGTGGGATCTTCAACTCGGACGCTCGGGGTGTGCCTGGCCAGCTCCGCGTCAACGGCACGGTCGCGCTCGGCGCCGAGCTCACGGGTGAGGTCGAGCTGTTCAAAGTGGAGCTCCGCGCCCTCAAGGGCGGCGACGGCGTGACGTCGGTCGGGGGCGCGATTCTGAAGCTCGTCGGTCAAGACGCGACCACGCCTATCGGCACGACCACGCCGCGCGCCATCGTCGCCGGCTCTGGCGCCTTCGACCCGACGTGCGCCGCGGACCCGGTCTACGGCGACGCGA
>JADMJS010000431.1 GCA_018780435.1 Myxococcales bacterium
TGTAAAAAATCAGGAGTTTGGCGTTGAACTCGCGTCATCGCTGCCCAAAAAAAAAACCCTCGACGGTGCGGGTGGATGCGGGCGCGTCAATCAGCCCGAGCACTCTGTCCATTAAGATCCGCCGTTCTCCGCATGAATAAAGGAACCGGGGCTGCCCGCCCATGGTTTCACCATGGATCGACTTTTTCATTTTCGTTCTTTCAACGTTTTTGACGAGGTTTGGGCCATTCCCTGTATGACATCACGGATGACTGCAGAATACCGTCAATATTCATCATCGCTTTCAGGATCAAGCGAAATCACCATCGCCGCCGACGTCCGGCAGGCGAACAAGCGTGAAGATCAAGCTTGTTTGGCCGACTTCCGCTTCTTGAGCATCTTGGGCGGCGGCGCGCAAGGCATCGTGCTGCGCGCAACACACCGCCGCCTCGAGGCAACGGCGGCGACGTCAGTCGGAGTGCTGCTGTTCCCGGGCGAGAGCGCGACGTCGGCCGAGCATGAAGCCGCGGCCACGCTCGAGTTCAGCGAGCGCAACACGGGCTCTGACTCGCAGATCGACGTCCAACTCGCCCGCCACCCGCTCTACGTCGCGATCAAGCGGGTCGACATCGACGGCGCCGCAGAGCCGCCCTGGTCGCCGGCGTCATCGTCGACGTCACCGCTGCCCGCCAACAACAGGAGCGACTACAACGGTTCGCCGCAGTCGGCGCTCTCGTCGGGCCGATCGACGCCGACGCGCCTCGACAGCGACAGCGGCTGGTTCCACGCGCGCAAGCTGCGCACGCTCGCGAGCGAGAGCTCGGCCGAGACAAGCCTCCTCGCGCGCTACACCGACGAGGCCGCCGTCGCCGTGCCGATCGCCGACGCTGCTGCGATGCCGGCGGCGATCCAGCTCGAGGTCGACCTGCTCCTCAGGCTGCGCCACCCCAACATCGTGCGCCTCTTTGGCTCCTACGTCTCGGCGGGCCACCTCTACCTCGTCACCGAGCTCGTCGTCGGCGGCGACCTCGCCAAGGCAATCAGCACGCTCC
>JADMJS010000720.1 GCA_018780435.1 Myxococcales bacterium
ATCACCTTCTGGCAGTTCGACCGGTCGACCCTCGACGACATCGAGGTCAAGAGCCGCATCGTGCGCGAGCGCGAAGTGCGGGTCTCGGGGGTCCCCACCGTCGTTCTCGAGGTCGACGGTCGCGACGAGAAGCGCGGGCTGAGCCTCGGGAGCCGGCTCACGGCCGCGGGCGTCGCGCTGGAGATGACGGTCGGTCCGGGCTTCAAGCTGGTGCTCGAAGAAGAGTCCGTCGCCAAGAACCCGTCGCTGCAAGTGCCCGATCTCTATCGGCTCGCCGTCGTGCCGGCCGACAAGCCGCTCGGGCGCCCCGACGATGTGAAGCGGCTCCGGTTGGCTCTGGAAGGGCTCCCGGAGGCGGCAGGCACCAGCGACGCACGGCAGTCCCGATCGGACGGTGGCGTTCTCGACGTGCGGCGCATCGCGTGTGCGGACGTCCCGAGCACGCCCCTCGCGGACGCGGAGCGCACCAAGTACCTCGAGGCGACCCCCTTCATCGACCATGGCGCGCCGTCGGTTCACGCCCGACTCGCGAGCGTCACGGACGGACCGGGGCGGGCCGAGCGCCTGAGCCGACTCGTGACCGGGGCGCTCCGCTACACGCTCGCTACGGCGCCCATGACGGCGAGCGCCATCTTCGAAGGGGGGGCCGGTGACTGCACGGAGTACGCGAGGGCGCTTGTGGCGCTGCTCCGAGCGGGCGGCATTCCGGCGCGCGAGGTCTCGGGCATGGCGTGGTCGGGCGACGGCGAGCCGGGTTTCGCCTTTCACGCGTGGGCGGAGGCGTACGTGACCACCCCGGGTGAATCCGCTGGCCGCTGGTGCGCGCTCGACCCGACGTGGAATCAAGTGACGCTCGACGCCACCCACATCGCGCTTTCACGCGACGACCCGACGGCCATCATCGGCCTCCTCGGCGGGGTCAAGGCGCGTATCCTCGAGATCGAGCGGTAGTGAGGTAGAGCGGACCTCCGAACCCCCGGCGCCGCTGGGGTCGAACGTGACCGCCGCCCCACGGGCCCGTATGATGCGCCGATGCCGCTCTTTCGCCACATGACCGCTCTCGACGTCCGAACGCTCCTGGCGCTGGTCTGCGCGATGACGACGGCGTGCGGCGCTGCGGAGACGTCGGTGTGTGTCGACTGCGGTGACGACGCGCCTGCCCCCATCGTCGGTCGGCTTGAGGGCGATGTCGCGCTCGCCGTCGGCCCCTCGGACGCGGTCTGGTTCGCTGGTCACGACGTGGACTTTGGCGCCCTCGTCGTTGGGCGGCTCACTATCGACGCCGCTGGCGAGACCCAGCTCATCGAGCCCGTGCGCGTCGATGACGGCTCCCCGCCATCGCGCCGCGTCGGTGAACGTCCGTCGCTGGCCGTCGACAGCACCGGTGAGCCGCGGGTCGCTTATCTCGATGCGGAGGCAGGGCAGGCGTTCTTGGCGCGCCGCCGGGGCGCGTGGACGGTCGAGCCCCTCGATGGCCCCGGTCTGCGCTCCGCGGAGGACACGCCCGGCGCGAGCGTTGCTGGCGATGACGAGCTGTCGCCCTTCGTCACCCAGGTCGCGCTCGCCCTCGACGCCGGTGGTGGCGAGCACGTGGCGACGCTCGACTCGACCACGGGGACGCTCCGGATCATCAGCAGCACGGGCGCTTGCCGAAACCCGGCCGCCGCGATTCCGGCCGCGGGGACAGCGCTGCTCGCGCTCGAACCCCGCGTCGTCGATGCGGCGGTTCTCGAGGGTGCCGGCGTTGTCCCGAGCCGAATTGGCGGGGTGCCGTCCATCACCGTCGACGTCACCGGCGCCATCGCCGTCACCTTCTACCTCGAGTCGACGGGCGACCTCGCCTTGCTCACCTGCGCTGGCGAGTCGCTCACCATCCGCACCATCGCGGGGAGCGATGAGGAGCGTGACCTCGGTGATGTCGGCTACTGGTCATCCGTCGCCGTCGACCCGCGCTCCGGGAAGCTGGCCATCGCGTTCTTCGACCGCACCCGCGGGCAGCTCGCCTACGCGACCAGCGTCAAAGGTGAGAAGGCGGTCGTGGTCATCGACGACGGCGCTGGCGAGCTAGGGGCGTTCTCGCGCTACGTCGGTCAGATGCCGTCGCTGTCCTTTGCGCCCCTCGGTTCCGGGGCGCCGGGCCGGCCGACGGTCGCGTACTTCGACGCGTCCGAACATGTGGTCAGGCTGGCCACGCGCGACGACTTCGGCCGGTGGAGCCACGAGGCCCTCGCTGACGCCGAACCCCTTCAAGGGCGCCTCGCGGCCGCCTCCGTCGCGTCCGGGACCTGGGTCGCCTTCGCCCGCCTCGGTGAGCCGCACGTCGTGATGGACACGCGCGATGCGGAGTGACTCCAACGCGCGTGGCCCGTGGCGCTTGGCTCTGCTCTCGATCTGGGCGTCCGCGTGCGCCGGGGTCCGGACCGAAGACTTGGCCCCGCAGGACCCGCCCCCCACGCGTACTTATTCGGGGGCGCTCCTGGCTTATCTCACGCCGTCTGGGTTCGCGCGCTACGACGGCCTTGGCAGCCGTTTCGCCGCGAGCGCCTTTCCAGACGACGTGCCGCTCGCCATCCCCGTCAGCGTGGTCGCGAGCGACACGCCTGGGCCGCCCCTCACCATCGGGGGGAGCGGTGCGGTCTGGAAGGTGCGCGTGCAGTCGATCACGCTCGAGCTCACGCCGACCTCCGGGGCATCCCAGGACGACGGTCTCGCCGCCCGGGTCGAGATTTCGCTCTACGGCGATCCGCTGCCCGTGACGGGTGAGCTCCAGGACTGTCGCGTCATGCCCGGGGCCGGTGCGCGCACACTGCGCATCCCGCTGCAGGTCGGTCGCGACGTCCTCGGCCGGATCCAGGTCTCGGTTGCGCCCACCGGCGCGTCGGTCATTCCGGGAGCCAGCCCACCTCTCGATCTGTCGCTCGTCGATTGCGGCAGCCTCGCGCCCGGTGACGCACTAGACGCGCTGCTAGGGCCCTTCCTCGGCGCGCTCCTCAGCCAGAAGGCGTTCAGTCAGCCCCTCGCACGGATGGTCGCGGCGCTCGCCTTGGCGCGGACGCCGTCCCGTTCGACGGCGACCTTCCCGGAAGGAGGCGAGGTGAGCGTCACCCTCCTGAGCGACATCAACAGCGCCGATCCGCCGGTGTTGGTCTCGGGCACAGCCCTCCTCGCGTTGCCCTTCTCCGTCGGGGTCAGCGCCGTCGCGTCACCGTGTTCCGGGGTGCCCGCGACGCTCCCCGCCCCCATCACCAGCCCCGCGCCGGAGGGGCTCACGTGGGCGGGTGCGGATCTCGTCATGACCGTGCGTCAGGACGCCCTCGACGCCGTCGTCGCTGCCGCGCTCTCCGCCGGAAGCCTCTGTGGCGTCGCACCCATGCCGATCGGGACGCTCGCCGACGTCCTCCCGCTCGCTGGGGAGGCCGCTCTGTACGGACCCGAGAGCGCGCTACCGGGCCACACGCCGGTCGTCGCGCGCCTGTCGTGGCTCGCCGCGCCGACGTTACAACTGACCGAGTCCGGTGAGGGCGTGTCGTTGACTCTCACGTCGACCGCGGCGCTCGTGGAGACCTTCGTCCGCGTAGGCACGGCCGACCACCTCCTCACTCGGCACAGCGGCCCCCTCGCGGTCAGCGGGCTCACTCCCGAGCTGCGCAGCGACGGGATCATCGGGCTCAACGTGCCCACCGGAGCGCAGACCACCTTCGTCGGGCCCGCGGCACTCGCGGCGCGAGTCGTGGCCCAGCTCGCCGACCGGCTCGCGCTCTTTCCGGTCCCGGAGAGGCTCCCGTTCCCTCTCGCGAGCGCGACGTTCTCGATCGCGGGACAACACCTGGTCGTTCATGCCGTCTTCGACCTGGACGGCCCCTCGGCGAGCGCCGAGAGCGGCGCCCTTACCCGGGACGCCGGCTCCGGGGCGTGCACCGCCTCACGGCGACCTGAGGCGTCCGCGTTGTGGTTTTGGACCTTCGCCGCCGGCCTCCTCGTCGTGCTCGCGAGACGGCGGCGCGCTGCTCACTCCGTGGCGACGGAGACCAAGGCGGGCTTCAACACGCGCATAAGCTCGGACGGAGCCAGAGACACCAGGAAACCCCGCTTCCCGCCGTTGAGGTAAATCCGAGGCAGTTCCGCGATGGTGGACTCCATGTAGACCGGCATCGCGCGTTTAGTCCCGAAGGGTGACGTCCCGCCCACGAGATAACCCGAGTGTTTGGTGGCCGTCTCCGGACTGCATGGGGTGATGCTTCGCGCGCCGAGGTGTCGCGCCAAGTTCTTGGTCGAGACCTGCTTGTCGCCGTGCATGAGGACGATGAGCGGTGACTTCGTGTCGTCCTCCATCACCAGGGTCTTCACGACCGAGTGCTCGGGGACGCCAAGCGCCTTCGAAGATGACGCCGTGCCGCCTTTCTCCTCGTAGGGGTAGAGGTGGGGCTCGAAGGCGACCTTCTCGGCCCTCAGCACGCGGACCGCGGGGGTGACGGGGATTTCGTCACGCGCCATGGCGTTACTCGACGATGCGGGCGACCAGGTCGTAGTCGCCGGCTTGCACGACCTCGGCGCGGACGATGGTCCCCGGCTCGGCGTAGCCTTCGTTGATGTAGGTCACGCCGTCGACTTCCGGCGCTTGTCCGGAGTAGCGGCCCTGCAGGAGGAGGTCCGTCTCCTCGCTGCGGCCCTCCACGAGCACGTCTATCTCGGTGCCGACCAGCGCTTGGAGCCTGTCGGCGCTGATCTCCTGCTGCATCGCCATGAGCCGATTGCGGCGCTCCTCCTTGACCTCGGCGGGCACGTCGTCGTCGAAGCGCGCGGCGCGGGTGCCGTCTTCCGACGAGTAAGTGAAGACGCCGACGCGGTCGAACTTCTGTTCGGCCACGAACTCTTGGAGACGTTCGAACTGCGAATCGGTCTCGCCTGGGAAGCCGACGATGAAGGTCGTGCGAAGGACGAGGTCCGGCACACCGCGCTTCAGCCGCCCGAGCAGATCTTCCGTGATGGCCCGGGTCGTGCGGCGCTGCATGGTCATGAGCACCGCGTCATCGATGTGCTGGAGCGGGATGTCCATGTAGGGCAGGACCTTCTTCTCGGTGGCGATGACTTCCACGAGGCGGTCCGTGACGTTGTGTGGATAGCAGTAGAGCAGCCGTATCCATTCGATCCCGTCGACCTTGCAGAGCGCGGGAAGGAGCTCGTGCAGCTCGGTGCCGTCCTTCAGATCCGACCCGTAGTGAGTGAGGTCCTGCGCGATGAGGTTCAGCTCTTTGACGCCTGCGTTGGCGAGCTGGCGCGCCTCAAGCACGAGGTCCGGGATGGCCCGGCTTCGCTGTTTCCCGCGTAGTTTCGGGATGATGCAGAAGGTACACTGCTGACTGCAGCCTTCGGCGATCTTCAGATAGGACGTGTGTCGCGCCGTCGTGATCATGCGGGGCGTGGCTTGATCGTGGACGTAGTAGGGCCGCCCCACGGCGATGGTCGGCGCGCCCGGGAGCGAGGGTGTGTTCATGAGCTCCGCGATGCGGTGGTACTCGCCGGTGCCGATGATGAGGTCGACGCCGGGGATCTCGTCTTTGATCGCGTCCGAGTAGCGCTGCGCGAAGCACCCCGCGACGACCACCTTCTGCTGATGGTTCGAGCGCTCTTTCACGTCCACAAGTCCCCAGATCGCATCGATGGACTCGACTTTCGAGGCTTCGATGAACGAACAGGTGTTGACGACGAGCACGTCGGCGTCCGACGGGTCGTCCACCAGGATGTAGCCTTCTCCACCGAGGGCACCGAGCATGACCTCGCTGTCGACGCGGTTCTTGGGGCATCCGAGGGTCTGAAAGTAGAGGCTCTTCATGGCGGTCCTGATACCAGAGGCGC
>JADMJS010000678.1 GCA_018780435.1 Myxococcales bacterium
AACTGGCCACGACAATCAGCGGCACAAAGAGCTTGCTCGATTGCACGTCTTCGTCGTCGACAACCACGCCGTCGCCACCCGCATCGGTCACAACGGCGTTTCCTGATGTGCCAGACGATCCAGACGTGACTGACGATCCTGGACCAGACGTACCAGAGCCTGACTGAGACGTGCTGCTGAGACGTGCAGCAGACGTGGTGGTCAGAGGTGGCGCTGCCGATGTCGGCATTGACGTTGGCGCCGACGCTGGCGCCGACGTGGGCGATGCCGATGACGGTGTCGTTGACGGTGTGGGCGACGGTGTGGGTGAGGGCGTGGGCGACGGCGTGGGTGAGGGAGTCGGCTCAGCTGTTGTTGGGCGCGGGGTCGGGCGCGCTGTCGTCGTGGTCGTCGTGGGCGTGGTCGTGGTCGTGGTCAGCCTGGTTGACGTCGTTGGCAGCGACGGTCCAGTGCACTCGATGCGGATCAGGCCGTTGGCGCCAGCCTGGCGCGCCGCCGTTGACGCGCCGTTGAAAGTGAGCGCGATGCTCGTCAAGTCCATCGTCAGCGCGTTGCTGACGACGAACGAGCGACCCGCGGGGCCACCAAGGCCGTCGCCAGGCGCGCTGATGCCGCCGCCCGGCGAGCCGCCGCCGCCGCCGCCCGAGCCAAAGCCATTGTGCGTGCCTCCGCCAGATCCGCCGCCGCCAAAGCCGCCCTGCGTTCGGCAGCTCTGGTCGGTGAGCTGACCGCCGTCCCACGAGGGGTGAGCCGTGCCGTTGACGCCGTCGGGCGCAGTTGGGTCTGACGGTGCGCCGCCCAGGCCAAACATCGCGTTGCTCGTCGTGCGGCACGACGCCGGCTGCGTCGAGGCGGCTGCAGCGCCCGTGACGGCGACCGGCGACGATGCCACGATCGCGTCGCACGACGTGCCGGCGTAGCTTCCGCCGCCGCCGCCGCCAGCGACGATCAGCGCTGACGCAGTGTTGCCGGTCACGGTGAAGAAGCCGCTCAGCCCACCGCCACCGCCGCCGTGCGTTCCGCCGCCG
>JADMJS010000295.1 GCA_018780435.1 Myxococcales bacterium
GCGCCGCGCTCGCCGCCTACGACGCCGACAACAGCGCCTTCAACGTGCTCTTTGACGAGTTTGCCGAGTTTGTCAACGGCGTTCAATGAAGGTGCGGGTTGAACGATGAAAAAAAGTGCTCAGATCAACGAGGTGCGAGCTGAGTTGCACTTCGTCGGAGGTTGTGCGTTGGACGCCGAGAAGCGATATGTTGAGGCGCTGGGCGAGTGGCGTGCGGCAGCGGCGCTCGGGCACGGAGGCGCGATCTTCAACATCGGGTTCGCGTATGAGCACGGCCGAGGTGTCGCCAAGAACGTCGCCGAGGCGATCGAGTGGTACAAACGAGCGGTCAAGGCGGGCCACCTGAAAGCCATGTTCACCCTGGCGAGTCACTTGCGCGAAGGCGTGCCCGAGGCTTGCGTTGCGCCGAATCTTGCCGAAGCGATGCGGCTCATGCGCAAGGCTGCCGAGGGCGGCCACGTCGAAGCCACGTTTGCCATCGGCAAGTGGCTGGGCGAGGACAACAAGGACGATCCGGAGCAACTCGTCTGGCTCAGGCGTGCGATCGAGATGGGCAGCGCGAATGCTCTAGCACTCATGGGCTTTTGCTACAAGAACGGCATGGGCGGTCTCGAGAAGAACGCGCCGACTGCCATCTTGTGGTACCTCAAAGCGGCCGAGCTGGGCAATGCCGTTGCGATGTTCAATTTGGGGGCCAGTTTCTACAACGGTGACGGTGTGGCGATGAACTTGGTGAAGGCCGCCGAGTGGCTGGAGCGCGCGAGCATGGCAGGCCACGAGGATGCGCCTGCTGCTCTCGAGGAAATCGAGCAACTCATCGCCGAGGAGCAGGCGGCCACGAAGCAGACGAGCAGCAGCTCGTCGACAGCGATCACGAGGTCGCCGTGCAGTGCGTGCGGCGAGCTGGCCACCGACCGCTGCAGCGGCTGCATGGAGAAGTTCTACTGCTCGCACGAGTGCCAGCTGGCGCATTGGCAGGAGCACAAGGCCGAGTGCAAGGCAAAGCAGGCGAAGCTGAAGGAGCAGA
>JADMJS010000554.1 GCA_018780435.1 Myxococcales bacterium
CGCTAGACTCCTGGGCCACGGGTTCCCCTTGGGGGCCCGAAAGCTAGTCCGCGCCCCCCGGTCTGTCTAGCCATCGATGGCGTATTGACGGAGAGGCACCGTGTACTCCCGTGCGACCGAACCACCGCGCCGCGGCGTGGGCCGACGCGTGTTCGAGTCGGGTAACGACCTCGTCCGCGCTCCTGGACCCGCCGAACGCCCGAACGGACCACGCCGGCACGAGTGGCGCGACGAGCTGGCCCAGGTAGCTGCGGGGGCTCGGCTCCGCGATCCCGAATCGCAGGGGCGCCGCCTCGGGGTCGTAGAAGGTGCCGAAGAGACGGTCCATGATCGGGCTCAAGTTTGCGAAGTTGCAGTGGTTGTTCTCGGATTTCTCGTGGTGCCAGTGGTGAAGGCGGGGAGCGCCAACGAGCCATTCGAGGGGACCGAGCCGGATCGACACGTTGCTGTGAATGAAGAGGCCCCAGAGGCCCCGGAACGCGACGAAGCCGGCGATGACCTCGAGTGGGAAGCCCAGCAGGATCGCCGGGAGGTTCTCCACCAGACGGGTGAAGAAGCCGTCGATGGGGTGCTCACGGTACGCAGCGAGCCAGTCCAGATGTTCGGTCGTGTGGTGGACACGGTGGAATCGCCACAGGAGGGGTAGCGCATGGCTGGCCCGATGGAACCAATAGATCGCGACGTCGCACAGCACGATGATGAGCGCGATCTGTGCCCACAGCGGGAGTGATCGAACTGAATCCCTGAGGCCACCCAGCGGCAACGCCGTCGTCACCTGCGCGACGAGCACGAGCCCACTCACCACGGCGCCATTCCAGACCACGGCTTGGCCGGCATAGAAGAGGAAGTCCGTGCCCCACTCGGACCGGAAGACTCGCTCGCGACGCGCTGGAAAGGACCGCTCGAGCGCCCAGAAGAGGACGCTCATGACGCCGAAGAACAGTGCAGCCACCCACATGGTCAGCGCTGCTCCTGGGGCGTCGGGACGTCTTTCTCCTCCAGGAGCTTCTTGAAGAGCGCCGGGTCGGCGAACTTCGAGGAGGGGATGAACACGGGCTCCGCTGGCGCGTCCGCGTCCGGAGCGCTGCCGGCATCCGGCGCGGAGAGCGACGGCGACGGCGACGGTGACGGAGCGACAAGGGACGGCAAGGTCGACGGCATCATCGCCTTCGACGAGTGCAGGAACACGGGGTTAGGTTCGACTGGCTCTGCTGGCGGCGTGGGCGTTTCCGGGGGCACCAGGGCTTTGGCCGGCATCACCATGGCCTTGCTCGAATGAAAGAAGGTCGGGTCAGCGTTGCCGCCAGGCTCCCCGTCGGCGGCGGGCGGCGCGTCGGCGGCGACGGCTGCCCTCGGTACCGGTGGGGCTGCTTCGGGCGCGGGCGCCACGACCGCCGCCGACGACGGGGCGGCCGCTGTCGTCGGCGGCGGCGTCGCCAGAGCGGGGGTGGCGGTGGGCAAGGCTGATGCGGGTGGAGGGACCGCCACCTTGCTCGGTGCGGGCGCGACCGGCACCGCCGACTGCTGCTGTGTCTGCCAGATGAGCCATCCCGAGACCCCGACGATGGCGGCGAGGGAGGCGATTCGAAGCGGCATCGGCCAGCTCGACGTCGGTTGGTCGGTCATGAGGGCTCCTCGAGGTGTGGATGGCCGGCCCGACGAGGTCGGACGCGGAGAGTCCACCTCCAACGTGCGATCGTGCTGGACGATCTTGACGCGGCCGATTTCGATGCCGATTCGGCGTCAACGCGGTTGGTTCGAGGGAACCTGAGCCTTGGGGAGCGGGCTCGCCGGATCATGTGGCACCACCTTCGCGACCGACTCGATGATCGCCCGTTCGGCGTACTGAACGAGGAGCCCGCGATCTTCTGGGCGCAATGACCAGACCGATGGCCGATCCTTCTCGTCGAGCACGACCATAGCGAGGCCGCGCGACACCACCCGATGGAGGCTGAGGGCGCCGATGTAGCCTAGCAGGGAGCCGCCGATGAGGCACCCGGCGAGCAGGCGTCCGACGTCGTCCGACGCCTTCAGGAAGAGCCAGGTCCCGATCGTCGAGAGCGCGACCAGGAGCGCGGCCCAGCGCCCGAGGAGTCGGTCGGCGCGCGGGCTGTCCGTCGGGAAGACGAAGACGCGATGGGCGGGCACGGCATGGCGCTCTCGGTAGACGGGGACGCCGAAGAGGCGCTGCGTCACATGGAGCACTCCGTCACCTTCCGCCGAGAGTAGCAGCCGTGAGGACGGGGTCGCCCCCATGAAGCGGAAGAAGCGCGTCGCAATACGTCGAAGCGGCAGCGGCACGAGGCCATCGAGCAGCCGGATCGGCGTCCAGGCGATGGCGCCGGCCCAGACGGCCGTGGCGATCGGCAGCGGTTCGGTCCCGGAGACGGCAGCGACGACGTCGGCCGGTTGGCCGAGCGGGTCTTCGGGGGCCCGACGTGCCGACGGGCGCTGGGTCCCCGCGCTCCCGTGCTCGTACTCCACCCGCAGCCGGCGAGCCAGCCCGTCGGTCTCGCCGAGCTCAATGGCCCGCTCAAGGCGGTCGGGGAAGATGTCCGGCATGAGCACGCCCGGGAACTCGCCGCGTAGCCGGATCACGCGCGCATACAGGGCCTCTGCGATGGGCTTCTTGCCGTAGTCGAGAAGCCGACGCGCCGCCACGACGAGCGTGCGCGCGTAGTCGCGGAGCCCGTCCTGGGCGCGCTCCGTCTCACCGTCGTGGCGCCACTCTTTGATGCGCGACTCCGTCAGGCGAAGTGGGGCGCTGTAGACGACGTCACGGCTGAGGACGTCACAGAGGCAGAGGGCGATCGCCTCGCGGACGACCGTGTCGCGGAGCCCGCGCCCTTCGAGGCGCATCGGGAGGCCCGCGGCGATGTCGCGGGCCAGGGCGTCGCGCGACGCGCCCAGCTCGTTCAGGCTCGCGGCCAGGGCTTCTTCCCCGCGAAAGACACGCCACCACGGCATCCCGCCGAGGGCGTCGCCACAGAAGACGTGGACGAGGAGGGCGCCGCGGAGTGCGTTTCGTACCGCGGCCGCCGCGTCGGTCCCCGAGCCGTCGGCGGCGAGGCCGAGGAGGCCGTGCGTCTCGGCGAGACGAAGCAGGTCCGAGACGGGCGCGATCGACGCGTCGTTCCGGATGGCCTCGATCGTGGGTTTGCCCGCGAAATAGAGGCTCGCTGCGGCGAGCGCACGCCCGCGCGTGTCGCCGCGGAAGAGCAGGGCGCCGATGAAGCGCGCGTTCTTCAGGAGAACGAGGTCGCGGGCGATGGCGCGGCCGACATCGATGGAGAGATCCGAACGCACCCACGCGACGGCCGGTGCGGGGTCATCCATTCGGAGACCGAGGACCCAGGCGAGGCCCCTCGCGATGACGGCGGCGGCGTCCACATCGGCGTCCGCGAGCTCTCGTGGTTCCACGAGGGCGATGAAGCGGCTCTGCAGATCGAGGTGTCCCGATGGGCGATCGAAACGGTCTCGTGCTTCGAGGACCGCGAACGCTGCCTTCTCGAGGATGTCGAGCTGTTCGGCCGAGAGGCGCCGGCCGACCGCGTTGGCGGTCGTGATCCCGCCGCGGAGATCGAGCCACCAGAGGTCGACGAGGCGACCGATGGCCGTCTCCCAGCCGTCGTCCCGAGCGAGCGCGTCGGCGCCGAAGATCCCCTCGGCGACGAGGTCCGCGACGTCGACGCCAGCGGACTTGAGCGTCCGCAGGAGCTCGGGCGGCTCGCCGCGGCGACGCGCCCAGTGACAGAGGACGGTCGCGACGGAGGCCGCGTCATGGGCGTCATCGCCGTCGTCCGCTTGAGGGACGTGGACGGGCGTCGGCTGCAGCGGGCTCTCGCTATCCACGAGCGCCAGGAGCGCGAGTTCCGACGTGTCGTCCGGGGGGTGAGTGCTCGCCATCACCGCGTTCCTTAAGGTCGCCCGGAGCGAAGCGCAACTATTTCAGCGTCGCGCCACCCACGGGCCCGATGGGGCGTTTTGCACGATTGTCGCCGCCGTGACGGGGCGGTAGCCTCCGGCCGCTCGAGCCCCCGCCCGCTCGGGCTTGGAGTTCGCGATGCCCACGTCTCCCCGCCGCTTGCGCCCCATCCTCGACGTCGCCCAAGACCTCGCCCTCACTGCCGACGAGGTGTCGCTCCAAGGCCGCAACATGGCCAAGCTGACTCACTTGGCGGTGAAACGGCTCCTCGCCGAGGAACCGCGGGGGAAGCTCGTGCTTGTGTCGGCCATTACCCCTACCAAGTACGGTGAAGGCAAGACGACCACCTCGATCACGCTCGGGCAAGGGCTCCGTGCGCGCGGGGTGAAGACGCTCGTCGCGCTGCGCGAAGCGTCGATGGGGCCGATCTTCGGAGCCAAAGGTGGTGGCACGGGAGGCGGTCGCGCCAGCCTCGAGCCGTCCGCCCAGATCAACCTCCACTGCACGGGTGATCTGCACGCGATTACCGCCGCCAACAACCTCCTCGCCGCGCTGACCGACAACGCCATCCACTTCCGCTCACCCGGCGCCCCCGATCCCCGGCGCGTCACGTGGCGGCGCGTCATGGACATGAACGAACGCGCCCTCCGCCATATCGTCACCGGGCTCGACGGGGCGCTCTCCGAGACCGCCTTCGACATCACGGCCGCGTCCGAGGTGATGGCCGCCGTCTGCCTCGCATCGAGCCTCGCGGACCTCAAGGCGCGGCTCGGACGGCTCATCGTCGGCTATGACGGGCAAGACCGGCCCGTGACGGCGCAGAGCCTCGGCGCGACGGGCCCCATGGCCGCCATCCTCGCCGACGCCGTCCTGCCGAACCTCGTGCAGACCTCGGACGGCACGCCCGCCTTCGTCCATGGCGGGCCCTTCGCGAACATCGCGCACGGCTGCAGTAGCGTCATTGGGAGCCGGGCGGCGCTCGCGCTCGCCGACGTCGTCGTCACCGAAGCCGGCTTCGCCTTCGATCTCGGCGGCGAGAAGTTCTTCGATATCAAATGCCGCCAGTCGGGGCTCTGGCCGTCCGCAGTAGTCCTGGTAGTGACGGCGCGCGCGCTCCGAGCTCACGGTGGCGACGCCGAGCTCACCGCGGACGCCGACGGGGCCGCCGGCGACGGAGCGGTCGGCGCCATCCTGCGCGGCATGGCCAACGTCGATCGGCACGTCCGCGCCATCCGGAGCTTCGGCTTCGAGCCGGTCGTCGCCATCAACATCTTCGACCGCGATACCGCGGCCGAGCTCGACGCCATCGACGCGGCGTGCCGTTCACGCGGGCTCACCGTGGCCCGCCACACCGGCTTTGCCCACGGGACCGAAGGGGGGCTCGCGCTCGCCGACGCGCTCATGACGGCGCTCGCGGCGCCCGCGCCGGCACCTCAGTTCTCTTACGACCTGGACGCGGACTACGAGACCAAGATCACGGCGATCGCGAAGCGGGTCTACGGCGCGGACGGGGTGACTTTCGCGCCGGCAGCTCAGAAGGAGTTCAAGCGCGCTGTAGCGCTCGGACTTGGAAACTTGCCAGTCTGCGTCGCGAAGACCCACCTGTCGCCGTCCGATGATCCCGCGCTCGGTGGCGATCCACCGCCCTTCACACTGAACGTACGCGAGGCCCGAATTCGAGCCGGAGCGGGCTTTCTGCTCGCGCTGACCGGCGAGATCCTGACCATGCCGGCGCTGCCCAAGGCGCCAGCGGCTCTGGGCATCGATGTCACCGATGACGGCGAGATCACCGGCGTTCGCTGACGCCGACTCTACTCGGCGTCGTCCACCGTCTTCACGCTCACGGATCCCTTCACCTCGGGCTTTACGAACTTCTTGTCGTTCGGGATGAAGCGGATCTCGGTCTTCACCTCGAGGCTGA
>JADMJS010000717.1 GCA_018780435.1 Myxococcales bacterium
GCCGCCGCGGCGCCGAGACCATCGTCCACCTTCGGCGCCTCCGGGACACCCTTCACGCGCGTTGCAAGCTCCCGCGAACGCTCGCCGAGACGGGCAAGCTCGAGCGCACCGCCCTCCGTACACTCGCCGAGCGAGCGCTCGATGACGGACCGGTTGCGTTCAACCCGCGTGAGGCGGATCTAGAGGACATGATTGGGATTTGCGACCGGGCCTGGGGGTAGATCGCGCGGTCCCGTCGGTTGCCGCAGCGTCTGCCGACATTGAACCCCTCACAGGTCCGCAGTAGCCACGATGGCCTCGACAGTAGCGAGGTACCGCGCCGGCTGAAACTCCCCATAACCGAGCACGACGGCGTGCGTCACGCCGCAGCGAGGGCACTCGAGCCGGGCCAAGTACGGGTCGAAGCCGTCTCGGGTCCGGAGCTCGGGGAGGCCGGTCCACTCGGACGGCGCCAGCGACGCGGCGGCGGCGAGCCGCTCGGACAGCGCGGGCTCGACGTGTCGCCACCGAACGAACGAACCCAAAAGTCCCGAGAGAGGGAGGTCCATGGTCGCAGCGCAGCTCGTACACGCGATGACCCGTACGGGCGCATCGCTCCCAAGCTCGAAGCCGTCGTAGATGACGGAGTCCTTTCGGTTCATGGGCGACGACACGGCGTTCCGGTCGCGCTAGCTGGCCGCCAGCGCCTCGTACGAGCGATCGAGCCAAGCCAGCACGTCGCCGAGTGGGCCCATGGCGCTCGGCATGGCCGGCGCGGCGCCTTGGGCGCAGCCCTTCGCGTGGAGCTCGGCTTCGATGGCGGTCAACCGTGCCGCGATGAACTCCTGCCAGAGCTGCTGGAGCGCCGCGAGATAGCGGGCGTCGACCTCCGCCATACGCGCCGCCCGTCCGGACTCGCCTTCGCGACGGGCAGCGGTCTGGTCGGCCTCCCACGCGCGAGTGATGCCGATGAGCGCGAGCTTCGTGCCGATACTCAGGTCCTTGCCACCCGACGCCGCGGCGGCGACGCCCTGGCCACTCTCCGGGCCAGTCGTGTCCTGCGTGCTACCGTCCGCTTTGTAGTCGCGGCGGCTGCGGACGAGGTCGGTGGCGACGCCTGAGTGACAGGCATCGAGGATCATCGAGACGTGTACTCCCTTCGACACGGCCGTCCGTGCGATGGCCTCAAGCGACTCGTAGGGTAGGAAGTCGTTCTCGTCGAGACCGGGACGGGTCTTAGAGCCTTTCATGCTCTCGGCGACCGGCTTGAGCTGACGCCCCTCGTCACCTGGGATGGCGGAGTCGGTGATCGCGTCCTCGCGCGCGCGCTTCCAGCCGTCGAGCGTATGTCCGGCGAGACCTGCCGTGAGCCCGTGGCCGCCGTAGTGGATGACCACGTGGTCGCCTGGTGCGACGCCCGTCCCGAGCGCGGCCGTGGCGGCGATGCGGCGCATCTCAGCGGCCCTGAGGTCGACATTGATGCCTTGTGACGCGTAGCCGTGGGTCGCGAGGGCTCCCTCAAGCGCCTGGGCTTCGGTCACGGTCTCTTCGAGCGGTGTGAAGCCCTGCGTGTCCTTGTAGTGCGCGTTCGCCATGAACACGGCATGTTTGCGGCCCTTGCCCTTGGCGCGCTCGCCGTGGTTACCGACGGTCGTGACCGTGGCGTGTTGATCGCTCCAGGCCTGTGCGACTCGAGTACGGGCGATGGCGACCGCGTCGTCGAGGCTTACTGTCGGCGAGCTTGCGAGCGTCTCGGTCAATCGGGCCGTCATGCCGTTGGATCGCGCGAGCTCGGTGGTTTGAGCGGTCCCCGCAACCAGAGCGCTGCCCTTGACTCCGTCGGGTGAGAGCGCGGCTTTGCCGGCCGCGTAGCCTTTCCCTCGCGTCAGTGCGCCCGTCGTCGACGTCGACTCGGGCGAAGGTGCCCCAGCGGCTGCCGATGGCGCGGCGTTTCTCTCAAGTGTGAGCCCCATGAGTTACCTCCGTTCGGGAGAGTACGCCGAGCGAATCGTCGATGCACGTCCGAAGTGTTCGATTCCATACACTTACCTCGTCATCCCACATGCGCGATCCGGGGCAACGGAGCTCCAGCAGGTGAGCTCGAGGTCGGTGGACGTCTCGGGCGTCATTGACGGGCCTCGCGGGCCGGCGGCGGCACGTCCACCCAGAAGGTGTAGCGACGCCCGCTGGTCAGCGTCACCATCGCGAGCGGGATGATGTCACCGGCGCCGTCGGGCCCCTCGACGAGGCGAACGTCCGCGAGGCCGTCGCCGGTCGTGAGTGCGGCGTGGAGAGGAGAGCCTTCGAAGCGCCTGAAACCCGGAACGGCGAGCGCGCCGCCGAGCGTCGCCACGACCGCGAAAACGGCTGAGAGTCCCAGCCGCTCCCCACCGCTGCTGGCTGCAATGACGATGACGAACCCCAGGCCGCCGAGCGCCGCGATGACGACGCCCAGCCAGCCGAGGACGCGGGTCTTCAGCAGGGTCGCTCGGGCAAAGGGCACGAGCCACGCGGTCTCGCGCTCGGAAGGCCTTACCCGTAGCGACCGCTGGCGCGCTGGAACCCGGAGTGACGCCGGATCGTGCATGAAGCGACGTTGCGCGTCGCCGGTGAACCCGATGGTCGCGGTCGGGAAGGCCAGGGACGCGCTCTCGATCAATGCGTCCGAGGACGTGGGCCGGATCGCGACGTCGAGCCCCGATCCGTCCGAGAACCCGAAGTACAGCGCGGAGTTGCGCGCCGAGGTGGCGCCGACGCGCGCGTAGACCCACACCACGTCATCGGCGCGGCGTTCGAGCCGATCGATGACGGACGAGCGACCGCCGAGCCAGAGGAAGAAGAGCCCGAGGAACACGGCGAGCACGATGGCGCCGACCCCTACCGCGAGCAGGCCGCCGTGCCCGAGCGCCGCGTAGAGCGCGACGAACACGAGCCCCACGGCGATGAGAGCCCATGCCTCTTTGGCGTCGCGGCGCCGCGACCACGCCAGCTCGTCGCGCAGTCGCGCGATCAGGTAGGGGCCGGTCATGTCGTCGCCTCAGCGCCGAGGTCCTAGCGGTGGGTGTGTCCCAAGCACGCCGCGATCGTAGCCGCCGCCGGCGTCGTCGTCGACCCCGAAGGCGAGGCAACCGCTTATGGACCGGCCGTGGCGCTGCTACAAACGCGGTATGATCCATCGCCTCGCCGCTACGGTCTCGCCGCTCGTCTTTCTTGCCGTTGCCGCCAGCGCGGCTCCGCCAGCCACCCCGGAACGTGACGACGCCCGGCGCGCCGCCGACGCCTGCCGGCAGCGCGAGGACCCCTGCAGCCTCGTGCATCTCGACAAGGCGTGCACGCTCGGAGACGGGCCCTCCTGCCGCGCGGCGGGCAACCTACGTTGGCTCGGCGTCGAGGGCGTCTCTCGAGACCGCCCCGGCGCGTTGCCGTCCTTTCGAGCGGGTTGTGCGCTCGACGACGCCGCGTCGTGCGGCAACCTCGGCATCGCGTACAGCGTCGGGGAAGGCGGCGTCGACGTCGACCGACCCGCGGCCGCAGTCTGGTACGAGAAGGCCTGCACCCTCGGTGAGGGCATCGGTTGCGCAGCCCTCGCGGGCCTTCACGTCGAGGGGAGCATCGGCAAGGGACCCGACTACGCCGCCGCGCTTCGTCACTACCGTCGGGGCTGCGACCTCGGCGCGGCGATCGCCTGCGCTCGAGCCGGGAACGTCCTCACCGCCGGCCCGGACGGCGTGGCAGCGGACGTCGAAGAAGGGGCGCGCTTTCGCGCGAGGGCCTGTGAGCTCGATGATGGCGAGGCCTGCGACCTACTCGGGTTGAGCTGGGCCGGAGGGAAGCTGGCCAGTGGCGTCGATCACGACAAGGCGCGTGGCCTCTTCGAGAGGGCATGTCGCCTCGGGAGCGCCACCGGGTGCGTCAACGTCGCCGCTTCACAGCTGAACGGCGAGGGCGGAGCGCGCGACCCCGAGGCGGCGCGGGCCTCCTACTTGCGCGGTTGCGAGCTCGGTCAGGCCTTCGGTTGTTTGAATGGCGCCGTGATGGCTTGGCAGGGCATCGGTGGCGCCGCCGATCCGCAGAAGGCCGAAACGGCGCTCTCGAGAGGGTGCGAGCTCGGGCGGGCCGACTGCTGTGGAATGGCCGCAGAAGTGGTCGAGGCCAAGGCGTCGGGGCGCCCCGAGGTGTTGCAGCAGGCCCGCGCGCTAGCCGAGAAGGGGTGCACCGCGGGCGACGCACGAGGTTGCGCCGTGAAGGAGCGGCTGAACGCCGCGCCTCGCTGACGCCCCGCTAGTTCGCCGCGGAGTGGACCCGGTGGTGGACCTCCGGGGCCGCGAAGCCGGCTTTGCCGAGCTCGTCGCGGATGGCCTTGTTGGTCTCGAAGTAGACCTGCCAGTAGTGGTCATTGTGGCAGTAGGGCCGTACCGAGAGCACTGGACCGGCGAGGGTGAACTCGAGGATGTCGACCTCCGGTGCCGGCGTCTGGGTGACGTTCGGGATAGCCGTGATGGCGGCGCGCAAGATGGCGATCGCCTTCGCGACGTCGGCGGAGCTATCGAGCTGTGCCTTCAGCTCGACGCGGCGATGTGGGTTCGCCGAGTAGTTCTGGATGGTCCCACCGAAGACGGCGCTGTTGCCCACGAAGGTACGAACGTTGTCCGGTGTGTTGATGGTGGTGACGAAGAGGCCGATCTCCTCGACGGTGCCGGTCACACCGCCAGCCTGAACGAAGTCGCCCGTCTTGAAGGGGCGAAGTACGACCATCAGAACGCCGGCCGCGAAGTTCGACAACATCCCCGACCAGGCCATGCCGATGGCCACGCCGGCTGCCGCAAAGACGGCGGCGAAGGAGGTCGTCTCCACCCCGAATACGCCGAGGATCGCGATGAAGAGAAGCAGGTTGAGGACGACGCCGAGCGCCGAGACCAAGTAACGCGAGAGGGTGGCGTCGATGTGACGCACTGATAGGCCCTTGCCGGCGAGGCTCAGCACCATGCCGACGGCCCAGCGGCCGACGATCCACAGCGCCAACGCGCCCAGCAGCTTCGCCCCGACCGACACCGCGGTCTGCGCCGCCGCGTTCATGAAGTTCTCCATTGCGATTCGCCTCCTCGACGGCGGTCTCCTGCCGTCAACCGACGCAGCTTGTCTGCGTCCAGGTCCCGATGATCGACCGGTCGCGAACACGACCATCCTCGACCGACCACAACGTAATAGATGACCATCGGTGGGCGCAAAAAGCCGGACGTTTCGAGGCTGAAGTGAGCCAGCGACGACCGTCACGGGAGACCGATGTGTTGGGGGAGCGGGAGGAGGCGCTGGTGTTGCGCGCCGATCTGCGGGAGGAATGGTCCGGTCTACGATAGCTATATGTTACTTCTTCGGCGGCTTTCCATTGCCAGCGCCATTTCCATCGGACTTGCCGGGCGGCGACTTGTCGTCGTCCTCTTCCGCGTCCCCAGCGTCGGGCTCTTCGGAGTCCGGAGAGGGTTCAGACTCGGTCTCGCCGGGCTCGTCATCGTTCTCTTCCGAGTTGTTCTCTTCGTCGCCTTCGTCGGTCTCATCGCCTCCATCTTCAGGCTCGCCTTCCTGAGCGTCGGTCTCGTCGTCTTCGTCTTCGTCGCCTTCGTCGTCATCACCGGGCTTGTCGCCCTTGTCCTCGGACTTGCCGCCTTTGTCCTCGGGCTTGCCACCCTTGTCGTCGGGCTTGCCACCCTTGTCGTCGTCGTCCTCGTCGTCCTCGTCGTCCTCGTCGTCCTCGTCGTCCTCGTCGTCCTCGTCGTCGGGCTTGCCACCCTTGTCCTCGGGCTTGCCACCCTTGTCGTCGTCCTCGTCGTCCTCGTCGTCCTCGTCGTCCTCGTCGTCCTCGTCGTCC
>JADMJS010000472.1 GCA_018780435.1 Myxococcales bacterium
GGATGCGTGAGCTGATCTGCTCGGAGCACTCGAAGGGGTAGCTGACGAGGTAGAGCACGGCGTCGGTCAGCGCTTGGAGGTTCGTCGACGCCGTCGAGACCTCGAGCCCGCCGAACTGCGTGAAGACGTCACCCGGCATCTTCACGGGCTGCGCGATGGCGCCCTTGTCGATGGTGCCATAGGTGGCGAAGGCTTCGGTCGTAGCGGGCGTCCAGATGGGGAGCTCGATGTTGGCCGCGTCGGACCACTTGCCCGTCGAGGCGCCAATCTGAAAGCGTGCCTTGCCGACGCGAGCCACGGCCGCGGGGAAACGAACTTCGACTCGGTCGTTCGCCGGGACCGTCACTTTGCGACCCGCGCCGTCGCTCAGCTCCACGCCGAGCGCGCTGACCGCCACGTTGACCTCCATCGGGGCCGACGTCTGATTCTGCAAGACGATCGGGAGCTCAAAGGTATCGCCGAAGTTCAGGAAGCGGGGCGCCGAGGGGCGAACCATGAGCGGGAGTCGGGCCGTGAGCGTGGCGTCACCTAGGCCGAAGTGTTTGCCGCCTTCGACGGCGACGGCGGTGATGCGGTAGCGCGTGAGGTTGTCGGGCAACGTGACCTGCACGGTCGCGACACCCGCTTCGTCCGTCGGCGTCGCGGCGGCGAAGAGGGCAAGTGGATCGAAGTTCTTCCGGACAGCGATGGGACCGCCGGCGTCACCTCCCCCGCTCCCGCCTTCGGCCTCTTCAGCCGGCGCAGCGCCGGCCGATTCCGCCATCGCCGGCGCCGCCGGGGACGGCATGGGCATCGACTTCATCGCGGCCCGCTCCCTCCCGTCGGCGGCACCTTTCGCCGCCGCCTGAAGCAGGGCCGCTGGATCGTCGAGGATCAGGAAACCACGGAGCTTGTGGATTCGGCTGGCGCCGTAACGACCGCCGTAGAAGGTCGCGACGGGGTCGCCGATGCGATAGCCGGTCAGCGCGAGCACCGACTCGTCCACGACGACGATGGCGACCTCGGCGCCGGGGACGGGCTTACCCTCATGGTCAGTCACGGTCACGGCGACCTGGGTCTGGCCACCCGGCGGCAAGTCGGCTTCCGCCGGGACCGGCTTCACGGTCAGGGTGCGCGTCACGGGCGGCACGGCCAGCGACACGGTGCCTGACGCATGGGCGGGGCGCTTCGGGAGCTTCGGGTCCGACTTGCCGTCGTCGCCGAGGCGCTCGGCTTCGCCCGTCAGGTCGACGCGAACGCGTACGTCCGGCATGAACCCCTCTTGGATCTTGACCTTCACGACCGTCGAGTTGCCGTCCCCGTCGGCGCCAATGGTGATGGGCTGAGTCTCGACGACCCCGGCGACGCTGATGGTCACGAGACCGTCCGCGCGTGGCCACGGGCTCGTCACGAAGATCTCGGCTGTGTCGCCGACCGCGTACTCCTTCTTGTTCGGGATGAGCGTGACGCTCTCCTCCTTGATCTCCCGCTCGATACGCTGCTTGCCCCCCGGGACGTAGAACTCGCGTTGTGACTCGTTCGCGCGGCCCGAGGCGTCCTTGATGCGGGCCTTGATCTGATGGGCGCCGCCCGCCTTCGGCGTAAACGAGCACGAGACGTCCTTGTCCGCCGACGTGACGGTGCAGGTCTCGCGGTCCTTCTCTTCTTGAGTCCAGTTCCCCTTCTCGTAGCCCCACTCGAGGCGCACACACTCGACGTCGATGGCCACGCCGGGCTGAAGGTTCCCGTCGATATCCGTGACAATAAGCGACACATCGATGGGCTCCCCGGACTTCAAGAAGTCGCGCTCACTCTTGATGCCGACGTAGCGGTCCGACGGGTGGACGAGCAAAGACGAGCTGGCCGAGAAGGTCTGGCGATTGACGTCCTGAACGGTCGACTGGGTGGTCAAGGACCACGGCCGCGGCGGGTTCACCGAATCGAAGCGGAGCTCGAGCCGGTGCGTGCCGGCGCTGTCCGTGGTGCCTTCGTAGTTCAGATGGAGGCTCGCGGCCGACCGGCTCTCGGAGCTCCACCAGGGAGTCCAACTCCCGAACGCGTAGTCCCACCGGTTGGGCGGCGTGTAGCTCGTCTGGGAGCCGCTCACGCTCCAGTCCACCTTGGCGCCCGGCAGCGTGCCACCCGCGAAGTACTTCGCCGTCGTCGTGACGACGGCGTTGCCGCCGACCAGGAAGGGGCCGTCGCTGACGACCGAGCTCACTTCGAATTCAGGGCGGCGAAACTCCTGGACTTGGAAAGTCCACGACGTGTTTCCACCGGTCGCGGAGGCGCCTTCGGCCACGAGCTCAAGGCGGGCGGGGCCGAGGTTCATGGTGTCGGGCAGCGTCAGCGTCCCATCGAAGCCACCGAGCGCCGTGACTGGCGCGGTACCCTTCGCGACTTCGTTCCCGCGCGAGTCGATAAGGGTCCAGCGGACGCCCGTGATGCCGGCATCGAGGCCCTGCACTGTGGGCATCTTCCCGCCGCCGATGAGGCGCATCCAGCCCTTGAAACGGACCTGCTCTTTGGGCCGGTAGAGGCCCCGATCATCGAAGACGTACCAGCGGACGTAGGGCCCCTGCGTCGACTTCACCCAGCTCGAGCCGCCGTTCCAGTAGACGTTCTCGGGTAGGAAGACGACGTCCTTGTCCTTCGACGCCACGAGCCAGCGGCCTTGCCCATGGCTCTCGGGGAGCGCGAGCTCCGCGATGCCGGCAGCACCGGACTTCGCCTGCATTCCTTCCGGCTGCAAAGACACGTCGGCCCCGTCCACCGGCAAGCCCGTCTGGAGCGACGTGACGAGCGCGTAGACGGTCTCACCGTCCATGATGGCGTCGACGGCGAGCTGAGTCCGCTGCACCCACGTGACTCGGACGTCCTCGTAATACTCGTTGTCCGGAGGTTGAATCACCGGACGCACCCACACCATCACGCTGCCGAAGCCGTCGTCGAGAGCAGGCCGCAGGTCGATCTTGGTCTCGACCATCTCGTCCTCGACGGAGGCGATCTTGACCCGCTTCTCCCAAAGTGCCTTTCCGGGCGGGGACTTGCGGTCCTTCTTGTAGGTGACGTTGTTGGCGTAATCGAGGTAGGTCGGGAAGTCCTTCGGGGAGACCCGATAGAGCTTCACGTCGATCTCCTGATGGTTGATCGAGCTCACCGAGATGGAGCCATCGCCCATGGGATCGGCCAGGATGAACTTCTGGGAGGGGGTGACGAGAATCGGCTCAGCCTTGGTCACCTTGACCGAGGTCTCGAGGTCCTTGGCGAGGACCTGCCCGAAGATGTCCTTGAGGCCTGCCTTAACCGTCAGCCGGTAGGTCGTCCGCCCCTTGGAAGCACCCGAGATCACGATGTTATTGCCCATGGCCTCGATGCGTGCGTTCGGGAGCTCGGGCGAGATGGTCACCGAGCCGGGCTCGAATGCCTGCGTGTCGATCCCGTTGGTGAACTCCAGCGACCACGGATGTAGCGGGGGGCAATTGTCGTTCCAGCCGCAGTGGAGCTCCTTGAACTTGAAGGGGCCGTAGGTCTGAAAGGACGACGTCTGATCTTTGTCCGTCTTTCGTGGTCCTTCGGCAGAAGGTGCTCCGGCGGTGAGGACGATGGAGAAGGTCTCGGCGGCCGGTAGATCCTCGACCGGGATGACGGCGATGGCGCGGCCCTTCTCGGCGGCGGAGCCTGTCCAGACGGACTTGGCAGTGAGGTCGGCCGCGAGCTCGGCTTCGGTCGCGAGTCGCACGGCCCGCTCGGCCCCGAGGGCGCCGTACTTGACCTTCACGAAGGGCAAGATCGCCTGCTCGTCGATCCGTTGATCGAAGCGCAACGCGATGATGGGCCGCAATTGGGTGGGGAGGTAGTCCCCCGGCCAGAACGCGAGGACGCGGGGAGCCGGGGTGCGGAAAGCCCACGACACTTCCTTCTCGAGCTTGCCGCTCGTGACCGACGCCGTGCCGGCGGGCACCGTGGCCTTGAACTCAGTGGCCATCGGGAGCCGGACTTTCGCATCGAAGGTGAGCGTCTTCGTGCCGACCCACTTCCATTCACCCTCGAGCGAGGGCGTCAGTTGCACCGGGATGGGGAGCTTCTTCAGCTCCTCGTGCGACGTAACGGGGACCATGGGCTGGGAGAAGGTGATCGAGAGCTGCGGCGCGACCGGGACGTCACCCTCGGGGCCGAAGCGGCGGACTTCGAGAGCGCCCTGTTCAGCGTCTGGAGCCGTGACGGCACCGGGCGCCACAGGCGGCGGGAAGGGCGTCTTGACGGTCTCGCCGGCGCGAGGGACGGGGAGCGAACGCTCGCGGAACGCGAACGGGACGTCATCGCCGGCCTGGCCTTCGAGCTTCGGGAGCCGCGCGATGAGGGCCTTTACCGCGGCGTCATCGAGCTTCGTGGCGGGAGGGACCGACGCGCGATCCACCTTGGCCCCGCCGCCTTCACCTTCGCCTAGAACGAGCTGGAGTCCGGTCGGATTGGGCGGCGACGGATCGGTTGGGCCACCCGCAGGTACAGCGGTCTCGGGAGGGACGTCAGGCATGACAGGCTCCGCTGGGGGCGGTGTGTCCACTTTCACCGGCGGCGCGCTCGGCGGGGCGGGGCTCGGCGTTGGTTTTTCCGCGGCGGGCGCAGGCGGCGTGGGAGGAACAGGCTGTTGCGTCGCCGTCTCGGGCGGTGCAGGCGTTTCCTTCTTGCAGGAGACGGCCAGGGACGTGAGGCCGACCGTCACGGCGGCCAAGAGTAGTCTGGATGCGGAAGCCCGAAGTCGCATGTTCTCTCCTGTGGCGCCCCGTGGACCGGCGTAGTCCATGTGGACGCACTCATTCCGTTCTGACCACAACGCGGCGCTCTCGGTGGCCGTTCTACTCCTGTCGTCGCGGCGACGCCATTTGGCACGTCACGACCGACCGGGCGCCTCGCCGTGTTCGTTCAGCCTGCGGCGAGCCGCTGCTTTTCGAGACCCGTCGACTCCTTGACCGTCGGACGCTCCGCGACCCGCTTCACGAAGGCCTGAAGGGCAGGCCACGGGGCCAGGTCGAACTTGATGGCGCGCGTCCAACCGAGCACCACGAAGAGGTAGAGGTCGGCGATCGTCAGGGACTCCCCCATCAAGTACGGCGCGGCGGCGAGGCGGGGTTCGAGGTGGTCGAGTCGGGTCCGGAGCTGCCCCAAGATGACCTCCTTCCACTCGGGAGGCGCCTTGGGGTGAAAGAGCGTCGAGAAGAGCTTGTGCACTTCCGTCGCGATGAAGTTGAGCCACGACTGGAGCTGGTAACGCTCGGGCGTGCCGGCGGCGGGCGCGAGCCCTGACCCGGGCGCTCGGTCGGCGACCCACTGCAGGATCGACGACACCTCGGTGAGCGAGGTCCCGTCGTCCAGCACGAGCACCGGCACGTAGCCGAGCGGGTTCACGGCGCGGAAGTCGGCGCCCGACGCCGTCACTTTGGAGGCGGCGTCGACCTTCTCGAGCTCAAAGGACAGGCCAGCTTCACGCAGCGCGATGTGGACGGCGAGGGAGCACGTGAACGGGGTGAAGTAGAGCAGCATGCAGTCTCTCCTGAAGCGGCGGATGGGCTTTGGCGCGCGTCATGCCGCGTGAGAAGGCGTTCCGCAAGAGGGGGTCCGAGCGAATCCGCAATTTCTTTCCGGCAACGAGCCGAGTTGACCTGCCGCGCGCGCCGTGCGGGAATCCGGACGTGTCCGAAAACTCCTCGATAAAAACCTCCGTGCTGGAAGACGTCGTCTCTCATCTCATCCGCCGACGCTGGGCGTGGCTGACAGCGCTGATCTTGGCCACGGCCGCTCTCGCCGTCCCCGCGGCGCGCGTCGGCGTCGACAATGCCGTCGACGTCTGGTTCG
>JADMJS010000724.1 GCA_018780435.1 Myxococcales bacterium
GGGAGACGTCGGAGCAGCTCCAGATCCTGGTCGACCTCGGCCTCGCGATCACGCCGGGCGTGTGCCTGCCGTGCCTGCCGGGCGTCACCCCGTGTCCGGCGGGCCAGTACTGCGACGGGCTGCAGCTCTTCGAGTGCCGCGACAAGGCCCCCTACGGCACGCTCTGTGGTTACAATGAGGTCTGTCTGTCGGGTATGTGCCAGTTCGACCTCGGGTGGGGCGGCGCGCGTTGCGCGGACTGCAACACAGACGCGCAATGCCCCGGCGGCCACTGGTGCGACATGTCCTCGACCATCGTCCCGCCGTCGGGCCCTGAGTACCGGTGCAAGCCGCCGGCGGGTCTCGGTGGCAAGTGCGGCATCGGCGGCGCGGATTCGCGTTGCGAGGCCGGCCTCTTCTGCGACGTCGACGGCACCTGCCACCAGAAGGCCGGCAACGGCATCGCGTGCATCCGTGACGGCGTCTGCACCAGCAGCCACTGCTGCGCCGGCACCTGTCGCGCGTGCTGCACCAAGAGCGACTGCGGCCCCGGCCTCGGCTGCTACGACTACGAGTGCAAGAAGGGCGCGGACGGCCAGGCCTGCGTCGAGAACGCCGAGTGCAACTCGGGCGTCTGCGTGGTCGGCATCTGCACGACGCCAGTCGGTAACGGCCTCTCCTGCGGCGGCGACGCGGCCTGCCAGTCGGGCCACTGCTGCGCCGGCATCTGCCGAGCCTGTTGCACGAAGGCCGACTGCGGCGCGGGCCTCGGGTGCTACGACTACGTCTGCCAGAAGGGCGCCGACGGCAAAGCCTGCGTGGAGAACGTGGAGTGTGCCTCGGGCATCTGCGTCCAGGGAATCTGCACTACCCCAGGCCCCATCGGGACCGCCTGCTTCTTTGACGACCGCGCCTGCCAGAGCGGCCACTGCTGCGGCGTGTCGTGCCAAGCCTGCTGCACGGCCGCCGACTGTCCGCCGGGCTTCGGCTGCTACGACTACCAGTGCAACAAGACCCCCGACGGCCTCGCCTGCACGGCCGACAGCCAGTGCAACTCGAACAAGTGCGTGGTCGGCATCTGCACGACCCCGGCCCCGGCGGGCACGCTCTGCGCCGCCGACGCCGCCTGCCAGAGTAACCACTGCTGCTGCGGCATCTGCCGAGACTGCTGCGCCAAAGCCGACTGCGGCGCCGGCCTCGGCTGCTACGGCAACACCTGCCGGAAGGGCAACGGCGGCGAGGCCTGCGTCGAGGGAGCCGAGTCCGCATCGGGCACCTGCGTCGTGGGTATCTGCACGACGAAGGTGGCCAACGGGGTATCCTGCGGCGCGGACGGCGCGTGCCAGAGCAAGCACTGCTGCGCCGGAATCTGCCGCCAGTGCTGCGCCAAGGTGGATTGCAACGACCCGGGCCTCGGCTGTTACGGAAACACGTGCCGGAAGGGCAACGACGGCGAGGCCTGCGTCAACGGCGCCGAGTGTGCGTCAGGCACCTGCGTCGTGGGCATCTGCACGACGAAGGTCGGTAACGGCGCCTCCTGCGGCGCGGACGGCGCGTGCCAGAGCAAGCACTGCTGCGCCGGAATCTGCCGCCAGTGCTGCACGGAAGCCGACTGCGGCGGCGACGGCTGCTACGGCTACACCTGCCGAAAGGGCAACAACGGCGAGGCCTGGTCGGGCCACGGCATCTGCGCGAGCGGCCTCTGCTGGGAGGGCTACTGCAAAGCCCTTGGCGAGAGCCACATGAACCACCCCTAGGCTCCGACTCGTAGCAGCCGCCCCAACTCCCTGAGAAGGGCTCTGCTCCGCCAAGCCGGGGCTGGCTGTCATGACATCCCGATTCGAGGAACACCTCCGTCCGGCCAAGGCGCCGGCCACGGCAAGGGCGGAGTATGTCCTCGCGTCTTCACTGGCCGAGTTCAGTCCCTATGGGGAAGGCGCGGCGGCTGGAAGCGCGCGCTCATCGATCGTGCCTGGGGTAGCTCTCCGACGTATTGACACCTCACAACGAAGTTGGCACCGTGCCGCGCGGATGAAGAATGTCGGCGGGAAGCGCGTAGTTCGGTCCTCGCTGACGCAGCAGAACCGGGGTTGTCTATGCGTCAAGTGTTGTGGTGTGTGTTCGTTCTGTATGGCCTCGCCTTCGGACCGCTTGCTGGTTGCACCGAAGGCTCGTCCGACACCGGAGGGGGTGGCGGTGCCACGACCGACGGCACCACGGCGACGGATGGCTCGGACACGGCGGCGGACGACGGCACTGATGCCGAGGCGGGCGATGAGGGGGCAGCAGGCGGCGACGACGGCAAGGCAGAAGGCTCAGACGCGTCCGAAGGCGACGAGCCCAAGACAAAGGTGGGCGATCCGTGCTCTGGCCACGGTACTTGCGGCGGCCTCGTTTGTGACGAAACCACCTATCTCTGTGCCCGGTGCAACGCGATCCACACTTGTCTCTCGGGCACCTGCTCGACAGATGGCGAGTGCGTCGAGTGCGAAGTGGACTACGACTGCGTCAGCTCCGGGCAGGGCTCGACCTGCGTCGCCAAGAAGTGCGTGAAGTGCAGCAAGGACGACGACTGTTTCGGCTACTGCATCGACGGCGCCTGTCGGGACTGCAAGACGGATGCGGACTGCGTGCAGAATGAATACGGGGGCCGATGCTTCAACAACACATGTAGCGAGTGTGCGACCGACGAGGACTGCATAGGCGGCTACACGCTCTGCTTTGGAGGTCAGTGCTCGCCCTGCGGCACCCACGAAGATTGTGTGGGGGCCGCGGGCGGGCCCTACTGCAGCGCGGGCACGGGTGGCTTTCAGTGCGTGATGTGCGTGGACGACCCTAGTTGCCAAAACTCCGCGGACGGCCCAGAGTGTGATATGGTATCGTATAAGTGTGGCAAGTGTACGCACGCGGGCACGTGCGATCTCTCTCCCGATGGCCCGGCCTGCGTTGCGGCGACGGGGAAGTGCGGCAAGTGCACGTCCAGCGCCGAGTGCAATGGCTCCAACTATGGCCAGATGTGTCGCGTCTCTACGGGCGAGTGCTACAACTGCGAGTCCGACGAGGACTGTGTCGGAAGCGAGTACGGCCCGTTCTGTAGCCTCTCGGGTGGTCCAGACTGGCAAACTTGCATCACTGACCCTGAGAAATCCGATCAAGATTTCTGATCGGTCGGCGGCTTTGCCCATCGCCCCAGGCGATCGACGATGGCGAGGAGTACATGCCGCAGGAGAAAACTGATGCGGAACGGCATCTTGCGTGCATTCGCTTGGCATATCTGGCATTGCTTCTCTCATGCGCACCACATTCGAAACGACCGATCAGCTCTCCGAGTTCATCGCGAGCATTGCACCCGAGGACTTCCATGCCAAGCGCGTGCCCAGCCTCTCCAACGCGACGCTGGGCGTGCTGCATGCGGGTGCGCTCACCATTCACGCCATCGGCCGCGGACTGGCCTTCGCGCGTGGACTCGACGACAAGCACACGGTGAAGCAGGTCGACCGACTGCTGAGCAACTTCGGATTCGACGTGGAGCGGTTCCGGAAGGTGTCAATCCGGTTGGGACAGCTAGGTACGCCTCGTAGAGGACACGAATGGTTACTTGGTCCAAGACTGAGATCGATCCCTTCGGGCTCCTCGTCAGGTGCGCCACGTCCTTGACCGGCAGGCCTGAACTTGGCTCGTTCCAAGTCCTCAAAATGCGGGGAGTATGTCTTCGGACCTGGAAGGGGCCGGGCCGGGCGGGGCGCGGTCAACCCTTCCGCTTATTCTCGACCGAGCCCTTGGCGCCGGTCACGCGATATTGAGAACGCAATCGAAGCTCATGTCAGCCGACGCTCCCACCAACGTGGCTTGCCGCGCCCGCTCCGTCCGAGTAGATTCCGGGTGCTACTTGTACCGTACAACCAAGCCACCGTAGTTTCACCGCAGAGGGGATCCATGCCGAAGATCGTTGCCGCTAAGCATCTCCAGGCGGATGTTCAGGCGTTTCAAGCCCACATCTTGACATGGATTGGCCGTGCACGTGGATGTGCAATGCAGGCCAATATCAACAACTTTGCCCACAACGGCCTTGGGATCTTGTTCGGCGGGCCACCCGCCGGTCCCTCCACGCAGCTCGTCGAAGAGTGGTTCGGCGCCCTCGACGGCCAACAGATCACACTCCTCCGGGGCAACCTCACTCTCATGCGCAACGTTTTGGCACACCCTCAAGCAACTGTCCGGATCGTAGACGCGCCCATGATCTTCGGAGATCGGGCATACTACGCGCAGGTGAGAGGCCGCTACAACCCGATGATGCCGCGGCTATCGGTCGAGGTGGCCGACCAGTGGGCATCCTGCAACACCGATACGCGAGTCAATACCCTCTTTCACGAGCTCTCGCATCGGATACTGGCGACCGTCGATCTTGGACCGACCCAGGGCTATCCAGAGATGATGTACGGCATCGGTAATGCACATCATCTGGCCGACAATGCCCCACAGGACGCACTTCGCAACGCCGAAAACTACGGCTACTTCATCGCGCTGGCCAACGGGTTCGTCAACCAAGCGCCCTGATGATCCCGTCTGTCAGGCTACGCGCCCATGCGAGGAGTCCGGGAACGGTGATGCGATCGCCGGGCACGACGTGGCGTGGGGCGACGCTACGGCCCGAGTCGGCGAAGGAGCCGCCGCAGTTGAGCGTGCTGGTACGCTCCGAAGACCCCGTCGTACAACGTGCGGACGAGAGGGTCGGCGACCACGTCGACCTCAGCGAGCGCCGCTTCAATCTCCGGCTCGAACACGGCGTCGTTGATTCGGACCTACGAGGACGTGAGCTGCTCGCCTGACTCGAGGGCGCCGAACGGGCGAGCCATTGGGATCTCCGTGGTCCAGGCGAGAGACTCGCGGCGTTCGTCGTCCCGGCGGATGTGTCCACGGTGGACCATGTGCTCAAACCAGCAGAAGAAGGCCTCAAGAGCATCAATGGACTCCTCGCGTGCCCAGCGACAACCACATCGGCGTCCCGGCGACAACCCCAGCGCCCCCTCGTCTTCATGGGCGCCGCAAAAACGCGCGAGACGTCGAGCGGCGACTGACTCAGTCAAACTTCACGCCGTCGATGAGGATAACCGTATCGTAGATCGAATCGACCGTGTCCTTGATGAAGAAGCGCAGCTGCACCGGGCCCGCGCCCGCGAAGGACGTGATGTCGTGCTGCTTCATCTGCCACGGAGTCATGAAGGCGCCGCCCTGGTCGAACTGTACGTCCGAAGCCGTGAGCCCGACGTAGTCGCTGCCGCATTTGCAGGTGCCGGACTCGGGATTCGCGCAGGCCCCGCACGAGCCGTCCTCGTAGTGACAGAGGTCGTCCACATGGAGGTTCTCGAGCTCGAGCGCGCCTTGTTCACCTTGGAGGCTCGCTTCGAGGCCATCCTGGAACTTAGAGCCGCAGAACTCCTTGAACTCCTCGGAGTAGAATTTCCAGTAGTATGTTATTGAAGTCTTGCCAGCGGGGATGCAGAAGCTTTGGTTGATCTCTCCCATCAGGTTGCTGAAGCCGAGGCCGGTCGAGATGAGCGCCATGTAGTGTCCTACGACGGGGTTCTCGAGCCCGAGGCGGTCGATGACACGGCTGTCTCCGCTGCGGTTCCAGCCGGTGAGGTCGCTCTGCTCGAAGTTCCCGTTGATGAGCGACGCGTCACTGATGCTGAGCGAGCCTGTCCCGAAGAGTCGGGCACGAGCTCCGGTGTTGGGGTCCACGTGGGGGATCTGTGTGAAGGTCTGGTCCGTGTGCAGCTGTTGCTCGACCATCAGGTCGAAGATGGCCTTGCCGGTCTCGTAGGCGAAGCCCGACGTCACGTAGCCGCTATAGCCGAACACCGCGCGCGCACCCCCCGCCAGGTATTCGGCGGCGAGGGTGCCGTTGTAGAGCGTGCGACAGCCGCCCAGATAAACGAGCGACTTCGGGAACTTCAGCTGGGTGTGACGGCTCACGAACGGGGCCGCGAGGGCCCACTTAAGGTCCGTCAAGATCAGGCGACCCTTGCGCAAGTCCATCTGGGTGCGATCGACGCAGCGGCCGCCCGATGTGCTGGTCACGATACAATCGCCACCGTTGTCGCAGTCGCTGTCGACCGAGCAGGGGCCGTCGCTGTCTTCGAAAGAGTCACACACGACGTCCTCACCCGTCCAAAGAACCTCCTGTCCGCCTTGGTGGTCCCAGTCCCATTTCGTTACCACCTCGGCGGCCATGTCGCCGAAAAAGGCTTCGCCATGTGTGGTGATGGAGACTATTCCGTATTGATGTTGGCTCCTGAAGTGCCGGAGGTCCGCCTCATTTGAGAGGATGGCCCCATCGACGGCGTTCGTGGGGCAGGTGCTCTCGCCGAGCCGGGCCGCGATCACATCGGCCTCGTCGCCGCCATTGGACGAGAACTCAGCATGGAATGGCGCGAGGACCAGGGCCGTCTTCGAGAGGATGTCTTCGACGGGGGAGGCGCTGTCTGTGCCCGACATGGACGCCACCGCGTGGGCCGCGGCCACACCGGCGCCGCTGCGGAAACCACCGTCGCCGAGCGTGACGGCGCCGAGGAAGCCGCCCTTGAACTCGACCCAGAGACCGGACCCGTCGCCCATCGCGGATCCGGCGGACGCCACTTCCGGCTGCGCCTTCACCCAGTCGAGCACCACGTCGCGGATTGCAGCGGCCTCGGTGGAGCCGGGCTTTGGGGCGGCCACGCCCGTCTTCTCCACCTCGGTCTTCCACATCTCCTTGGCCTTCTTGAGCAGGCTCTGCCCTTCCGCGCATTCAAAGACGTCGATGCGCTTTCCGCACTCGACCCTCAAGAGCGGGGACATCGCCTCGAAGGTCTTCTCGTTCGCGCCTGTGCCGATGGTCACGTCGGTCGTGAGGGCGAAGTAGGCGTACTCCTCGTCCGTGCACTCGAAGCCCAGGACGCACCCACTGAACACGCCGTCACCTTGGACCTCGTCGCAGTTGCTGAGGTTTCCGTTGTCGAGCAGGTCCGTGATCGGTGTCGCGCCTTGTTTGACGCCCTTGTCGCTGACCCGCCAAATCCCCACTGGCCCCGGGGTGTCCGTGGTCGGGAAGCGCATTGGCGCCGTCACCATGAGCGTCTCGGGCTCGCCCACGAAGGCTTGGTCAGGCGAGATGGTCGGTCGCTGTTCGAAGGCGACGGATGGGTTGTGGATGATGAGGACCGAGTCGGTACGGCTCACGTCGCCGCGCGTGGCCGTGACCGTCAGGTAGTTCGGCCCTTCGACCACCGTCACGAGGTCGGCCGACCAGAACGGCGTGCCGATGGCTTGCCCCGTCTGTCCCGTCGTCGCGTTCTCCCAGATGACCGAGTCCGGGTTCCCGAGGACGAGGCCGCGAAGCTGAATGGTCGAGCTTGGCGAAACGATCGAGGAGTGACCTGCGTCGTCGCCGGCCGTGCCGTAGATCTTTACGAGAAGCTCGGCGTCGGGGACTCCCGCGTCGTCGCCGTCGGCGCCCTCTGTGCCGTCCGTCGCGTCCGAGCCATCGGCAGCGTCGGTGACGTCCGATCCGTCGGTGGCATCAGCCTCATCCGTCCCGTCCCCGCTTCCGGCGTCACTGCGGGTGTAGGAGACCGCCAGAGTCGTCAGCTCGGTTGCACCGGCAGCTGTGAAGCGGATCTCGGCGGTGCGGGTGCCATCCTCGATCGTCGTGCGGTCGATGGTCACGACGATCGTCATCGGAGAGCCGCTGAGGGTCGCCTGAGTCGGAGTCGCCGACAGCCAGGCCGCCTCCTCGACAGGGACCTCCACTGACACGGTGGCGCTCTGCACGTTTGGCGAACTCACGAGTTTCACGGTGATGGACTTGTGCGCGATGTCCTCGCCGAAAAAGTCGCCGTCTACGAACTCGACGTCCTTCGGTGTGACCTCGATGTTGAACTCGGTCGCCGCCTGGGTCATGAGGATGTCGGCCTTGGCGAGCTGGCCCTTCACAACGAGGAGGTCGGCGAAGTTCGACGTGTAGCCGACCTTCTCGGCGTTCACCCGGATCGTTGTCCCCTCGAGATTCTCGAGTGGTGGGTTCGAAGTGATGTCGATGACGAACTCGCCGCTCGCGTTCGTGAGGACCGATCCCGTCGGCGGCTCCGTCGAGATGAGCACACCCTGGAGCGCCGCGAGGGTGGATGAATCGCGGATGACCCCGCCGATGGCTGTCACCTTCTCCTCGTTCTCCCCGGCGCCCGTCCCCGTCCCGTGGGCGTCCAAGTTCGTGTCGTCGCTGGAGTTGGGCTGCTCGCACTGTTCTCCGGCGCACGTGTCGACGTTGCAGCCGACGCCGAGAGAGATGAGAGCGGCGAAGATCATGGTGGCGGTGCGTTTCACGGTGCCTTCTTCAGGTGGCGAACCTTCAGCCCAAGGATGGAGAGCCTACGAGCGTGGTGCTCCGCAGGACCATCGTCAAGTGCTGCTCTGCTGCCCCCACGACTTGCTGGGTCTGGCTGCCGAAACCAATCGAAGATCCCCAGCCCAGCCACGTACACCACACGACCGTCCTACAGCTCCAGCACCGCGCCTGCCTTCGCGTCCCGTACCTCGCCCGTGAGCACGGTCGTCGGCGATGGCCGGAGGGCAGCGCTGGGCTCGACTACGACGGAGGGAGCGGATCCCGCCGGGCGCAGCGCCCGGGCGCCCACACAAACGAGCTTGAATGTGCACCGCCCTTCGTGCACCGTGTGGCTTCCCCATAACCTCGGACGGCGGCAGCCCATGAGAACCATGTTCACTCGACTTGCCGTCCTTCGGCGCCTCGGCGCGCTCGCAGGCGTCTTCGCGGGTCTCACCGTTGGCTGCCAGGAGCCCGACGCAGATCATCAGGCCCCCTGTGGCGAAGGGAGCCAGGCGGTCCTCACTGCGGGCGGCGCCGGCTGCGTCAGCGAGGTCGTGGCCGCGCGCGCCCGCGTCACCGAGTTCCAGTTGCGCTCGCTCACCGTAGGCGATGGCGCTCCTCTCATGCTGGGGCACGACGTCGCCGTGTCGGTCGACCTGGCGCTCGATGCCGAGCCCCTGCAGACCAGCGTGATCGTGCGCCTTGCCTCGGAGCAGCGGGGCACGTACTGCGTCCTCGGTACATTGCCGGTGCGGCACGGCCGCAAGACCCCTGGCGCCGACGCTCTGACCCGTCGCTACACGCTCTCGTCGGAGCTCACCGTCCCCGACACGTGTGTCCCGCTGCTCGGCGTCACGGACCTCGTCGCGTGGGCGTCCTTCGACCCCAACGAGGTGGTGTGGGTCGACGCCCGCGACGTGGCGGCCCCCGGCGACGCGTCGGCCCCCGGCTCGTCCACGCGGCGCCAGCGCCTCGACACGGCGCCGCTCCACTGCTCCGGATTGCCCGGCGGGGCCTGTGAACCGCTCCGACTCGTCGCCAGCGCTGGCGTCGACCTCCGCCTCGGTCGCCTCGCCTTACCCTCCAACGTGGCCGTGCTCGAAGTCGCCGGTCCAGCGCTTCTCGCGGGCGAGCAGACGGCGGGTCGCGGCACCCCGGGCGAGCCCGACGCGGCCCTCGGCACCGCCGCGACCAACCCCGCGGACTTCGCGCCCGACCTCGACCCGTCGCCGGTCTTCAGCGCGTCGGCCGCGCTGTCTGCGGGTGGGCGTCGCCCAGGCGACGGCTTCGAGGCGCCTGACCTTGCACTCACCTTGTCCGTGCGGCCCGCCGGCGCTTCCGATGACGCGTGGGTGACGCTCGACACGCAGGGCGGCGAGGCCCCGGTGGAGGTGCCGCAACGCGGCGAGCGCGTCGGCGTGGCGCTCAGCGCGTCGCCCGACACGGCGCTGCGCGACCGCCTCCTCACCGGGGACTGGGCAGCGGAGACGTTGTTCGAGCTCCGGGCGTGCGCCGCCACGTCGACCCCCGAAGCAGGCCCGAGCAGCGCTCCCAAGGCCAACAACTGCGCGTCGCGTGACGTGGCCCTGCTCCGCCTAGAGCGCCCCTACGGCCAGCACACATATCCAAAGGGTGCCGCCAACGACAGTGCATCGTCCGACTACTTCGAGATCGGGAAGACCGAGACGTCCGGCAACCCGGTGCTGCAGCTCAATCGCTTTCGCGGCGGCTATCGCGAGGTGGCGGGCGGGCACGTCCGCCTGGGCGGGGTCTTCTGGACCAGCCTCTCCAGCACGCTGTTCTCCTTCGACAGCGGAAAGCTCGCGGTTGCCCGGGCCTTCCACGACACGGCGCCCCTCGCTCAAGACTTCGTGTCGGGGACCATCGAGCTCATGGGCTTCCCCACGATCGACCTCCCCGACTACGACGTCCCCGACAGCTTCAAGTTCGCGCTCGACGCGGCGGTGAACACTTCGCAGTCGTCCATGACCTTCGGGGGCACGGCCAACCTCGCGCCGCTCGTCAGCGCGCTCAACTGGGTGGGCAAGCAAGCGCAGGCGGGCGGCCCCGAGTTTTGCGTCTTCGACGACTTCTGCCTCCCCAAGGTACCGCTCATGGGGTCGATCTCGCTCACGGCGGGGTTCGCGCTGGCCAAGGGCATAGACAAGCCGGATTGCACTGTGGTGCCTGGCCTCGGCTGCTATCTGAAGGAGGACGCACCGGCCAGCCACTTCTGGGCCAACGCCGCCGTGTGCGCCAAAAAGGGCGCCTCGATGCCGTCCAACCACGGCACGGTGAACAATGCCAGCAAGCTGCGCACCTATGCCAACCTGCTGGCGGAGCCCTTCTACCTCGGGATGTTCCGCGAAGGGTACGACTACCACTACCTCATGAGCCAGGTGTTCTTCGAGACCAACTGGGCACAGTATGGGACTCCCTACGCGAGCGTGATGCCCACCTACTGGGCCTTCCTCGACGCATCCATGATCCCGGAGAAGGCGGCCTGCGCCGTCCAGGCGCCAGACCTCTTCACCAAGCTCATGCGAGTGAACTACGACGCCGGGACCGTGGCCCAGGTGGCGCCCTCCAACCCCTCGATCCGCAGCACTGCGTCTCGGGCCCATGTCCCCTGTCAGGCGTCTCTGCCCGCCGTGTGCGAGTACCCCGTGAGCACCGAAGGCGAGGTGGAGTACGAGCGAAACGAGCTCTATCTGCAGTTCGCCGGGCAGCTCATCGTCGACGCCAGCCTCTCCGCTTCGGAGACCCTGTTCAACCTCAAGGGCAGCGTGAACATCACGGGCAACCTGCTCACGACCACCTGGGCCGCTACCGTGGGCCAGCGGTGGTTCGCCACGAAGCGCGAAAGTGGCGCGTGGCTCACTCAGGGCAACGCCTTCGGCAACGTGGCGATCAACGGCTCTCTCGGGGAGATCACCATCTCGGGCCGCGGCTGTGTGCTGTTCGGTATCGGGGAGATTTGTATCCCCGAAACCTCCATCTGCACGCCGTCGGCCGGCCACTGGGAGTGTCTCGACATCTCGCTCGGAGGGTTCACTAGCCTCCTGCCCAAGATCGAGGTGGGCGCGTACTTCTCGGCCCAGTTCCTGCCCTTCGACGTGGAGTCCGCTCCATGACCCCGCGAGCGACTCGCTGGTCACTCTTCTTTGGCGGCGCCGCGGTCGCTGCCTCCATGGTGGCGTGGGCGACCCACGAGGGCACGCTTGCGAGCCAGGGGTCTGCGCCCGCCCCTAGTGCGGCGCCCGCCCCCACTGCGGCGCCCACCCCCACTGCGGCGCCCACCCCCACTGCGGCGCCCACCCGTTCTGTCGCGCCAAACGCCGCACCGGCGCTGTCCGGTGCCCGGCGGGTCGCCGACCCCGGGCCCCTCCTGGCCCAACTCGAGCGGGAAGACCCGAGAGGGCTGCGGGTCGACGCGCAGATCGACCGCATCGTCGCGTGGCTCGCGGCCAATCCTGGCAGCGCTCCGGCGCTCGCGGCGTGGATCCGGGAACAGAACAGCCGCTACGACGCGCTCGCGCCGTGGCCCCGCATCGCGCTCGCAGCGCTGGGCGCCGCCGGCGTCGCCGAGGCGCGGGCCGAGCTTCGCGCCCTCGCAGCCGCCAGCGGGCTCTCATCGGCGCTCCGGCTCCACGCGCTCATGCACCTCGGTCGCTCGGCGGGCGTGGACGCCAGCGACCTCGACGCGCTCGTGGCGCTCAGCGCGCAGCGGACCCCCGAGCCGGGCGCGCGCAGCAGCATGGTCGCGACGGCGGCGCTCAGCACCGTGGGCGCGCTCGCGCAGGCGGGGCGTCTCGAGGATCCGGCCGCCCGCGAGCGGGCGCTGTCCGTGGTCCGCACCGCGCTCGAAGCCGAGACCGACCCCGCGTATGTGCTGGCTGCGGTGCAAGGCGTCGCGGCGTCGAGCGAGCCGGCGCTGTTGCCCGCGCTGGAGCCACTCTCGTCCCACGGCGACGCCGAGGTCCGCGCCGCCGTCGCGTCCGCGCTCGGCCGGCTCCCGGGCGGTACCGACGCCGGCTGGGCGCTCGCGTGGGCGAGCCGCGAGGCCACGGCGCGCGTACGCGCCGAGCTCGCCCGCGCGGTCCAGTCGGCCAACGGCGCAGAGCCGTCGCCCGACTGGACCGCCTGGGCCATCGAGTCACTGCCCACCGAACGAGGGACGTCCGGAAGGGCGCTCGTCGCCCTCGCCGGAGCCGCCGCCGCCGCCGGCTCCCAGCCGGCGCGTGACGCCCTGCTCGTCCGCTTCAAGGCTGAGCAGGCGCTCGGAGGCTCCGCCGACGCGGCCCTCCTCCGAGACCTCGGACAGCACCTCGACGCCAACACTCTCGGAGCGGCCATCGCCGCTGGGAGCGCTCACTGATGAAGCGCGTAGTTCATGCAGAGGGGGCGACCCCCACCATCACGGGGAGCGGGTCGAGCCGCCTCGCCTCGAGCTCACCCCACGCCGCCGGAAGCGCGCGCGCCGGTACGGCCCGCCTGCTGCTCCTCGCAACCTCCGCCCTGCTCATCAGCGCGTGCGGCGGCAAGGGCGACGCGCCACCTGCGGAAGACCCCGCCGAGGTCACGGTCACGGACGTCGCCGACTCCGCCGACGTGGCTAAGAACGACACGGCGTCGCCCACCGACGAAGGCTCTACACCCGACGAAGGGCAGCCGCCCGTCGACACCGGCCTGCCGGACGTGCCGCCCACGGAGCTGCCCGATTCCGAGGACACGCTCGACCCTCCCGACGTCACGGTGGAGCCGGCGCCGGTAGCCCAGGTGCTCGACGAGTCCGGGGGCGAGGTGGAGCACAGCTCCGGCGCCGCGCTCGTGGTGCCCGCAGGCGCACTCCCGGCAGGCGTCGAGCTCACCATGGAGGTGCAAGAGGCGCCCGCCGCGGTCGAGGCGCTCGGCGAGCCGCTCGGGCCGGCGCTGGTGCTCGGCCCCTCGGGCCAGGTCTTCCTGGTGCCCGTGGAGATCGCGCTGCCCCTCGACCCCGACCTCGTGGCCGGCGTCGACCCCGCCGAGCTCCAGGTGGTCTTGTCGTCCGAAGACGGCGAGTTCGTGGGCCTCGAGACCACCTTCGTGAACGACGAGAAGGGCCCACGGCTCCTGGCGCTCACCACGCACTTCTCGATCGCCGTCCCGGTCAAGCGAGTCGGCCCCCCGCTGGCGCTCGTCGTCCCCGCGCTGCCCGACGCCGCCTTCGAGGAGGCCTACGGTCCAGTGACGCTGTCGGTCACAGGCGGCACCCCGCCCTACACGTTCGCCCTCGCCGGGGGCTCGCTCCCGCCCGGCCTCGCGCTCACGGACGACGGCTTCCAAGGGCAGCTCGCGGGGGTCCCCGCTCAGAGCGGCTCGTTCGCGCCGATGGTTCGGGTCACCGACGCCAACGGGCAGAAGCTGGACAAGGCCCTGAAGCTCACGGTGGTCGGGCCGCCCAACCCGGAGCCCGTGCTCGAGTCCATCGACCCCGTGTCGCTCCCGGCCGGCTCGGGGGCCACCGTGCTCACCGCGACCGGCCAGGGCTTCGCGTTCGGCGCGCTGATCCTCGTCGACGGCAAGGGCCTCCCCACCACACGCGACAGCGACCTAGTGCTCCGCGCCACGCTCCCCGCCGCCACGCTCGCCACCCCGGGCTCGCACACCGTTGCGGTCATCAATCCGCCGGCCGCCGACGGCGACGGGCGGAGCGACGCGCTCACCTTCGAAGTCACGGTGATCACGTCACCGGACAGCGATCTGGCGGACGTCCTCTCACCGGGCGACGTGCCGGTGGACGACGACGTGGCCGCCCCGGACACCACCACGGACCAAGACACGGCCGACACCGCCGATCCCGGCGACACCACGACTGCCTGCGTGCCCACCGTGCCGCCCACGGAGGTCTGTGACGGCGTGGACAACGACTGCGACGGTCAGACCGACGCCGTGCCCTGCTCGGACGGCGACGTCTGCACCCTCGACGACACGTGCACCGCGGGCGCGTGTGTGGCCACGGGCTCTCTCGACTGCGACGACGGCAAGCCGTGCACCACCGACCAGTGCGCCTCTGCCGCCGGCTGCACCCACACGCCCGCGGCCGGTTCCTGCAGCGACGGCTCGGGCTGCACCGTGGGCGACGTCTGCACCGGTGGCGACTGCGTGGCCGGCGCCCCCAAGGCCTGCGATGACGCCGACGACTGCACCACCGACACCTGCGACGCCAGCTCGGGCGCCTGCGTCAGCACGCCCATCGTCGGTTGCGGCGACAATTGCCTCGTCCCCTCCGACTGCGCCGACGACGGCAATCCCTGCACCACCGCCGGCTGCACGCTGGGTCAGTGCACCGTCACGGCCGCCCCCGGAGCGTGCGACGACGGGGACCTCTGCACACTCGACGACGCCTGCGCTGCCGGGGCCTGCCAGGGCACGGCACTGGCTTGTGATGACGGCAGCCCCTGCACCACGGACGCCTGCGTGGCGGGCAGCTGCGTCACCACCCCCAAAGACGGTGGCCCGTGCGACGACGGGAACCGCTGCACGGTCCCGGACGTCTGCGGGTCCGGGCTGTGCCTGGCAGGCCCCCCGCTCGTCTGTGACGACGACAACGTCTGCACGCTCGACGCCTGCGACGCCGCCACGGGGTGTACCGCGTCCCCGCAGGCGGGCCCGTGCGACGACGGTGACGCCTGTACCGTGGACGACGCCTGCGCGGGTGGCGCCTGTGGCGGCGCGCCCAAGGTCTGTGAAGACGGCAACGAGTGTACGCTCGACACCTGCTCGGGTGGGTGCCAGTTCCTCGGGATCGCCGGCTGCGGCGTGGACTGCACGACGGACGCCGACTGCGCCGCGGGTGACGGTCCGTGCGTCGACTCGGCCTGCGGCTCCGGCAAGTGTGGAGCCACGCTGCTCGAGGGGCCCTGTAGCGACGGCGATGCCTGCACGCAGGGCGACACCTGCGCAGGTGGCCTCTGCGTTGGCGCCACCCCCACCTCCTGCGACGACGCCGACGTTTGTACGGATGACGCCTGCGCCCCGGCCATCGGCTGCACGCACACGCACAACACGGCTCCCTGCAGCGACGGTCTGCAGTGCACTACCAACGACACGTGCGCCGCTGGCACCTGCGTGGGTGGCGCCGCGCTGCCCTGCGACGACGGCGAGCAGTGCACCGTGGATCTCTGCACGGAGGGCGCGGGGTGCCAGCACCTCGACGCCTCCGGGCCTTGCGACGACGGCGCGCCGTGCACGCTGGGCGAGCTCTGTCAGGGCGGCCAATGTGGCGGTGGGACCCCGAAGAGCTGCGACGACGATCTCGTGTGCACCACCGACCAGTGCCAGCCCGCCACCGGCGCCTGCGTCTCCACGCCCATCCCCTCGTGCGACGAGCCTTGCAAGGTCGCGTCGGACTGCGACGACGGTGGCAACCCCTGCCTCGCGCCGGTCTGCCTCTCGGGGGTCTGCAGCGTCACGCCCGAGCCCGGCACGTGCGACGACGGCGACGCGTGCACCCTGGGCGACCAGTGCGCGGCCGGGAGCTGTGTCGGCACGCCCAAGGCCTGTGACGACGGTAACCCGTGCACCGCTGACGCGTGTGCTGGGGGCGCTTGCGGGTTCACTCCGGCAGCAGGCCCCTGCAACGACGGCAACGCTTGCTCCACCCAGGACGGTTGCCAGGGGGGCAGCTGCGTCGGCGGCCCCGCGCTCGACTGCAACGACGGCGAGCCGTGCACCGACGACAGCTGCGCTCCCGCGTCCGGCTGCACCACCTCCGCCAACACCAAGCCCTGCAGCGACGGCCAGGCCTGCACCGTGGGCGACTCCTGCGCCGGCGGGTCCTGCTCCGTCAGCTCGCCCAAGCCGTGCGACGACGCCGACGCGTGCACCACCGACACGTGCGCCGCAGACACCGGGAGCTGCGTCTTCACGCAAGTCAACGGCTGTGGCGGCTACTGCGCGACTCCGTCCGATTGTGCCGATGACGGCGACGTCTGCACCGCCTGGGAGTGTACGGCAGGCCGATGTGCCGTGGCTTACACCACCAGCCCCTGCGACGACGCCAACCACTGCACTGCCGGCGACGTCTGTGCGGCGGGGACCTGCGCCGGCGCCGCGGTGGTCTGTAACGACGGCAACCCGTGCACCGACGACGCCTGCGCCCCCGCCAGCGGCTGCACCGCCGCCAACAACACTCGGCCCTGCACGGACGGCGCCGTCTGTACCGTAGGCGACGTGTGCCAGGACGGTGCGTGCAGCCCCGGCGCCGCCGCGAGCTGCGACGATCACAACGGCTGTACGCAGGACGCGTGCGACCCGGTCCTCGGCTGCCGCAACACGGCGCAAGGGCTGCCGTGCACCGACGACAACCCGTGCACTGTCGGCGACCTGTGCGCGGCGGGCACCTGCGTCCCCGGGGCGGCCACCGTCTGCGACGACGGCAACGCCTGCACCGCGGATCACTGCTCCCCCGCCTCTGGCGCCTGCGTGAGCGCTCCGGTGGTCGGCTGCTCGACCGCGTGCATCGACGACGCCGGCTGCCCGTCCAGCGGAAACCCGTGCGCGGCCCTCGCGTGCGTCGCCGGGTTCTGTCAGCTGGCGCCCGCCACCTCCTGTAGCGACGGCAACGCCTGCACCACCGGCGACACCTGCCTCGGCGGGCTCTGCCGCGGCGAGAACGGCGCGTGCGACGACGGCAACGCCTGCACCGCCGACGTGTGCAACCCCGCGACGGGGTGCGCCCACGCGCCGGCTCAGGGCACCTGCGAAGACGGCAATGCGTGCACGGTCAACGACGTTTGTGTCGTGGGTGTCTGTACGCCCGGGTTCGCCCAGCAGTGCGTCGACGGTAACCCGTGCACCGCCGACGCGTGCGAGCCCTCCACCGGGTGCCGCTTCGCCCCGATCGCGGGCCCCTGCGACGATGGGGATGGCTGCACCGCCTTTGACAGCTGCGCGGCTGGCGAGTGCGCGGGAGGCGCCCTCGCGGTGTGCGACGACGGCGACGCGTGTACGTTCGACTCCTGCGCGGCGGGCGCCTGTGCCGCCACGGCGATCCCGGGCTGCGGCGCCACCTGCACCGTCGCCGCCGACTGCCAGGACGACCAGAACCCCTGCACGATGGCCACCTGTGTGGCCGGCGCCTGCGGCGTGGCAGCCGTCGACGCGGCGTGCTCGGACGGCAGCCTCTGCACCCGTGACGATCGCTGCACGGAGGGCCAATGTGCCGGCGTCGCCGTGGTTTGTGACGACGGGAACCCCTGCACGGACGGCGCCTGCGATCCGGCCACCGGGTGTTCTCATGCGCCTCACACGCGCCCGTGCGCGGCGGACAACATGTGCGTGGTCGACGCGCGCTGCGCTGGCGGCGTCTGCGTCGGGGCCAGCGCCGCCGCCTGTGACGACGGCAACCCGTGCACCCTCGACGGCTGCGATCCCGCCGCGGGCTGTGTCCACGTGGACTCGGCGCTGCCCTGCGACGACGGCGACGCGTGCACTCGCGAGGACGAGTGCGGAAGCGGAGTCTGTCTCGGCGGCACGCGGGTCCCGTGTGTCGACGGCAAGGCGTGCACGCTGGACACCTGCGACTCGGTCACCGGCCAGTGCGTCTTCACCACCATCGTCGGCTGCGGAGCCGCGTGCACCACGCCGGCGAGCTGCGCGGACGACGGCAACCCGTGCACCTCGGCGGTTTGCGTGAGCGGCGCCTGTGTGTCGGTCTTCGTGTCCGAGCCCTGCGATGACGGCGACGCGTGCTCGCTGGGGGACATCTGCCTCGCGGGCTCCTGCACCGGCACCGCGTCCGCCTGCGACGACGGCAACGCCTGCACCACCGACGCGTGCGTGAACGGAGCCTGCCAGAGCGCCGCGCGGACGGGGCCGTGCAACGACGGCAGCGCCTGCACCACCGGCGACGCGTGCGCGCAGGGCGTCTGCACCGCCGGGACGCTCGTGAGCTGCGACGACGGGAACCCCTGCTCCACGGACACGTGCGACGCCAAGCTCGGCTGCCGGGCCACCCCCAACACCGCGGCCTGCTCCGACGGCAACCCGTGCACCACGGGCGACAGTTGCGCGTCGGGCGCGTGCGCCGCGGGCGCCCCGAAGGCCTGCGACGACGGTGACGACTGCACGGCGGATCGCTGCGCCCCCGAGTCGGGGCTGTGCTCGAACGCCGAGGTGCCGGGTTGCGGCGAGGCCTGCGCCAGCGCCGCCGACTGCGGCGAGGCCCCGCCGTGCTTCGAGTCGCGCTGCGTCGCTGGTGCCTGCAGCCTCGCCTGGACCGCCGCGCCGTGTGACGACGGCGACGCCTGCACCACGGGCGACGCGTGCGTTCAGGGGCTCTGTCACGGCGGCCCGCTCGGCTGCGACGACGGCAACGCCTGCACCACGGACTCCTGCGCGGCTGCGTCGGGCTGCGTGCACCTCCCGGCGAAGGGCGCCTGCACCGACGGCGACGCCTGTACGCAGGGTGAACAGTGCACCGGCGGCGTCTGCGGCGGAGGCACTCCCGTCGCGTGCCAGGACGCCAACCCCTGCACCGACGACACCTGCCAGCCGGAGGTCGGGTGTGTGCAGGTGCCGAACGCCTCCGCGTGCGACGACGGCAACGCCTGCACCACCGGAGACGCCTGCTTCGACGCCTACTGTGTGGGCACGGACGCGCTGGCGTGTAGCGACGACAACCCCTGCACGGCCGACGGCTGCTCCACGGCGTCCGGCTGTGTGCACGCGCCGCGTGCCGGCAAGTGCAGCGACGGCAACGCCTGCACAGCGGGTGACGCCTGCCAGGCGGGCTCCTGCGCGCCCGGCGCCGCCGTGGTCTGCGACGACGGCAGCGTCTGCACGGCCGACAGCTGCGCGCCGGCCACTGGGTGCGTCACCACGCCGGTCGAAGGCCTCTGTGACGATGGGGACGCCTGCAGCGCCGGCGACCGCTGCGTGCAGGGCTACTGCATGGGCGACACCGTACAGTCCTGCGACGACGAGCTCCCGTGTACGCATGACACCTGCCTCCCCGGCTCGGGCTGCGTGAACACGCTGTTCACCGGCCCTTGCGACGACGGCGACGCGTGCACCACTGGCGAGCTCTGCGCTTCGGGCGCGTGCGCCGGCGGCACGGCCAAGAGCTGCGACGACCAGAACCCCTGCACGGACGACAGTTGCTCCTCCACCGCCGGGTGCCTCCACACCCTCAACGCGGCCCCCTGCTCGGACGGTCAGCCGTGCACGGGCCCCGACGTCTGCAAGGTGGGCCAGTGCTCGCCGGGCCCCTCGGTGGCGTGTGACGACCAGAACGCGTGCACCAGCGAGACCTGCGTGGCCGGAGTCGGCTGCCAGTACACCATGCTGACCGTGGCGTGTGACGACGGCAGCGTGTGCACCAGCGGCGACGTCTGCGCCAACGGGGCGTGTGTCTCGGGTGCACCCATCTCCTGCGAGGACGACAACGCCTGCACCACGGACACGTGCGGCCCGGTCGCCGGTTGCGCCCACACGAACAACGCGGCCCCCTGCGACGACGCCAGCGTCTGCACCACGAGCGACGTGTGCAGCGGCGGTCTGTGCTCAGGAACCGCACTGTCGTGCGACGACAACAACCCCTGCACCGATGACCGGTGCGACCCCATCACGGGCTGCGCCAACGAGCCCACGAGCGCGCTCTGCACCGACAACGACGCCTGCACCACCGGTGACACGTGCGTGGCCGGCGACTGCGTTGGGTCGCCGCGCGTCTGCGACGACGGGGAGCCCTGCACGATCGACGACTGCGACGTGCTCGGTGGCTGCTCCTTCGTCCCCAGCAGCGCGCCGTGTAACGACGGAGACGCGTGCACGGTGGGCGACCGCTGCGCCGCCGGCGCCTGCGCTGCGGGGGCAGCGAAGAGCTGCGACGACGGCAACACGTGCACCACCGACAGTTGTGCGCCCTCGACCGGCTGTGTCCACCAGCCTGCCTCGGGTGGCTGCGACGACGGCGACGTCTGCACGTGGGGCGACACCTGCCTCGCCGGCGCGTGCAGCGGCGTCCCGGACGACTGCGACGACGGCAAGGCGTGCACCACAGACCTCTGCGTCCCCGTCACGGGCTGCACCAGCGCGCCGCGCACCGGCGCGTGCGAAGACGGGAACGCGTGCACGTCTAACGACACGTGCCAGGACGGGTATTGCCTCTCCGGGACCCAGCGCGCGTGCGACGACGACAACCCGTGTACGACGGACGGTTGCAACGCGGCGTCGGGGTGCACCACCACGCCGAACACCGCGGCCTGCGCCGATGGCGACGCGTGTACCACCGACGACACGTGCGCCCTCGGTGTGTGCGCCGGCGTCGCGCGGACCTGTGACGACGAAAACCCCTGCACCACGGACACTTGCGTCACGGGCGCGGGATGCACCTATGTCGCGGTTGCCGACGCCATTGTGTGTGACGCGGGCGACCCCTGCATCACGGGAGGGATGTGCGCGGCCGGCGTCTGCATCGGCGCGCCGCCCTCCTGTGACGATGGCGTGGCCTGCACCCTCGACACCTGCGTGCACGGCAGCGGCTGCGCCCACGTAGCCACGAACGGGCTGTGCAACGACGGCATGCCGTGCACCGCAGATTCCTGCAACACAGCGACGGGCTGCGTCTTCGTGCCGGTCGCCAACGGCTCGGCGTGTACGCCACTCGACGATGGGTGCCCGACAAGCCCGCAGTGCCAGGCCGGGGTGTGCTCGAGCACCGGGCCGACACCGAAGTGGTGGCTTCAGACCAACGTGAACGGCGCCTACGTGACGTCGGTGACGCCGATGGGCAGCGGCGCGCTGGTAACCCGAACCTCGGGCGGCGGCGCTTCGGGGGCCGTCTCCAAGATCGACAAGAACGGCGTCGTCGAGTGGACGTACACGCGCTATCAGGACATCAACCAGGCGCGGGTCACCAGTAACGGGCAGGTCGTTTGGGTCGGGGAACGAGGGGGTGCTGCCATTGGCCTCCTGAGCGCGAGCGGCGTACCGGTGTGGACACTCCCGGCGGACGGCTCCCCTCCGTGGAACGCCCCCCCCTGCGTGGCTGGCAAGGACGTTGTCGAGACGCCCTCGGGTTTTGTTATGCAGTGTGAGTACAATGGAACTGCGGCGTATCGATTCGTGAGCTTCACTGGCGAGGTGACCGCGACGAAGGAGATCCCGCGCGACGCCGACCTCAGTCAAATGTCGCTCCGCCGACTCATCCGGAGCGGCTCGCATCTCCTCTCCTTCGGCTACGTACAAACGACCAGCGGCGTTGACTGGGCCTACGTCCGGTGCACCGATCTCGAAGGTAACCTCATCAGCCAGGTCCGCTATACGTCACCGGCGCGCTTCGCCGACGCCGCCGCCACGAGCACCGGGGCCGTCGCTTTGACAATGACCATGCCGGCGGAGCTCGTTTGGTTCGACCCCGGCACGAACCCCAGCAACTGCGGGTATTCGGGATACGGTCGCATCAACGTCGACGGCTGGGGCGTGCCCGGCCTCTATCCTCCGACCGCGCTGGCCGCCGTGAACGACAACATCTTCCTGGTCGGTTCCGGTCGCAGGCCGTCGGGTGTGGTGCGAGCCTACGTCGGCGAGTTCCATAAGAACGGCAGCCGCAACTGGTCGATAGAGTATCCGGGCATGGGAGAGGTCCGAGGCATTGCCAAGGTCGGCGACGGAATCGTCGCAGGCAGCTACTGGGGCGACCCAAGCGGTACGCTCACGATTCGCACGGATCTCTCCGGCAACGGCAGCACCGCCGCACCCACGTGCACCACCGCCGCAAATTGCAGTGGCGCCCTTTGCAACGACGGCGTGGCGTGCACCATAGACTCGTGCAACTCGGCTACCGGCTGTGTCTACACACCATCGAACGCACTCTGTGACGACGGTGACGCGTGCACGACGGACGCCTGCAGCGCCACCACGGGCTGCAGCCATAGCCCCGTACCGCCGTGCAACGACGGCAATGCCTGCACCACCGACACGTGCAAGCCCGCGACCGGCTGCGCGTTCGCCGCCGTGTCCGGCGCGTGCAGCGACGGCAACGCCTGCACGCTGAACGACCAGTGCGCCTCGGGAGCCTGCGCCGCGGGCGTGCAGCGCTCGTGCAACGACGGCGTCGCGTGCACGAGCGACAGCTGCAACGCGGCCACCGGCTGTGTGCACACGCCGAGCAACGCCGCCTGCGACGACGGCAAGCTCTGCACCACCAACACCTGCAACGCCACCACGGGCTGCGTCTTCACGGCCAGCACGGCCGCCTGCAACGACGGAAAGGTCTGCACCGACGACGTGTGTGACGAGACCGCCGGGTGCTCCAACCCCAACAACGTGGCGGCGTGTGACGACGGCAACGCCTGCACGCTAGGCGACGCCTGCGTCGGGGGCACGTGTTTGGGCGGCGCCGCCAGGGTCTGTGACGACCTCAACCCCTGCACTACCGACGCCTGCAACCCCACTACCGGGTGCAGCGTCACCAACCTCGCGGACGGCACCGGCTGCCCGACCAAGCTCACCTGCGCGACCCAGGCGACCTGCTCCAGCGGTGTGTGCAACGACAACCCCAACACGCTCGCCTACTACTCGCGGGCCGTCGAAGGCAGCTCCGCCTATATGCTCGGCCACAACGCCTTCGTGGTGCTCCCAGGGCCTGACTACGACATGGTGTTCTTGCGGGTGCGGTCGAACGGCGGCTTCTGGAACTCCACGATCGTCCGCACCAACGCGCTGGGCCAGACGATATGGACCATCGATGTCGAGAATGTGGCGCTGGAGTCCATCGGCTACGCCAACAACGAGATCGTGCTGGGCGGCGCCCTCCCCGACAACTCCTTCGTGGTCCAGAAGCGCAACCCCAGCAATGGCAGCCTCAAGGGATCCTACTCTCGGAACATCGGCGGGGCGGGGGCGTCAGTCACTGACCTGCTCTACGTCAACGACTTCTGGCTCGGATCGGTCCGCGTGCTGGCGAACGGCAGCTGGGACGCCTGGACGTTCTCGCAGGACTACTTGGGGGGCTTCGGGGATGTCCAGCCGCGCCTTACGGGGAGCGGGTTCGACGTCATCACGGACCTCTACTGGAGCGGTGCCCTGGCGTGGGTGGGCTACACCTCGTCCTCGGGCGCGGGCTCGAACGACGGCTTCTACCAGATTGCGGGCAACCCGTTGCGCCTCTTGGGCGGCTCCATGGACGACCGGCTCACCGCGGCGAGCTACGGCCCGGGTGGCATCATGTGGGGTGCCGGCTCCACGCAGATCGATGGTAACGGCAATCGGCGCGCGTTCATCGCGCGGCTCGACGGCTCCACACAGATGCTGCAGTTCTCCGGCTTCTCCAATAACGTCGGCGAGGTGGGGCTCACGTCGGATGGCACCAGCTTGTTCGCCGCCGGTGGAAGCCACTTCGCCAAGCTCGATGGGTCCGCCAACGTCCAGTGGCTCTCGAGCCCCGGCGGCGCCAGCCGCTTCACCAGGCTCGCGATGGCCAACGGCAACACCACGCTCGTCGGCTTCTCGCCGTTCGGCGCCAACACCTGGCTTACCAAGACGGACAACGGGGGTGTGGCGGGGTGCAGCGGCACCAACGTGTGCGCCAACCTCACGCCGGGTCAGTGCGACGACGGGATCACCTGTACGGCCGACTTCTGTCAGGTGGGCGTGGGCTGCATCCATACGCCCGTCGATGGGGCCTGCGATGACGGCAACCTGTGTACGCTCGATCAGTGCAGCGTGACGCAGGGCTGCGTCTACCCCGTCACGCAGCAGAACGTGTGTAACGACAACGACATCTGCACACTCGACACGTGCGATGTGGCCTCCAAGAAGTGCGTCTATTCGACCAACCCCGCCGCCTGCTCCGACGGCAACGCCTGCACGCAGGACCTGTGCGTGAAGGGCCAGGGCTGTCAATTCAGCAGCGGCACCTGCGACGACGGCAACGAGTGCACCACCGACACCTGCAACCCAGCCACGGGCTGCCAGGCCGTCCACCGGGTCGGCGCGGCCTGTGACGACGGCGCTGCGTGCACGGTGTTCGACCGCTGCGCCACCGTGAACGCCCAGGCTGTGTGCCAAGGCACCGAGACGTGCGGTGTGCCGGTTACCAACGGCCTCCTTCTCAACCTCCACGCGTCGAAGGACGGCGCGGTCGAGAAGGACGCTCAGAACAAGGTGCTGAGCTGGAGCGGGACCGGGCATGCCAGCATGGGGGATCCGTTCCAGCGGCCGACCTTCGTGCCGTCGGCCCTCGGTCCCGAGAGGGACGCGATCGACTGCAGCTTCGGCTACCTCCAGGCCACCGCCTCGCCCACGGGCGAAGCCACGGTGTTCCTGGTGCACGACCAGCCGGCCAGCCACCCCCTGCCGGGCACCTTGTTCGCCTGGGGCGGGGTGGAGCTCCTGAACAGCAGCGGGACGTACATCCTGCGCGCCAGCAGCTCACCCACGCCCCTTACGTCGGTCGCCTCGGTGGCCGGGCTCCAGGTCGTGGTGCTCCGAGTGTCCTCCACGGTCGCCGAGCTGCTGCACCACAGCGCCGGTGGCATCGTCATCAAGCAGGCCCCGCCGGTTCCGCTCTCCACCAGCAACGTGGGCAGCACGATCTACCTCGGCGGACGTACAGAACGCTCGCGGGCCCGGTTCGGCCAGGTGCTCGTCTATGACCGGGTGCTCAGCGCCGCCGAGACGGCCGCCACCACCACGTGGCTCAAGGCGCAGTGGGGCTTCGAGGCGTGCGTCGTGAGCGCGGACTGCAATGACGGCAACGGCTGTACGCAGGACTCCTGCGAGACCGTGGGCGGCACGCGGACATGCACGTACCAGTACCTCAACCTCCCCGATATCTGCGTGGATGGTGACGCCTGCACGCTCACGCACACCTGCCTCAACGGAAACTGCATCGGCAGCACGGTGAAGAATTGCGAGGACGGCGCGCCGTGCACCCTCGACACCTGCGACCGACACACCGGAGCCTGCTCCCACCAGCTCGCCGACGGGCTCCCGTGCGACGATGGCAACGCCTGCACCTACTACGACATGTGCCGGGACGGCGCCTGCGTGCGGTACAACCTCGAGTGCGACGACCAGAACCCGTGCACCACCGACTCGTGTAGCCCGGCTTCCGGCTGCGTGTTCTCGGCCAACACCTTGCCGTGCGACGACCTCGACACCTGCACCGGGCCCGACGTGTGCGCCGGCAAGGTGTGCTCGGGACCGCACAACAGCGCCCCCTGCAACGACGGCGACGCCTGTACGCTCGGCGACACCTGCCAGAACGGCGCCTGCACGCTCTCCACCCCGGTCGTCTGCACCGACGTCGACAACAACAAGTGCACGCTCGAGACCTGCCACCCGGCCACGGGGTGCAAGGCCACCGGCGCCACCGTGTGCAACGACGGCAACGCCTGCACCGACGACTCCTGCTCGGCGGCGGCCGGCGGCTGTGTGTACACACCCAACGCGGCGGCGTGCAGCGACGGGTCGGTGTGCAGCGTGGGCGACGCCTGCTTCGCCGGCGCCTGCAAGGGCGGGGTGTTGCTGCCCTGCGACGACGGCAACTCCTGCACCGCGGACTCCTGCAACGCGTCGACCGGGTGTGTCTTCACCCCCTCCACCGAGTGCGACGACGGGAGCACGTGCACAGCGGGTGACTTCTGCGTGTTCGGCTCGTGCCTACCCGGCGCGCCCCTCGACTGCGACGATGGCAATGACTGCACCGTGGACTACTGCGACGGTCGACTCGGGTGTCTGCACCTCGACGAGACGTCCGGAACGGCCTGCTCGGACGGCGACGCCTGCACTCAAGGCGACACGTGCCAGGCGGGCGCCTGTGCCCCCGGCGCGGAGATTTGCGACTACGCCGTCACCACCACCGCCGACAGCGGCCCCGGCTCGCTCCGAAGCCACCTCGACTTTGGTCCGGTCACGCCGACGGGTGTCGTGACGATCAAGATCATGGTGGATGGCCTGTTGCGGCTCAAGTCACCCCTGCCGCTGCTCAGAGGAGAGTTCGTGATCGATGGCGAGGGCCGCACCTTCCTCATCGACGGCGACGGGCAGCACCGCGCCTTCGCGAGCGTCAACAACCTCACGCTCAAGAACCTCAAGATCCAGAACGCCGCGTCCACACTGACCACCGGCCTCGGACCGGGCCGCGGTGGTGCGGTCTACGTGAACGACACCGACGAGTTCGACACTGACGTGCCGAAGCTCGTGGTCGAAGACTGTACGTTCTACAACAACTTCGCGCGGGAAGCGGGCGGCGCGATCTATGCCGAGAAGGCGAACGTGACTGTGGTTCGCTCGCTGTTCTCGTTGAATGGACGCAACGAACAGTCGCCGACCGCTCCGGGCGGTGATCCCCTCCAGGGCGGGGCCGTGTCGATCTGGAGCGTGCCCAACTCGGGCGTCGACGCCACGTTCGACGATGTGCGCTTCGAGTACAACATGGGGGCGGGTCGCGGTGCAGCGCTGTGGTGCGGGTGGTACACGACGTGCGACGTCAAGCGCTCGAGCTTCTACGGCAACAAGGCCTATCAGGGCGTGTTTGCGTCGGCCTACGCGGCGGAGTCCACCCTGACCAACGTGTCCTTCATCTCCAACGAGGGCTGGGACGTGGGCGGGGCGATCTTCGGTGACGGGACGCTCTCGCTCAACCACGTCACGGTTGCGGCCAACAACTCCATCGACGCCCTGAAGTGGCCGACGGTCTATGTGGACGGGCTCACGAAGATCGTGAACTCGGTGATCGCCGAGAACGGTCCAAACAAGAAGACCCTGGCGTGCCTCAAGGGGCCGAACGCCACGTTGCAAGTGACGAGCAGCACCATCGCCCCGCGCCTCACGCCGGGGACCCCCACCAACTACGGCCCGGTCGGCTCAGTGGCCGACTGTGTCGCCAGCACGGGGGCTCCAGCGCAGCTCGGGCCGCCCAAGTTCGAGGCGTCGGAGCGCACCGACCTACCGATTACGAACTGGGTCATGAGGCCGCTGCAGGGGGCGTCCACCATGGACAGCGCGAACCTGCCGCTTTGCCTCGGAAAGACCGGCGGCATGGACCAGAGCGGCACGCCGCGCCCGCAAGGCGCCGGGTGTGATCGCGGCGCGGCAGAGGTGCCCCAGCTGTGAGGCTGGCGGCGGGGGCGTGGCTGCTGAGCGCCCTGGCGTGCGGCAGTGCGGCCGACCCGGAGCCGGACGTGTCGCCCGACGTGGGCGCGGCGCCTGCTCAGGGCGCGGCGTGGCATGACCACGGCGTGTGGCCGGTGAACGCCGTGGGCCTCACGGGCGAGGTGGTCGTCGACCTCCCAGCGGGCTCTCGCTCACTCCTGGTGCGGGTGCGCCCGGGGCCGGGCGCGCCCTTGCCCTCGAGCGTGTGCTTCGCCATCGGCGGCGTGGTTGCTCCCGACGGCACTGTCTGGAGCGAGGGCACTGCCTGGAGCGAGGACACTGAGGCGCGTGCGGACGAGGACGCGGCCCCCGACCAACCGGGTTACGCACTCGGGCTGTGGCCGCGCGCCGGGCAGCCGCCCCTCCCGGCAGGAGCGTGGCGCGTGCGTGGAGCTCTCGTCGCGTGCGGCGCGCAGACGCCCGTGGCGCCCCCAGGGGCCGCGCTGCAGGTCGAGACGGTGGCGCTCCCGGCCGTCTCGGGCCCGATGACGCTCGGTGTGCGGCGGGTCTACGCCCCAGAGGTCGACGAGGCGCAGCGCCAGGCGTGGGACCCCGTGTTTCAGCACGCCTCGGAGGTCTTTGCCGCCGCCGGGATCGAGGTGGTGGAGGAGCCCCCCCTCCTGCTGGCGCCACCCGCGCCGGGGCTGGCCCCGCTCCGCGTCGGCGTGGGCCTTGGCGAGGTCGACGCCCTCGCGGCCGTGGTGGAGGCGCACGAGCCCCAGGGGCCCGCGGCGGCGGACGTGGGCGTCGGCGCGCCGGCGCTGGTCGTGGTGGTGCCGTGTATCGACCGTGTGGACCCCGCGGGCGGCCAGACGCGCCTCCTGGGTCACGCCACGAGGCTGCCGGGCGGGCCGCGCCTCGCGGGCTGGGCCTCCTTCGTGGTCGTGGGCACGTCGGACTGCGGCGCGCCGGGTCCACAAGACGCCGAAGGGCTGGGGCGAGTCGTCGCCCACGAGCTGGGCCACCTCCTGGGCCTGCCGCACGCGGCCCCGCCGAGCGTGATGACACCCGGCCCCGAAACGCTGAGCGAGCGCCCACGCTTCACCGACGCCGAGGCCGTGGCGCTTCGGGCGAGCCCGCTCGTGGTCGGGCCGTAGTCGAATCGAACTCCGGGTCGGCCATCCGCTCCACCTTCAGAAGTTGGCCAGAGCGGCACTCACAGCGCCCTCCCGAACCCCAGCCCTCCTCCAGCGAAGTCGCCCAATTACGCCCGACGGCCGATTTGGCGCGCCTTCGCGCCCCACTCGTTCCTGGGTCTGGCTGGCGAAAGCAATCGAAGATCCTATCTGCCGCAGTGGCTGTGGGGACTTCGCCACCTCGTGCGCTTCGATTCGCTCATCGCGGCCGTGGGCAGCGACCCTGCGCTCGCGGTGTTCACGAGCCTCTTCTCGATCACCACGGACACCTTGCCGCTGGCGGACTCCTTCCCGGCCGGCGATCCCCGTAAGAATCTCGAGCACTTCCCGCGCGGTGGCGACAACTTCTCGGTCGACGCCGCCGAACACGGCGAGGACGCCGAGGACTTCACCTACGACACGCGCCCCGTGATGCGTATGTTCATCGCGCTCGGGGACGAGACCACGGGCAAGAACATCGTGCCGTGCCCAGCGCGCCTATGTGGTATCCGCTGCACGAAGCCGGGTAGAGCCGCGCGGAGGCCATGTGGCAGTCTCCC
>JADMJS010000018.1 GCA_018780435.1 Myxococcales bacterium
GTGGCGGTGGGGCCGTCCGCGCCAAGCTCGAGCTGGAACATCCCCGCCAGCGCGACCTCGGTGGGGCCCACCTGCGAGACGCCGAACCAGCACGCGACACGAACGAGCGTCGCGCCCACTGCGTGAGGCGCTGCGACGGCCGGGATGCCGAGGCCGTTTTGGCATAGGGCCACGGTGGCGCCTGGCGAGAGGGTGACGCTGCCGAGCGCGCCTTCGAGCTGGGTGATCTTCGTCGTGACCAGCACCAAGGCGCCCGGAGGGACGGTCGGGCGCTCTTCGGCGGCCACCACGGCGACATGGGCCTGGACCGAGTCCCGGCCGGAGATGGTGATGCCGCGTTCGCGCAGCGCCGACGTGCGGTCGCCACGCGAGACCAACGTCACGTCGACGACCGCGGCGAGGCGGGCCGCGAGGTACTGCCCGATCGCGCCCGCGCCGACGATCCAGACCGCGTCAGCCATCGCGTTCACACACGACGTCGACGAGCACGTGGCGGCGCTCCTCGCGGACGAGGCGCAGCGCTTCGGTCAGAATCCCCTTTACATCCGAGGGTCTCTCGGCTCGCAGGCCGACCGCGCCGAAGGCCCGCGCGATCTCGTCGAAGCGCGGGGCGACCGCGAAGTCGCAGAGGGCGAAGTTGTCCGTCCGGACCGCGACGCCGGTCGGGTGGGAGCCGCGCGTGCTGCGCTTGATGGTCGACCAAGCCGCGTCGTCGAAGACGATGAAACAGACCGGCAGGCCCTCGCTGACCGCGACGTGGTGCGCCGAGAGGGGGGTGTTGAAGAGGTACGAGCCGTCGCCGAGCGTCGCGACGATCGTGCGCTCCGGGGCCGCGATCGCGCCGCCGAGCGCTGCCCCGAGCGACCAGCCGAGGCCCGACGCGACCGAGTTCTCGAACCAGCTCCCCGGGACCTTACGCGGGACCTGCCAGGGGTCGAGGTCGTACTCGTTGAAGAGGACGACGTCGTCGTCGATGGCCTCGCCGATGCACTGCGAGAGGTAGCGCTTGGTGATGACGTCGC
>JADMJS010000475.1 GCA_018780435.1 Myxococcales bacterium
AAACGATCGCGGAACGTGACAATGGCGTTACTTGGTGCAGTTCATAGTTGAACGGCGCGTCCACGAGCTTTTGCTCCAGCGCTTGCAGCTGCAAGTCGCTCAGTTGGCCAACGGGCTGCGAGGCGTCGTCGTCGTCATCGCCAATGTCGTCATCATCGTGGTGCTGTTGAACAAGCTTGTCGTCAATGTCGTCGTCGCTCATCAGCAGAAGATCCGGCGGTCAACTTTGACCGCTTCAGTTATTAATTGCATTGATTTGCTGCAGATCGCGCAATGTTTCAGTGCGTCAGACTGCCGGACGATGAAGAATCTTCGACGTCGGCCTTGAGCGGCGTGATCTTTCCCGTGACGTCAACGCTCGACGACGGCGTCGACTGGAAGAGCCTCTTCTTTGAGCTGCTGGCACGGACCAAGTCGCTCTCACCACCGCTGCACGAGCACGCGAGCAGCGACGACGATCTCGAACGGTTTGTCGTCGAATTTGAAGAGTTGTACGGCGAGCCTGCTGCTGATGCTGCCTACTCCTTCGAGCGAACCAACGATCGCGGCGGTATCGCCATTCGCGTGGGCGAGCTCGTCTTTGTGCCCGTGGTCGAGGTCGGCGGCGACGATCGCCAGTGCATTTGGCTGACGCGCGACTGCACGCACCGTCTCACGCTCCCCATGCACCGATGGCTTGCAAACACCCACGCGATTCACGTCACCGTGCAGCGCGCAACAGCAGAACGCGAGTGGCGTCCGCATCAGACGGTCGCGTTCCGGCAGCGCCACTTTCGCGGCGCGCGCCTGCGACAGTACATCGACTGGAGCATCGCCGAGTGACAACCCCGCCCGCACCAACACCCCTCAACGCCAACCACCAAAAAACGCCAACTTTGACTCGATGTCCTACAATCGCGGTGGCGGCGGCGGCGGTGGCGGCGGTGGGTACAACCGGCGCTTCAACAACGAACGCGGTCAGCACCATCACCACCACAACCAGCAGCAGCACCACGGCAGCAGCGGGCGCGCCGTCGAGGCGG
>JADMJS010000625.1 GCA_018780435.1 Myxococcales bacterium
GTGTTCTCGAGGATGAACTCGCTCGTGTCCATGATGAGCCGGGTCTCGTAGCCCTTCGGGAGCCGCTGCTTCATCTCCTCGAGCTTGGCGGTCACCGAGCGCGCGACCTCGACGGTGTTTGTGCCGGACTGCTTCTGAATCTCGAACGCAACGGCGTTGATCGCGTTGGCGCGGACTCGGGTGCGCATCTCTTCGAAGCCGTCGAAGACGTTCGCGATCTCACCGAGCTTGATTTGAGTGCCCTTCGGCGTCGACGCGACGATGATCTGCGACATCTCCTTGGCCGACGCCACGTCCCCCCGAAGCCGGACCGCGACCTCACGCGGACCGTCCTTGTAGTTGCCGGCCGGGATGGTCAGGTTCTCAGCACGTAGGCGGTCGATGACGTCGGTGAGCGACAGCCCGAGCTCGGCGATGCGCCGCCGGTCGACCTCGACCTGCACCTCACGCTCGGGGCCGCCGACGACGTTGATGGCCGCGACACCCGGGACGCGTTCGAGCGCCGGTTTCAGTTGATCTTCCGTGATCTTGCGTACCTCGTCCGGCGTCATGCCGTCGCCGCTCGCGACGAAGACCATCACCGGCGCCGACGCGACGTCGAGCCGTGAGATGGTCGGGTCCTCGACGCTCGTCGGGAGCTTCGCGCGGACCGCGGCCACCTTCTCTCTCACGTCGGTCGCGGCGTCTTTGATGTCTGCCTTCAGCTTGAACATCACGACGACCGTCGACACCGACTCGCGCGAATAGGAGCGCACGGTGTCGAGGTTCTCGATGCCCGCAACCGAGTCTTCGATGACCTTGGTCACCTGCCGCTCAACCTCGTCCGGCGACGCGCCCGGGTAGACCGTCGTGACGGTCACGACCGGGAAGTTGACCTGCGGGAAGAGGTCGGTCCCGAGCGAGTTCAGTGACATCAGCCCAAGCACCGTGAGTGCGAGCATGATGGTCATCGTAAATACAGGGCGGCGTATCGCGACGTCGGAGATCGTCACAGCGTTCCTCGGCTTTCGCTCGAACCCAG
>JADMJS010000470.1:0-3106 GCA_018780435.1 Myxococcales bacterium
TTGATGATGCGCGGGGTGATGAAGAGGATGAGCTCGGTGCGCTTGTCGACGACCGTGCGGTTCTTGAAGAGCCACCCGAGGAACGGGATGTCGGCGAGCACGGGGACCTTCTTGAAGTCCTGCGAGGCGTTGCGCGTGTAGATACCGCCGATGACGGCGGTGTCGCCGTCCCGGACGAGTAGCTGCGTCGTCGCTTCCTTGCGCTCGATGGTCGGGTTGCCGTTCGCGCCCGTCTGGGAGAAGTTCGGCTCGTTCTTCGTGATGTTCACGGCAAGGTTGACGTTGCCGTCCTGCGTGACCTGCGGCGTGACCTGGAGTGCGAGCTCCGCGTTGAAGAACTGCGTGTTGACGCCGAGCGAGCTGACGACCGAGATCGGGATTGAGATGCCCTGGCGGATCGTCGCCTGATTGTTGTCGAGCGTCGCGATACGCGGCGAGCTGATGATCTTCAGCTGGCCGCGTTCTTCCGCCGCCGTGAGACGCAGGTTCAGGTTGCCGGCGCCTGTGAGCGATCCGAGCGTGAGCGCGATACCACCACCGGACCCGGCGCCAACGGCGGCGGGCAGGTTGACGGCGAACTTCGGCTGGTCCTGGAGGAGACCGGTCACCGGCGACGTCGAGTCGTCCGCCGCGCCGGAGAAACCCACGATGGCGGGGAAGACGAGGCCGGTCTCGTTACCGAACGCGGGAGAGGCCGTGTAGTTGCCGCCCCACTGAATACCGATGTCTTCCGTGAAGTTGGACGACGCCTCCACGATGCGGGCCTCGATGAGTACCTGCGGCGTCTGCGTGTCCAGGCGACGGACGATGTCCTCGCCCGCGAGCACGTGCTCCTCGACGTCCTTGATGATGAGCGTGTTCGTTCGCGCGTCGACCGTGACGGTGCCCTTCTCCGAGAGCACGCCCTTCACCTGGGCCGAGATCTGCTCGGCGTCGGCGTAGTTCACTGAGACGAGCTTGACGACGAGCTGCCTTAGCTCGTTCATCTTCTTGCGCTTCTCGACCTCGGCCTCGAACTCGGTCCGAATGGCTTCAGCCAGGGCGACGCGGTAGACGCCGTCTTCCTCCACGTAATCAAGACCTTGCGACTTCAGCACCATGTCGAGGGCGAGGTCCCAGGGCACATCTTTCAAGTGGACGGTGACGGTGCCCTGGACAGCCTGGCCGGTGACGATGTTCACGCCGCCTTCCCGAGCGAGGAAGGTCAGGACCTGCTGGATGTCCGCGTCCTTGATGGACAGATTGATCTTCTGTCCCTTGTACTTACGACCCGTCGAGCGCTTGCGGCTGTAGGCCTGCGGTGACAGTGGCACGGTACCGCCGCCGCCGCCCGGGAGTGTGACACCGCCGACCGGGGGCGCGCTCCCGAAGGGTTCGGAGCGTTCACCGCCGACGGCGCTCGGACGAAACTGAACGCCGCTTCGGCCCTCATCGTCGGCGGACGCGTAGGCGCGGTCGCCCATGTGGACGCGTTGACCGTTGTAGAACTCCCACACGAGCGCGTTACCACGCCGCGTGACTTGGTTCTTCACCGCCTCGTTCAGCTCGACTACGACGCGGACCTTGGACTCATCGTCGGGGTCGGTGAACGAGCTCACGGTCGCCACGGGGCCGTAGAAGTCGCGAGTGTCGAGGCGGCGCTCGAGCAGCTTCGGGATGCGCGCCTTGTCGACGACCAAGACCATCTTCTGGTCGGTCTTCTCGACGATCTCGTAGCCCGCCTTGCCGTCGAGCTCGATCTCGACTCGGCTTACGTTATTCTTCTCGTGAAAGGCGACATTGGTGATGCGCGTGAGCGCCGACTCGACCTGAGCGGTGCTCTTGTCGAGCGTGCGCTCCTTCTCAAGCGACGAGATGCGCTCTTGCGCCTTCTGCAGGTCGGCCCGGGCCTTCTCCGATTCAGCGACCACCCGCGCGAGCTCTTCGGCCGCGCCCGCGTGGCTGCGAGCGGTCGCGAGCTGTGACGTCAGGGCCGCGATCTCGGCTTCTTTGGCTTCGAGCGTGGCAGCGAGCCGCTCATCGCCGCCGGAGCGGCCCGAACGCTTCGCTTCCGCGAGGTCCTTCTCCAGCGATTGTTTGTCGGCTTCGAGGCGCGCCACCTCCGCGCTGGCTTCCTTTCGGATGGCCTCGCGCTCAGAGCGCTCCGCTTTGAGCTCCTGGTGCGCACGCGCGAGGTCGCTCTTGGCTCCTTCGAGCTCCGCGGTGAGCGCCGATGTGTTGCCGCCACGCGCTTGCGCCGATTTGAGCTGCTTCTCGACGGCCGCGACCCGCTCGTCGGCCGCTTCGGCGTCGGCTTGCAGCCGGGTGATCCGGGCTTTGGCGGCTCGCAGATCGGCCTTGGCTGTCTCCGCGTCCTTCTTCGCCTCGTCGGCGCGACGCTGAGCCACCGAAGTCGCTTTGACAGCCGCGTCCGCGTCCTGGCGAGCGACGTCCCGCTCCGCCTCGACGTCCCGAGCCGCCCGCTTCAAGCTGGCCACCGACTTCTCGAGTCGCTCCTGCTCCCGTCGCGCCTCATCGAGCTCGCGAGCGAGGGACGACGTCCCACTGCCTGCCTTTCTCGCCGACGCGACATCGGCTTCGAGCCGGGCGACGCGTGCGACGGCCTCTTCCCGCTCGGTGCCTAGCGTCTCCAGCTTGGCGTTGGCCGCTGCGAGCGCCTCGCCCGCTTTGGCCTGCGCCTTTTCAGCCGTCGTCGCGCGGCTCTCGGCCGCTCGGGCGTCCTTGCGTGCGGCGTCGCGCTCACGCGTCACCTCGGCCAAGGTCCGCTCCGCGTCGTCCATCGACCGTTCGAGGCGAGCCCTCGCCGTCCGGGCATCCGCTAGCTCGCGCTCAAGCGCCGTGTCGTCGTCACCGCTACGCCGCGCCGTGCTGAGCTCTTTCTCCAGGCGCGCGACCCGTTGTGCCGCCTGGTCCTTCTCGTGCGAAAGCGTCGCGAGCCGGGCTTCGGCGGCACTGAGCGCTTCGAGCGTCTTCCGGCGTGCACTCTCGGCGGCGCTCGCGCGCGCTTCGGCCGCGCTGAGCGCCTCGCGCGTCTTCCGGCCCGTGCTTTCGGCGCTGTGGGCACGCGCTTCGGCCGCGCTGAGCGCCTCGCGCGTCTTCTGGCCCG
>JADMJS010000470.1:3206-29080 GCA_018780435.1 Myxococcales bacterium
GCGCTGTGGGCACGCGCTTCGGCCGCGCTGAGCGCCTCGCGCGTCTTCTGGCCCGCGCTCTCGGCGCTGTGGGCCCGCGCTTCGGCGGCGTTGAGCGCCTCGCGCGTCTTCTGGCCTGCCTCCTCGGCGTCCTCGGCCCTCGCTTCGGCCGTCTCAGCCCGCGCTTCGGCCGCCCGCACCGCCTTCGAGAGTCGAGCCAGTTCGGCCGCTTCCGTGCGGTTCTGCCGTGCTTCGGCGAGGTCGGCTTCGAGGGACTTCTCGGCTGACTTGGCAGCGGCGAGCTCCTGGCGCAGCTTCGCAAGCTCGACGCCGTCGGGTGCGACCTTCTCCCGACGCGCGAGCTCGGCCTGCAGTTTCGCCTTCTCGGCTTGCAGTCGCTCGATCTCGCCCGATTGCTTGGACTGTACCCGGGCTATCGTGAGGTCCCGGGACAGCTCCGCGATCTTCTGACGGGCTCGCGCGAGCTCCTTTTCGCTGTCGCCCGATGAGCTTGCCGTGGCGAGAGCTCTCTCCTGGGCGATGATCTTGGCCTTTAGAGTGTCTTTCTCCCCTTCGAGCCGATGAACGCGCGCGACGGCTTCCTTCTCGTCGGCCGCACGTGCGTGTTGCTCTTCACCGAGGCGCTTCTCGGCCCGTCGGAGCGCGATCTTGGCTTCGGCGAGTTCGTCAGCGATGGCCTTGCCGCCGTCGCTGTCCGCCCGTGACGCCGCGAGCTTCTTCTCGAGTCGCTCGACCTCACCGGACGCGTCCGCACTGAGCCGCGTGAGCTCTTCGATTCGGCGCTTGGCCGAGGCGAGCTCGGTCTTGCCGACTTTGGCGTCGGCTTCCAGGGTACCGATCTGGCCTCTCGCGTCCGCCAAGTCCTGTTCGGCCGCCGTGCGGGCCTTCTGCTCGCGTGCGAGCTGGGTCTCGAGGTCGCCAAGTCGCGACTCGGCGGCCTTGAGCTCGGCCCTCGCGGTCTGAAGCACCGCTGGACCGGACTTCTCGTTCTGAGCGCGGGCCGCCGCCAGCTCTTTCTCGAGCGAAGCGAGCTCGCGCTCTTTCTGGGCCAACGCGCCGGACTTGTCACCGGAGCGCAGCTTGTCGATCTCGGCCCGCTGCGAGGCCAGGAACTTCTCAATCTGGGCTAGCTTCTTCTGGCCCTCCTCGCTCTTTCGCGCTTCGGCACGGGCGTTCTCGAGCGCCGCGTTCAGTCGCTTGTCGCGCTCCGAGAGGGCCTCTTGGCCGGAGGTCTTCTCCGCCGACAGCGCCTTCTGGAGGGCGGCGATCTCGGTCTTCTTGGCGGCGATCTCGCCGTTCTTCGCGGCGAGCCGGTCCTCAAGCGTGTCCCGCGATCCCTCTTCGCGCCGCGCCCCTTCGAGCCGGGCCACCTCTTGACGAAGCGTCGCGACCTTCTCCTCGGCCGCGCTTCGCTCCCCTTCGAGGCGCTTCAAGCGTACCTGAGCGGTCTGGAGGCGCTGCTCCTCGGCGGACGCGTCTCGCGAAAGCGAGTCACGACGATCGCGCAACGTCGCGATCTCCTTGCTGAAGAGGTCCTTCTGCTGCAGGACCGCGGCCAAGTCGGCCCGCTCGCGAGCCAGCTTCACGCCGACCGCGTCCGACTCTTTCTCGGCCGCTTCACGGCTGCGCGTCGCTTCAGTGCGCTCGCCGCGTGCAGCCTCGATGGCCCCCTTGATGCGGGCGAGTTCTGCGGTCTGCGAGGCTAGCGCGTCCTCGATACCATCGACCTTCCGGCCCGATGCCACGGCCTGTTCGAGCGACTTCTTCTCCGCTTCGAGCCGTTCGGCCTTCGACAGGAGCGCCTTGTTGTCGCGCTCGAGGTCACGGGCGCGTTGAGCCGACTGCACGCGCTCCTTCTGAAGGCGCGCGACCTCGGCTTCGGCTTCGAGGCGCTCGTCGTCCCGGCGCTTCAGGGCTTCAATGGCGCGCGCGCTCTCTTCGAGCTTCTCCTCGAAGGTCCGCTTCGCGCGTTCGGCGAGCGTCGCTTGCTTCTTCTGATCGGCGAGCTGAGCTTCGAGGTTGTCGTTCGCGGCCCGCACCCGCTCGAGGGCGGACGCGTGCATGTCCGCCTTCTCCGAGAGGTCGAGCTCGGCATCGCGCTTAGCCTTGTCGGCTGCCTTCACGGCAAGATCGCGCTCGCGCTTCACCTTCTCCAGCTCGGCCTCGAGCTTGCTCGAGGTCTTGCCCACGGCACCCTCGGCCTTCTTGGCGGCGGCGAGCGCCGTCTCGAGCTCGGCCACACGCGTCGCCGACTTCGCTGAATCGAGTCGAAGCTGCTCGGCGTCCTTCGTCGCCTTGGCGAGCGCCGCGTTCTTGTCCGCTTCGGCCGAACCGGCGTCGCGGAGGGCTTCGATGCGCGTCTCCTCGGCCACTCGCGCGGCCTTGGCGGCGGCGGCGAGCTGCTCCTCCTCTTGCCGGGACCGGCGTGCGGCCTCCCGGCGCGCCTCCTCGGCCGAGAGCGCGTTCGAAAGTTCGACCTTCCGCTTCTCGGCCGCGTTCACCGCCCGCTTCAAGGCGGCCCGTTCGGCCTCGAGCTGCTCTTGTTCGGCGCTCAGCGCCGCCACCTTCTGCCGCGCGGCCTCCGCCGCCGCTTCGAGCGTCTTTCGCTGTTCTTCGGCTTTCCTCGTCGCCGCCTCACTGAGCTGAGAGTCGCTCTCGCGGCCGCTACGGACGTCGTCGAGCAGCCCTTGCAAGCGCTTGCTGTCTGCCGCGACGCGATCAAGCTCGGCCTGGAGCTGTTCGAGGGCGTTCTTCGCGCTGCGCTCGCTCTCGACGAGGGTCGTCTCCCGCGACCGGGCGGCGAGGAGCTCTTCTCGGAGTTGTTTCTCGGCTTCGATGGCCGCCTGGGCCTTCTTCACGAGCTCGGCGCTCTGCGCGTCGCCGAGCTTGCCGGACATGCGCTCTGCGCCGTCGACGACGATGCGGATGGTGTTGCCGTCGGTCTTGACGCTATAGGACGCTTCCACGTCGAAGCCAATGACGATGCGGCCGATGGTCTTGCCTTGGCTCGCGAACTGCGCTGTCTCGATGTCGTGAATGACGCCGTTTCGGACCTGCACACGGGGGGTCGTGACGGTCACGTCACCGCCAGCAACGTCGACGAGGAGGCGCACCGGGTCGACGAGCTTGAAGACCGTGAACGTCGGTGTCTCCGACGTCGTGATCGAGATGACCGTGTTGTTCGGTCCCTCCTCGAAGCCGATGGACGAGATCGCGACGGGACCCCGGTTCTCGTTTCGCTTCTGATCTCCGTCCCCGGGGGGCCGCTGCTGAGCGAACGCGCCCGGTGGCGCCGCCGTCAGGATGGAGAAGATGGTTGCGAATCTAGCCAGGTTTCGCATCGAACGCGCGCCTCCGACCTCCGCGGCATCAAAGCTCGCGAGGCCATCGACCTTGCTTCGCAGCGTCGCGTGGGCCGGCTCCAAGGGAACTCACCCATCTTGGCGACGCTGCGCGCAAGAGTTTCCAGGGTGCCGACCGTAGGGGCATCTGGCCAGAACGTCAAAATTCTCGGTGGAGGAATTTTTCGAACGTGGGTTCGTGGAGGGGAGGGCGCGAGGGGCGCGCGGGAGCACGCTCGGGTAGTCAGGTCACCGAGCGCCGCCGGTGTTCAAGAAGAGCCGGTCGGTCATCTGCTCGTCCGGGCGCTGCTTCAGGAGGTCGGGGCGTATCGAGAGCACCACGGGCTCTTCGGTCGAAGGCTCTTGGACGATGACTTCGTACTCCGTGATCTCCTGGACCCGACCTTGGCGGTTGCCGAAGGGCATGTCCTTCGTGATGACGTAGCTGACGCCCTCGGGATCCTGCACGACCGCCTTGTTGACCGAGCTGCCCCATCGAATCACCAGCAGCCGGTAGTCCTGCGCCCGGAACTTCGTCGTGTCCGTGGTCGGTTCGACGGGCTCGGCGACTTCCGCCTCCTCTTCGGCGTCTGGGTCCTTCTCCTCCTCGAAGGTCGGGTCCTTCTCCGCGAAGTCTTCGAGTTTGAGCTCCACCCGCTGCACGTAGTGGCGCTCCTGAGGTTCGAAGGGATCGCGCAGCGTCTGGACCGCGCTCCGCACGAAGCCGCCCGTCTGCTCCTTGTCTGGACCAAGGTAGAAGAGCTTCAGCTTGTCCCACGCCTCGTTCTTCAGACGTTCGGGCTCCACGACGGCCTTTTTGTCGTCCTTCTTGGGCTCGTCGTCGGTCGGGCGCTGATTGACCGTCTCTTCGCCGCCACACGCGGTCGCGGCGAGGACCACGGCGAGCAGCACCCATCGGCCCTTCGCGACGAGCGTCGCCCGGATCGTCGCCGGTTCGCGGGTGCTCGTCTCGGTTTGCTGAATGCTGCGCACGGTCACTCCATCGTCCTGATCGAGATCCTAGAGGGGGACTTGTCGGCGCTCGACGATCTTCTTGAGTCGAACCGCGGTCAGGGTCTCGAGCTGCGTCTTCTGCTCTGCGGGGAGCTCGGTCCCCGTGTAGAGGAAGACGTACGTGTCAAAGCTGGCGTTCAATTCCACGCCAGCGACGACGAGCTCGTCCATGGCACGGAGCTTGTCCATCTGGATTTGGGTCTCGCTCATGGGCCTCAGCGCCCAGCCTTTCGGCAGCGACTCGAGGCGTTGCGTCATGTAGCGAAGCATGAGTGGTGAGACATCGAGGTCCGGCGCCACGACCTTCAAGTTGCGGACGTTCACGACGCGACGGTCTTTCTCGGCGACCGACCGCATGAACCCGACCAGCTCGCGATAGGTTCCCTTGACTTCCATCTTCACGGGAATCTGCATGTAGAAGTTGCGGTTGGACCCTTTCCCTTTCTCAAAAGAGACGAGCTCGAGTCCTGCCGCCGTGGCCGTCTCCGAGAGACCGGAGATGAACTTCACGATCTCCTCGTTCTTCGGGAGCATCTCGACGTAGCTCAGCTTCTCGGCTTCGAGCGCTTGTTTCTCTTTGACGAGCTCGTCCGGCTTCAGTGACGCGGCTTCCTTCTGCAGCTTCTCGAGCTCGGTCTTGAGGTTCTTCTCTTTCGTTTGCGCCTCGACGATCGCCTCTTCGACGGGGGTGATCATCGAGTAGTAGAAGAGCCCCGCAATCGCAGCGAGGGCGGCCACGAGGACCGCGACCTTTTGCGGGAAGGGGAGTTTATTGAACGCGTCCATGGTGGTTCAGCCCGTCCGCAGCTTAGGTGGGCGGCGGCGGCGTCGGCGTGTAGCCGCGCTCGTCGTAGTTGAGGAAGGCGCTCAGCTTGAACTCGATGAGATCGACGCCCAGTTCGGTGGACACGACTTTGGTCTGCGACACGAAGTCCACTCCATCGAAGTAGATGGCGGTTCGTAGCCGCTTCATGAAGGTCATCACGTCCTCGTGGTTCCGAGCGCGCCCGTCGATGGTCACGTCGCCGTCGATCTCGGTGATCGAACGAACCCACACGTTGCGAGGGTCCCATTCGGAGTCGGCGGACCCGGTACGCTTCAGCTTCTCGGGCGTCCAAAGGTCCGTGAGGATTTGGTATTCCTCCTCCGCCGTCGTCGTGTCGACCCGCTGAAGGGCGTACGACAGGAAGAGGAGCGCGTTCAGCGGACCCGTGCGACCGTTCTCAAGCTCCGCGAAGACCACGCGCTGAGCGGCGACGTCTTTGCGCAGCGTGTCCAGCTCAGAGCCCTGCTTGGCGATCTCCTCAAGGCGAGTCTTCTCGTCGGCGAGCTCTTTCTGGTGTTTGCGGGCGCCTTCTTCGGACTCGGTCACCAGCATGTACCAGTAATAGAGGCCGCCCAGCTCAAGGAGGGCACACAAGAAGAAGACCCCGAGGAGCGCGTTCGCGCCCGGCGCCTGCATGGGCGTACCGGGGCGTTTGCCCTTTTTCTGGTCCTTCTGTGGGAGCAGGTTGATGCGGATCATTTGTCGCGGAACCTCCGGAGCGCGAGGCCGACGGCGACGGCGGCCATGGGGCCCGTGCGGCTCACCAGGTCGGCGTCGAAGCGCTTGGGGTCGATGGCGATGTTCTTGAATGGATTGACGTATTCGACGGGGACTTCGAGCCGCCGCTCGAGCGACCGTACGAGGTGCGGGAGCTGGCTCGCGCCGCCCGACAGGTAGATGCGCGAGATGTCGGCGTTGATCGTGGTCGCGGCGAAGAAGTCGAGTGAGCGCTGGATCTCGGTCACGAGCGTCTCGCTGACGCGCTCCGACAGCTTGGCGACCTCGCGTGCGATCGACGAGTTCGAGAAGTTGCCGTCGCCACCGGTCTTGTAGTGCTCGGCCTCTTCGAAGGAGACGTTGAACTGCTTCTGGATCTCCTCCGTCAGCATCTGGCCGCCCATGTTGATGTCGCGCGTGAAGCTCGTGACACCGTCATGGATGACGTTGATGTTGATGACCGCGGAGCCGACGTCGATGAGCGCGATGGTCTCGCCGGGCGGGAAGCCGTAGTTCACTTCGAACATGTTCTGGATGCAGAACGAGTCGACGTCCACCACGACCGGTCGCAGGCCCGCTTCCTGCGCGGCGGATACGTAGTCCGCGATGATGTCTTTCTTGGCAGCGACGAGGAGAACGTCCATCTGGCCTTGACCCGCCTTGGGGTTCAGGATCTCCACGTCGACGTTCACGTCGTTGATATCGAAGGGGATGTACTGCTCGGCTTCCCACTGAATGGAGTTGTCGAGCTCCTCGGGGGTCATCTCGGGGAGGCTGATCTTCTTGATGATGACGGAGTTGCCGCTCACCGAGAGCGCGACGTCTTTCACCTTGAACTTGTTGACCTTCCAGAGGTCCTTCAGCTTCTCGACGACCGCCGTGAAGTTCTGAATCGCGCCGTCGACCACCGCATCGGGCGGCAGGAGGCCGACGTCGAGCCCTTGAAGCTCGAGCCCTTTGCCCTCCTTGAGGCTGACGACCTTGATCGACGAGCTGCCGATGTCCAGGCCGACTGCGAGCTTCTTCGCCACCCGAGGTACCTCGTCCCTGTAAGCCCCATTCCTGTTGACGGCGGATTGCGCTGGTCCCGCTGCGAAGCGTCGGGACCCACGAGCCCACCACGGGCCATACGGCGTTGGAGTATGGGGGGCGGTCCCTTCGAGCGTCAAGAAAGCGCACGTTGTCCGCGATCACTCAGGTGGACAAGATCGCCCAAGCTATCGGAAGCACGGGGATAGGGGTCGATACGCCGGTGAAATACGACGGCTGTCATTCGTAATCAGAATATGGCCCTCAGATTCCTCACCGAGGGGGGATGTCGATCTCGTACTCCTTGATCTTGTAGAGGAGCGCGCGGTGGGAGATCTCGAGTAGCCGAGCGGCCACCGTGCGATTGCCGCCCGTGGCGTGAAGGGCGCGGGTGATGAGCTCGTTCTCGATGATCCGCGTCGTCTTCTTGATGGACAGCTCGCCCGAATCGAGCGTGAGCCGCACCCGATCGGTCATGGCGACGAAGCCGTCGGGCAGAACGTCGCGGGTGACCGTGTCCTTGTCAGCAAACACACAGGCCCGCTCGACGGTGTTCTCCAGCTCGCGAACGTTGCCCGGCCAGGGGTAGCCGGTGAGGAGTCGCATCGCCTCCGGGTCGACCTGATTCACCTTCTTGCCGAGGCGCAGCGACGACTGCTTCAGGAAGTGCTCGACGAGGAGCGGGATGTCTTCGGGGCGTTCGCGCAGGGGCGGGATGTGAACGGGCAAGACGTTGAGCCGGTAGAAGAGATCCTGACGGAAGCGACGCCCATCGACCTCTTCACTCAAGTTCCGGATGGTCGCCGCGACGATACGGACGTCGATCTTGAAGGACTTGGTGTCGCCCACTCGGCGCACTTCCTCCTCTTGAATCACGCGGAGCAGCTTGACTTGGAGCGGCAGCGGGAGCTCGCCGATCTCGTCGAGGAAGAGCGTACCGCCGTTCGCTTCGGCGAAGAGGCCACGTTTGTCGCTGCGTGCGTCGGTGAAGGCGCCCTTGACGTAGCCGAAGAGCTCCGACTCCAGGAGCTGCTCCGGGATGGCGCCGCAGTTCACGGCGATGAAGGGGCCCTTGGCGCGCCCCGAGTTGTAGTGGAGCGCCCGCGCGACCAGCTCCTTGCCCGTGCCCGACTCCCCGGTGATGAGCACGGTGGACTTGTAATCAGCGACCTTCTGAATGATCTCGAAGAGCTTCCGCATCGGCGCGCTGCGGCCGACCATGTTGTCGAGCTTGTGGGTCTTCTGAAGCTCTCGCTTCAGCCGCTGATTCTCCTGCCGCAGGCCCTCGCGCTCTTCGAGCTTGCGCAGCACCAGGACCAGCTCGTCGGGTTTGAACGGCTTCCCGATGTAGTCGTAGGCGCCGAGCTTCATGCACTCGAGCACGGTGTCGATGGTGCCGTAGGCGCTCATCATGATGATGGGCGTCGTGTCGCCGCGTTCCTTGCTGCGCTGCAGGAAGGCCTGTCCTGAGAGGCGCGGCATCTTCACGTCGCACAGCACGACAGCGAAGCGCCCCGTGGCGAGATTCTCGAGCGCACGCTCCGGATCGGGCTGGTAGGTGACCGCGTACTGCTCCTTCGTCAGGAGCGTCCGCAGCATCTCTCCGAACCCACGTTCATCATCGACGACCAGGATCTCGCGCACGTCAGCCACCTTCGCCCGCTAGAGCCAACCCGCGGATGGGAGGCTACCGATTCGGTGAGCGCGGAGTCTATCACTGCCCGAGGTGGGCTGCGTGCTTCGATACGGCGGGAGCGAACTACTTCTTCTTGGCGCTCGAGTTGGCCAGAAGATCGGCGAAGGTGCCGAAGTTGGAGCGACGTTCCGGGGTGGCTTGGCGCTGGTAGTTCGACACCGTCTCGCGCTCTTCGCGCGTGGCGCTGGCCGTGATCGACAGCGTCATGCGGCGGTTCGGGACATCGATGGCGATGATCTCGGCGTCGACGGGCGAGCCCACACGGTATCGCCGCTCGAGCTCGGCCGGGCTGAGGCCCGTCTCGGAGCCCGGGAGCAGCGCCGTGATGGCCGGCCCGACGCGCACGAACACGCCGAAGGGCGCGACGCGCTCGACGTTGCCCGTGATGCGAGCGCCGACCGGCAGGTCGGTGGCCGCGGTCTCCCACGGATCGCCCGCGAGGGCCTTCATCGAGAGCGCCAGCTTTCGGCCCGCGTGGTCGACGTCGAGGACCGCGACTTTGACGCGGTCGCCCGCCTTCACGAGGTCCGACGGGTGCCGGATGCGGCGCTCGTGCGACATCTCGGAGACGTGCACGAGGCCTTCGACGCCGTGGGTGATCTCGATGAACGCGCCGAAACGCTCCACGCGAGTGACCGCCCCTTCGAAGGCGTCCCCGACCTTGAGGGCGAGGGTCTTCCAGGGATCCTGGCCCGTCGCCTTCATCGAGAGGCCGATGCGCTTCTTGGCCGGGTCGAGCGAGACCACGACGACCGTGACGGCTTGCCCGACCTTCACCAGGTCGTTCGGGTTCTTCACGCGGACCCAGTCGAGCTCGCCGACGTGGACGAGGCCGTCGACGCCGCCGAGGTCGACGAACGCGCCGTACTCCTGCACGGAGCGGACGGTGCCTTGGCGGATCTGGCCGACTTCGAGGGTCTCCCAGATCGCCGCTGCCGCGACTTCACGCTGCTCGCGAAGCAGGGCATTTCGGCTCAGGACGAGGCGACGCGCTTTGGGGTCGAACTCGATGATCTTGAAGGTGTGGGTCGAGCCGACGAACCCGTCGAGCTTGTCCTCTGGGATCTGCTCAAGCGCGAGCTGACCGAGCGGCAAGAAGCCACGCGCGCCGGAGACGTCGACCTCGAAGCCACCTTTGTTGCGGCCCGTGATCTTGCCTTCGACCGGCAGCCCGAGCTGATGGGCTTGCGCGACGGCTTCGAAGTCCTTGCCGCTGCGGCCACCGAGGCCACGACGCATGCGCACGGCGCCGTCGGTCGACGTCACGATGGCCGTGATGGTCGTGCCGGGCTTCAGGGTCTCGGCCTCTTCGAGCGAGACCTCGAGGATCCCTTCGGCCTTGCCGCCGAGATCGATGAACGCGACGTCACCGCTCACGCGGATGATTCGGCCGGACACCTCGTCGCCGCGGCGGACGCGCGGGCCGGGAGCGCCGATGGCGTTCTGGTCGAAGAGGTTCTCGAACTCCGCTTCTTCGTCGGAGAGGAGGAGGTCTTTGGGGCTCTGAAGCTTGGTCGACATGGCGTGATTCCTAGGGGGAACGAAACACGGGCGCGACACTTAGCCACGCGTCGGGCGTGTTGACAACCGCTTTCGGTGAGAAGGACGCGACGGCGAGGGCGGCCGCGTTCAGGAGAGCACCGGGAAGGCGCCGTCACGGGCGCCCTCGACCGGTTTCGAAGCGGGACTTCTTAGAACACGGGATCCTTGCGCTCCGGCTTGATGAGCGCCATCAGGCCGCCGATGAGGCCGGCCGCGCCCGCCACCATGAGGAGGTGCATGCCGATGCCCTTGACCGAATCGACGCTGCCGCCGGCCTTGGCGATGTCCGCGGCCACTTCGTTCGACGCGGCGTTCAGGATGGCCCACACACCGAGCGTGATGAGCCCGAAGAGGAAGCCGCCCGTGCCGCCGAGGCGGCCGAACTGCTTACGACCGACGGCGACGGCGCCAATGATGAGCATGAGAAGCGACGGAGCGTAGGCGCCGAGCACGATGTTCTTCACCGTGGACAGGGCCTCATTGGCTTCGCCGGCGGCTTTCTTCAGCTCTTCTGAGCCGGCCGCTTCAGCCGCGGCGGCCGCTTCGCCGGCGGCACCCTTGACGACTTCGCTCGCCGTCTCCAGGCCCTTCACGATCTGGAACGCGCTCACGGCGCCTTCGATACCCGAGTTCTTCACCGCGATCAGCGGCATGAAGAAGGACACGATCCCGACGATACCACCGACCAGCACCAGGAACTTGGCTGCACCCATGATGAGACCCCCTTTGGAGTTCGATTCCGCCCCAGGGCGGCGCGTTGGCTCGACCGGACTGAGCCACTCTCTGCCCGCCGAAGCGCGGACCTTAGCGCTAACGTCGTGATGGAGCGAGAAACCCGATACGCCCAGCCAAATCCTCACGCAGCTCGGGAGTCGGGTGTCGCTTCCGTCGGCAGGATCGGCTGCTCGAAGAGGCTGGTCAACCGCCGGCCTTGCGGGCGAACCAGATGACGCCCACCGCCAAAGGCGCTAATGTCGACCCGTGGTTTCCCCCGTCTCCAGCCGAGCCGCCGGTGCGTCGACAACGGCGCCGCCGCAGACCCTGACTTGGTTACAGCAGCTCGTGCTCATCGTGGCGCTTCTTCTGGGCGGCTTCGGCACGCTCTACGGCGCACAGTCGCTCAAGTGGGAGCGTGTGCCGATGCAAGTGGAGTCATCCGACGACGTCGTTTACCTCCCGGGCCCGATGGCGCTCAAGGCGGCCACGCTCGGGGTCTTACCCTTCGGAGCCGACCTCATCTTCATCCGTGCGCACGCCTACTTCCTGAAGCACATGTACTCGGACCGGATCTTCAGTTGGCTGGAGAGTTATGTGATGGCCGCCGTCGCGCTCGACCCCGACAATCGCGAGCTCTACCACTGGGCAGCCACGAACGTCCGGCTTGGGCAGGAGATCGACGAACGGGTCCTCGGTGTGTCGAACCGGTACGCGGAGATGGGCATCGCCCGCTTCCCCGACGACCCGCGCTTCTACGAGATGATCGCGTTCAATCAGTACTTCGAGCTGCGCCCCCGGCTCCGCTCTCGAGAGCTCGACCTCTCGACTCGGCTGGAGAAGGCCCACGGCGCCGAACGTGCCGCACTTCTGACCGAAGTCACCGAGCTCCGTCAGCGCCGCTATGACCTCGAGCGGTCCACACTCGAGAACTACACCATCGCCGCGATGCTGCCGGGTAGTAGTGTCAATCCGTTGATGCTGGTCAACCTCTACGTGCGTCAGGACGAAGTGGCCGCCGCCACTCAGCTCACCCGTGCTCTGTTCGCCGATGCCCCTCCGCAGGCGCGGGAATCGTTGCTCAATAATCTTGAGAACATCGGTCAGAAGGGCGTCGCCGCCGAGCTCCGCGCCATACAGGAGCGCCATCGGGCCGAGATGCCCTTCGTCCCCGAGACGCTCTTCGATCTCATCGGATCGGCGGACTCCGTACGGGTGCCGAGCGATTGGAATGAGCTCGGCCGAGCCATCGACGACGCCAAGTCCGCGCTCGACGTACGCAGCGGCCCTGATCCCGTCATACTGCCTAGTTCCGAATCCGCCCCCGTGACGTCGCCCGAGGAGGGCAAGCCATGACCGCTGCGTCCACTATGTCCGTGCCTTCCCCCGCACTCCCCGTGCCGCTGTCAGGCCGCCGAATCCTCATCACCGGCGGCGCCGGGTTCATCGGCACGTCGCTCGCGCTACGCCTCTATCAGGACAACGAGATCGTCATCTTCGACAACTTCTCTCGCAACGCGCTCGAAGGAACGCCGCTCGAGACCGCGAAGAACGTCCGCATCATCCAGGGCGACGTTCGCGACATGGAGGCGGTGCAGAGCGCCGTCGCGGGCTGCGAGCTGGTCGTGCACATGGCCTCGATCGCCGGGGTCGACACGGTCATGCAGAACCCCGTCCCGACGATGGAGGTCAGCCTCTTCGGGACCGCCAATGTGCTACGCGCCTGCGTCGACAAGGGGGTCAGGCGCTTCGTCGACTTCAGCACGAGTGAAGTGTTCGGCCGCTACGCCTACAACGTCGGCGAGGGCGACGTCACGACACTCGGTGCAGTCGGTGAAGCGCGGTGGACGTACGCGGTAAGTAAATTGGCTACTGAGCACCTCACCTACAACTACCACAAACAGTATGGGCTCGAGACTGTCGCCGTTCGACCCTTCAACATCTACGGCCCCCGCCAGGTCGGCCAAGGCGCCATCCACCACTTCATCCGACGCGCGTTGAAGCACGAGCCCATCACGGTCCACAACGACGGCAGCCAGATTCGGTCGTGGTGCTACATCGACGACATCGTCGAGGGGATGCTCTTGGTGCTGACGCGGTCCGAGGCGGTCGGGCACACGTTCAACATCGGGAACCCGCGCAGCACACTCACGATCTACAATCTCGCGCGCGAGATCGTCCGGCTCTCGTCGTCGAGCTCCCGTGTGGAGTTCGTGCCCTGGCCGTTCGCGGACGTCGAGCTGCGTATCCCCAACATCGAGAAAGCCCGGTCGCTCCTGCATTACGAGCCGACGGTCGACCTCGAAGAGGGGCTCCTTCGAACCATCTACTGGTACCGGCAGGCCAAGTGATCCGGCTCACCCGGCCGTCTCTCGGTGACGAGGAGCTCCACGAGCTCGAACGCGTCCTTGCGTCCGGTCAGCTCGTGCAAGGCCCCGCCGTCGCCGCCTTCGAGACCGCACTGGCCGAGGCGCTTCGGGTCTCGCCGGCGTCCGTCGTCGCGTGCAGCACAGGCACGACGGCGCTCCAACTCGCCTTGGCAGCGCTCTCCGTCGGTCCGGGTGACGAGGTCGTCCTCCCCGACTTCGTCTTCCCCTCCGTGGCGTCCGCTGTCCTCTATACCGGCGCGACGCCCGTGGTGTGTGACGTCGATCCCGAGTCGTTCAACGTTGACGAGGGCACCGTTCGCGCGGCCATGACCGAACGCACCCGCGCCGTCATCGCCGTCCACCAATTCGGCGTGCCGTGCGACGTCGAGTCCCTCATGAACGCGCTTCCATGCCCCGTGATCGAGGACGCGGCGTGCGCCCTCGGCACGCGTGGCGCGACGGGTTTTGCCGGCACCCAGACCGGCCTGGGCTGCTTCTCGTTCCACCCGCGAAAGATCATCACGACCGGCGAAGGTGGCGCCGTCATCGCTCGCGACCCGGCCCACGCTACCCGGCTGCGGCACCTGCGCCAACATGGGATGCGCTTCGGGACCGCCGGCGTCGACTTCCCCGAGGTCGGCTATGCGGCCCGGATGAGCGAGCTTCACGCCGCAGTGGGCCTCGCTCAGATGCGGAAGCTCGACGCCATCATCGCCGGCCGAGCCCGCGCTGCTGCGGCGTATCGGGTTCGTCTCTCGCGCATCGACGCCGTGCGAACGACGCGCTGGACTTGGCATCCGGACCGCGTCTACCAAGGCTTGGTGGTTCTCCTCGACGCCGCACTCGACCGAACGCGCGTCATCTCGGGCTTGCGCGAGCGGGGCGTCGAGTCCACCATCGGAACCTACGCGATCCACGCGCAGGCGGGCTTTCAGTCCGTCGTTCGTGTCTCGCCGGGTGGCCTCCGTGGTTCACGGTACGCTGCCGACCACTGCCTGACCTTACCTTTGCGACCCGACATGACGGACGACGACATCGACCAGGTCTGCGCCGCGCTCGGAAGTGTCATTCCCCACGCTGGAGCGTCCGCCTGATGACCGCCCCCGCCGCGCCCTCGTCTTCACCGCCGTCGTCGGCCAGCCCGACGGGCGGACCTTTGCCGGCCATCGCCGTACGTGACTTCCAGAAGCGCTTCACGCTCGTGGAGCTCGAGCGGCTCTTCTCCGAGCCGTCGACGATCGTGCGCCGGGTCGAGGCCGTCCGGGGCATCAGCTTCACGGTCGATCATGGCCAAGTCTACGGCTTCCTCGGCCCGAATGGCGCTGGCAAGACCACGACCATCAAGGCGTGTATGGACCTCATCCGACCGACGTCGGGTGTCATCGAACTCTACGGGCGGCCGCCCGGCGACCCCGTCGTGAAACAGCGGATCGGCTACCTCCCGGAGCACCCCTATTTCTACGACTACCTGAAACCACAGGAGATCCTGGACTTCTTCGGCCGCCTCTTCGGGCTCGACCGCGCGGAGCGAAAGAAGCGGATCGGCGAGTTACTCGAACGTGTCGGTCTGTCGCATGCGCAGAACCGAGCGCTCCGAAAGTTCTCGAAGGGCATGCTCCAGCGCCTCGGAATTGCGCAGGCGCTCCTGAACGACCCGGACCTCCTGGTCCTCGACGAGCCGATGAGCGGCCTCGATCCGATGGGTCGCCGCGACATTCGCGAGCTCATCCTCGAAGAGCGCCGCAAGGGCAAGACCGTGTTCTTCTCCACCCACGTCTTGAGCGACGCCGAGCACCTCTGTGATCGCGTCGCCATCGTCGTTCGCGGCACCGTTCGCCGCGAGGGGCTCCTCAGCGACCTGCTCGTGAGCGAAGCCGGCCGCACCCAAATCTTGATGCGCGGTGGCACCCCGGAGCTGCAGGCGTCGCTTCGGGAGCTCGGTGCGCGCATCGAGGTTGTCGGCGCCAGCCTCGACATTACGCTCGACGCGACGCTGACCAACTCGGCCCTCGAACGTTGTATCGCGGCGGGCGCTTCGATCGACCGCGTCTCGGCGCTTCGGGACTCGCTCGAGTCCATCTTCGTACGGGAGGCGGAGGGGGCGGACGCTCCCGCTGGCGGCCACGTGGAACGAGGTGACGGATGAACGCCGGACGTATCTTCGCAGTCGCCTCCAACACCCGAAAGGAAGCCTTCCGCAACCGCGCCTTCCTCGCGCTGCTCATCCTGGGCATGGCGCTCATCGGTACCGGATGGGCGCTCTCAAACCTCGCGGTCACCTCGCAAAAGGCCAGGGTTCTCCTGGACTTCGGCTACTTCGCCGTCGGCCTGCTGGCTTCGATCGCCGGCATCCTGATGGGCGTCATCCTCCTGTACAAGGAGCTCGACCGGAAGACGATCTTCACGCTCCTGCCGAAGCCGGTCTGGCGTCACGAGATCGTGCTGGGCAAGTTCCTCGGCCTCCTCACCCTCATCATCGGGCTGGTCGTCTTCCTCGGTGGCGCGTGGGTGCTCATGCTGGCGATGCAAGACGCCCTGGTCGTGGCCGGCGTCTCGGTCTTACCTCAGCTCATGAAGGCGCTCGTGCTCGTGATCCTCGAGGCGATGCTGATGACGTCGGTCGCCCTGCTGTTCTCGGCTTGGACCCGCCCCTTCCTCTCCGGCCTGTTCACGATCGGCTATTTCGTCATGGGGCGCACCATCTTCCTCCTCCATGAACATCTCTCCGGTCGGAAGGGCGCGTTGGCCGAGCCGGGGCCGCTGCGTGACCTCGCGCAGGGCGTGACCAAGATCATCCCGGACCTCTCGGCCTTCAACGTGTCGCAGGAGGTGGTGCTCGGCATCCACGTCCCGGTCGACTATGTCGGGGCCAGCGCCATCTACGCTCTCAGCTTCACCGCGGTGTTTCTGGTCTGCGCCATCGTGCTCTTCGCCCGCCGGGACTTCGTGTGAGCGTCCTTCAGGGGGAGCCGGCCGGCCGTCGTTGGCCCCTCTACCTCGTCGTGGCGCTTGTCGCGCTCGGGGCGCTGTGGCTCAAGGTGCGGCTCGAAGCCGGACAGTCGCTCGCCGAGGCCCAGGCCATCGAGGCCGAAGGCGACGCGCTCCTGGCCATCGCGGTCTACAAAGATGCCGTGTCCTGGTATTCGCCGGGCTCGGGCCCCGTCGATGACGCCGTCGCGCGGCTGCTGGCCTTCAGCCGGGACGATGTCGCGCCCGAACGGGCCCTCGCCGCCGCACGCGCGTTGCGTGGGGCCATCTTCGCGATCCGCAGTACCTGGAGCCCGTACTCGGAGCACTTGCCCGAGCTCAACGACCGAATCGCCCGCCTCATGACGCGAGGGATGGCGCCGGAGCACGAGGCACGGCACCGCGCGCTGCTGGAGCGCGACCACGCGCCCGCGCTCGGCTGGTCGCTCCTGGCCGTCTTCGCCTTCGTCGCTTGGGTTGGTTGCCTCTTCGGGCTCGCCACACGCGGCTTCGATGAGGATGGCGCCTTCTCGGTCACCCGCTCGCGATATTGGCTCCTGGGCTTCGCGCTCACGGCGATGTTGTGGATGGTCGGGCTCGCGCTCGCGTGAAGGGGCGCTCATGGGAACCTGTGACGCGAAGCAGGAGTAGGCAGAAAGCATGAACCACGCCGATCTCACTGGAAAAGACCGCATCAAGGTCCTCTTCCTGCGCCCGCCGCGACACTACTGGCCGATCCTCAATGAATCGGACAACTTCCTGCTCCCGCTCGGCTATCCCTCGCTCGCGGCCTACGTTCGGCGCGAGATCCCCGAGGCGCAGGTCGAGATCCTGGACTGCTGCCCGCTCAAGATCGGCTGGCAGTCGCTCCGCGAGGAGCTCGCGATCCGGAAGCCGGACATCGTCTGCATCGGCGAAAAGGTCTGCTACATCCACGAGGCCTTCCGTGGCTTCCGGCTGGTCAAGGAGGTCCTACCCGAGTGCGTCACCATCACAGGCGGTCACTTCGCGTCTCACTTGCCGAAGTACTCCCTCGATCAGTGCCCGGCCATCGACTACTGCATTCGCTACGAAGGTGAGGTCCCGCTGGCGCAGCTCATCGAAGGGCTGCTCGGCAAGCGCAAGCTGAAGGAAGCACAGAACCTCGTCTACAAGGACAGCGGGCGTCACATCGAGACCCACATTGGTCCGAACATCGAGGATCTCGACGAGCTGCCGGTCCCCGCCTACGACATCGCCAATCTGGAGGCGTACGCCCCCTTCGGCTACCTCTGGCCCAAGGCGACCACGATTCAGCGCAGCCGCGGCTGCGTGGACACCTGCAAGTTCTGCTCGTGGATCACCATCGAGGCCAAGCACAAGCGACAGCCCGACGGCAGCGTGGTGCACCGTCCGAACTACCGGTCTAAGTCGGTCGAGCGCGTTATTTATGAGACCGAGCTGCTCTACGAGAAGCACGGCGCGCGGTACCTCTTCTGGGTTGATGCGACCTGGAACGTCGACAGCGAGTGGCTGGCGCTCTACTGCGAGGAGATCATCCGTCGTAAGTACAAGCTCGGCTGGTGGGCCTTCACCCGGCTCGATCAAATGCTGCAGCAAGAGAAGGACGGGGTCTTCGAGCTGATGGTGCGGGCGGGCCTCCGTCACGTGCTGGTCGGCGTGGAGCGCCCGGCCGAGTCGAACCTCGGCTGGCTCAACAAACACGGCTACGGGTACGACGTCGCGAAGAAGGCCTTCGGGATCATGAAGCGGAAGTACCCCGAGGTCTTCCGGCAGGGCACCTTCATCACCGGGATACGCCCGGACAACGCCGAGTCGATCCGCAATCTCCTGACTTATGCCCACGAAATCGACTTGGATTTCGCGGCCTTCCATCCGATCACGCCCTTCCCGGGCACGCCACTCTATGACGAGGCGGTCAAGAGCGGTTGGCTCGAAGAGACCGACTTCGCCAAGTACGACATGTTCTGTCCCGTCATGCCGACCGAGCACCTCTCACGGGAGGAGGTCGCGCACTGGACTACCTGGTGCCAGCAGAACTTCGTAGCCAAGAAGCCGCTGCGCTACTTCAGCCGCATGTTCTCGCCGCACCCGATTCGGCGCCGCCTCCACCTCTGGTTCTTCGCGTCCATCGGTCGCGTACTCGCCAATCAAGCGATGATGCATTATCAAGGCGAGCAGGTCTTCGAGGGCTTCGGCGGCGTGAACAAGCTCTGGCGGCCGGCCTGGTACGACGCATAGGGACACCATGAGGCTACTCCTCGGCGCCATCTCGTTCGCCCTGATGGCGCTGAACATGCTCTTCTGGGTGCCGCTGCTCCTCGCAGTCGCGCTCATCCGCTTCATACTGCCCATCACGCCCGTCCGCCGCGCCATCGCGCCCGTTCTCTCGGCTATCGTCGAAGCGTGGGTCGGGTGCAACAGCGCGGGCATGGCGCTCATGCACCGCACGCGGTGGGACGTCTCGGGCTTCGACCAGCTCGATCGCGACAGTTGGTACATGGTCGTGGCCAACCACCAGTCGTGGGTCGACATCGTGGTGCTGCAGCGCCTCCTGAACCGGCGTATCCCGATCCTGAAGTTCTTCCTGAAGCGCGAGCTCATCTGGGTGCCGCTCATGGGCCTCGCGTGGTGGGCCCTCGAGTTCCCCTTCATGTGGCGCTTCAGCGAAGCGTATCTGAAGAAGCACCCGGACATGCGCGGGCGCGATCAGGAGGCCACGCGCCGGGCCTGCGCGAAGTTCTCCGAGACGCCCACGAGCGTCATGAACTTCCTCGAAGGCACCCGCTTCACTCCCGAGAAGAAGGAGCGCCAGGGCTCGCCCTTCCGTTACCTCCTAAAGCCGAAGTCGGGCGGCATCGCGATGGCCCTCAGCTCGATGGGCGACAAGTTCCGCGCCATCCTCGACGTCACGATCGTCTATCCGGATGGGATCCCGACGCTCTGGAGCTTTCTTCAGGGGAAGGTCTCGCGGATCACCGTGCGGGCGCGCCTCGTGCCGATCCCGGTCGAGATCCTGGCCTCCGACTACAGTCGCGATCCAGAGGCTCGCGCCGCGTTCCAGGCGTGGGTGAACCGGCTGTGGCAGGACAAGGACCGGGAGATCGAGGGCCTGCTCGACCGGACCTGAATGGCCAGCCCCTCGGCCCATCGGGACGCGTGGGAATGCGCGGACCACGCCATCGTTCGCGGCGTAGGCGACGAAGGCCTGTTCGCGATGCCGGGGTGTTTACCTTGCCAACGATGCTCGGCGCCGTCGCCCCCACGCGAGGAGCAGGCTGATCAGCACGACGGTCGTGGCGCCCGCGTTGGGTCCTGAGGAGCTCGTGGTGGTGCACCCGGTTCCCCGGCCCTTTCCGCTTTTGCTCGTGCCACCGGCGTCGTCGTCGTTGCCGTCGCTCAAAGTGCCGTCCGTCGAGTCAACCGCCGCACCGTCGGTGGCGTCGGCCGCGTCGGTCCCAGCGTCCGTGGTTTCATCGGCGCCGTCCTGGCCATCGGCGCCGTCCTGGCCATCGACGGCATCGGCGCTATCGACGGCGTCCGCACCATCGACGGCGTCCGTCGCCCCGTCCGCGCCGTCGCTCCCGTCCGATCCCGACGGCGGTCGGCAGGCACCGCGCTTCGGATCGCCGGGCTCAGGCACCGAGACACAGGTGAACCCGGCCGGGCAACCCAATAGATTCAAGCCATTGCAGTCGCGATGGCACAGCAGGCCGGCGCCGAGTTCGGCGCAGACGAGCCCCGCCTGACAGAACGACGCGGCGCAGCTCTGGCCTTCAAAAGCGCCCGAGGTGTCCGTCGTGCAGACGCCGGCGACCTTGTCGAGCCAGTCTTGGTACACCCGGCGGCAGAGCTGACCTTCCGGACACTGGTCCTTGCGGGTATCGCAGGTCACTTCGCACGTCCCCGTCGGGCCTTCCGCCTCGAAGAAGCAGGCGTACGCCGAGAGGCACTTCTCGCCCCCGGTCCCGCACACGGCGTGCAGGCCCCCAGTCGGCCCCGGAGTGCAGGCGCCTTGGGCGTTGCACGTCGACTCGCCCGGGCAGTCGTCGTCGCTGCTACACGCGAGCGAACAGGCGCCCACGCTGCAGACGAGGCTCTGGCAGTCCAAGTCTTTCGTGCACTTGGCGCCGAACGCGCCGGCTCCCTTGGGCACGCAGATTTCGCTTAGACACGAGAACCCCGAGGGGCAGCCGGCGCCGCAGGGCTGCACGCAGATGGCGGTGCCGAGGTCGACGAAGGCGCAGTCACCGGTCGTGCAGTCGAGCACGCTGGTACACGATTCACCGAGCGCCGCAGTCCCCTTCGGGTAACACACGCCGTCCGAACCGGAGCCGAGGCATTGGAAGCCCGTGGGGCAGGCGGTACCGCCCGGCGTACACGACTTCGAGCAGACCGCCGAGTCCGAGGTCGTGAGGCACAGGTTCGAGGAACAGGTCTCGTGGTCGTAGCAGAACTCGCCGAGCGCGATGGCGCCGCCGATCGGAGCGCAGTGATCGTTGTCCGGGAGGCACTGCGGCGTCGCGACCCCGTCGACGTTGTAGCAGGAGAAACCAGCCGGGCAGGGCTTGCCGGCGCCGCACTCGGCGCCGCAATAGGCGCCTTCTTCCGGCCCGAAGTCGAAGCACGCGCCACCAAGGCAGTTCGTATTCGCCGTGCAGGCGTCACAGGCCGCTCCAGAGCTGAAGGGCGTCGCAGGGTAGAGGAAACACGCGCCGCGTTCGTCGTCGTCCGACAGGGACGACGCGTCGAGGCCAGGCCGCGACGTGAACCACATGGTCGCGTCGAGGTCGCGGCTGTGGTCGAGGCCGAGCGCGTGCCCGATCTCGTGCGTCGCGGTCTCCGCGATGTCCGCTTCGCCGTCGGCCAAGTCGTCGTCGCCGGAGGTGGTCCACTTGTAGTCGACGCCGTTGAACAGGATCTCGACCCGCGCCACACCGCTGCCGCTGAACTGCCAGTTGGTCGTGACGGCGAGCGCGTCACCCGTCGTGAAGTCCCAGCTGCTCTCGAGCCACTTCACAGCGACGCCGGTGCTGGGGCTGTTGTTCTTGCCCCCCGACTTGAACGTGATCGCGGAACACCCGACGTCGTTCCAGGCTTGAAACGAGGCGTTCAACGCGGACGTCACGGACGCCTCCGGCGCGTCGGGCGTGACCGCCCCGAGGTACCAGGTGACCGAGGAGGAGCCCCACGTCAGCGCATAACCCTGATTGTCGACGATGACCGAGTAGGCGCGGGCCTGGAGTGAGAGCGTGAGGAGCCCGAGGGCGAGATAACGCGCCACGGTCACGGGGTCTTCTCCGCCGCTAGCGCCAGGATCTGCGTCCGAAGGGCCTCGTAGAGCTCGGGGGCCGCCGGCGCCGGTCGTGCTGGCCCGACGGGCTTTCGTTTGACGAGCTCCATGCCGGACAGCTCACGCCGCACTCGAAGCGCGCCGCTGGCGTCCGATTCGAGGAAGACGCTGCCTTGCGAGAACCCGATGAGGTAGTGAAAGCGGCCGTCGGTGCGGAGGAAGAGCAGGACGTGGTCGCCGGGGCGCAACGTCCGCACACCCGGGACCGTCAGGGTCGTGTCGCCGACACGTCCACCGAGCTGCCGAACGGTGACGGCACCGCCTTCCAGACGACCGTGGAGGCTCTCGGTGACGTCGACGAGCGCGTCGGTGACGATGCGGTCGCCTTGCCACGTCGGCGTCGAGCTCTTGACCCGGCCGCGGACGATGAGCGCGGACTCTGCGACCAGCTCCGCGGTCGAGAAGCTGCGCACTTTCAGCGCCGACGCTGGGCTCGCGGCGAGGAAGGCCAAAACGAAGAGCGCCAGCGCGGCGCGAACGGCGGAGATGGGGCGCTTCATTGGCGGGTGATCACCAGCTTGCAGTGGGGCTTGTACTCGGGCTCCTTGTAGAGCTCGAACGCGTATTCGACGGCGAAAGCATAACCAAAGGCCGACTTGCTGTTGCCTTCGCTGACCGTCAGAACCTGCTCTTTCCCCTCGTGCATGACGCGGAGCTTCGCGCGGCCCGTGCGGACCTCGTCGAGCGTGTCCCAGGCGGTCCCATCGAGAGACACGATGATGGGCTGGCCTTCGATCCAGACCGCTTCGGCGCCGAGCAGCTCGAGGGTCACGCCGAGCTTTACGGGCCGCCCTAGCTTCTCGTACTCGATCTTGGGCACCTCGGGTGCTGCTGCCACCGGCTCGGCCGCGACCACCTTCGGCGGCGTCGTGGTCCCGCAGCTCGCTGCGGTCAGTACGAGGAAGGAGACGAACGCGGCCGTGGCGCGATAGAAGCGAAGCAGGGTCGAGGCGCGGGTAGTCATCGACCGCGAAACCTATAGCTCCGACGGAGCGAGCGCCACCTCGATTTGCCGCGAAGGCGCCCCCGCCCTCACTTCGGGAAGTGCGCCGTCGCTCTCGTGAAGGCTTCTAGGCCCACGAGGCTCCCGATCTTGCGGCCCTCAACGTCGTCGGGGCGATAGTGGATCCCACCCCAGATTCGCGACTGCCCCGCCTGGTCGGCGGCGTCGTAGTACGTGCTCCACTGCAATCGGACGTCGACCGTCGGCCCGAGCTCGAAGGTCAAGTAGCCGTCCTTCTTCGCGATGAACTCGCCGAGGCCACCCGGGAAGTGCGGCGACCCGGTGACCTGGGTCAGCACTTCGGCGCCCGCGCGGGAGTAGGTGCTGTGGCCCGAGATGAGCCCTGGGAAGGCCGGCGTCACGAAGGTGCGGCGCTGGTAGGGAAGCCACTCGGCCGCGCGAATCCAGCCCACGCCTCGGACCTCCTTCTTGATGTCGCCCGGTTCACCGCGCCAGCTTCGAACGACGACCTGGCCGAGGTATCGCTTCAGCGACTCGTGCCGCTGCCCGGGCGCGGACGACTCGGCCGTGACGACCTCGACGAGGCCCGGCACGAGCGGCAGCCCATCCTCGTGGTAGCCGGGCCCGCTCGGGTCGCTCTTCTGTCCAAGCGTACCCATGTAGCGAATGAGCGAGATCGGTCGTGAGGTCGTGTAGTTACGCTTCACCTCCCAGCACGCAATCGCGGCGTCGTGTTCGGCGCCGTTCAGCGCGAGGTACATGCGGACGTCCCATTCGAGCGCGCCCAGAGGCTCACCCTTGCCCTCCCAAAGCGGTTCGAACTCGGGCGCGTCCGTGACACCGTTGGCCAGGGTGTTCCAGTGGCCCGGCGGCGTCTCGGACCTCGGGCCATCGGCCCAGAACTCGGCCAAGACGCGCCCCAGATCGGCACGCGGGACGACGTTCGGTGCATAGGGCTGGCCCGTGGCGGGGTTGACCGGGTGACCAGAGCCGTCGTTGGTCCCGAGCGGGTTGTTGCCGAAGGCACCGGGCGAGATGTCGATCGTCTCGGGGTCGGTCGGATCGAGCCACGCGGTCTTTCGAATCACGTCGACGACGTCGTCGCGCGTCTTGTCGTCGAACGTCGGGAGCTCGTCGGGCGTGTGGTAGTTGGCCCCTGGCGCCGGCCGCACCATCGAGAACGGCGTCACGGCGCGCCACTGAGCGCCGATGTAGCCTTGAACGCCCGAATCGACCGCGATGCCGTTCTGAGTCACCGCCACCGTGAGGTTGAGCGGCTGGAAGTCCATCGGGTCCACCATCAGGTTCTCGGGCGTGTCCACGTAGAGAGGCGCGTTCTTGGACGCCCAACCGGTGTTGTCCTTGTAGTTGTTCTCCTCGTTGGCGCCGTCCGCCTTGCCATGGTCGATGACGGCGTCTGCGACGCGATTCCCGACGGCTCGGGGCGTGGCACCGTCCGCGACCGTGTCGGCTGGGTCATAGCCGAGCGACGTCAGAAACTGCGCGAAGCAGTCCGCCGACACCTTCCCGCCGATCTGAGTGGAATAGCGGTGCGTCAAGACGCGGAAGGCCGCGTACGAGATGGCTTCGCGTCGCGCCTCTTCGAGGTCGCCGTCGTAGGTCGCCTTCTCGGTCGAGAAGACGCCCGTCGCTGTGGGTTCGTAGGCCGCCCACGCGTCCCACATCGCGGCGGACACGTGGTAGAGGTTCCGCGCGTGTACGGTAGGGCGCGGGACGTCGCGACGGATGGCGTTCAAGAGCTGCTCGTTCCAGCGTCGGGCGATCGACTTGCCCGGTGCCAGCTCGATGGCGTCCTTCGGGCACGTGGTTGGCGCCGGCGGGAGCTCTTCTTTCTTCGGAACGAGCGCAGCCGCGATGGGGTCTCGCGCTGCGGCTCCGCCGTAGAGGATGGCGCCGTTGTCCAGTGCCGCCGTGATCACGCCGCCACCCACCGTCCAGAGCCCCCCATCGGGGTCGAACCACGCGGCGTGGAAGGACTCCACATTGGCGTCCGTCAGCGGCGTGACGTCCTCCCAGACGCCACCGTCACGGCTCGACAGCACCGTCCCGAACCCGCCCGTCGCGACGATCTCGTTCGTGCTCACCGCGATCCCCTGGAGGAGCGGCGCGGCGTCGAGCTCCGCGGCCGTCACCGAGGTCCCGTCACTCTCGAAGACGACGCCATTGCCGGCGCCGCCGCAGATGGCGACGGTGTCCGCGTCGCCAGCGACCGTGAAGAGTGAGTCGGTGGTCGTGGTGGCGAGCACCGCGAAGCCGTCCGTGGCATTGCCGCGCAGCAACGTACCGCGACCGCCGACGACATAGACCTCGTCCGCGCTGCGGCCCCAGACCTTGAAGAAGCCGGGGATGTCTCCGCGTGCATCGAGGGCGAGGCCCGGCGGCTCCGCGAGCCGGCGCCAGGCGTTGCCGTCGTAGTGGAGGATGAAGCCGTCGCGGCCCGCGTAGCCGCCGACGGCGTATAGGTCGTCGGGCGCACTGCCCCAGATCCCGTAGATCGTCTCGCGCCCAAAGCCACCGGTGACCATGCGCGTGAAGGCGCCGTCTTTGTATTCGAGGACGGTCGCGGCCGCGCCACCGAGGTAGACCGGCCCGCCGGGGAAGGCGTGGACCCACCAGAGATCGCCGCGGTGGCCCGTAGCGAGGCGTTCCCAGGCCGAACCATCCCAGTGGAGGACGGCCGGGCCGACGCCCTTGTCAGCGCCGACCACCCAGACGTCGCTGGCGCTCGATCCGCCGACAGACATGAAGGCCTCAGCGACCCCGGCCGCGAGGACGGACCAAGTCCGCTCGGCGGGATCGGGCGTCGTGTCCGGCGTGTCGGCGCTGGTCGTATCCTCGGCAACCGTGGGCGAGGACTCGTCCGGGCACCCCACGGCAGCCAGCATGAGGACCACGGTCGCGATGCGCGAGAATCGTTCGATGGGGTGAATCACAGCACGCTCCTGGGCCGTTGGCGGAGGGTCGAAGGCCCGTGGGCGGCACGCTAGGAGAGGGGTAAGTGAGATCGCAAATGAATTCGATGGACGCGATCTTGGCAGTCATAAGTGCTTGTGATGAAAGAAACTTATTCGCTCTTGTTGTCGGCTTGTCCGGGTCGCGACCCATCGCGGTTCCACGACATCTCGCGGTTTGGGCGAAACGCCCCACACCGGGCCCCGTCGAGCGCCTGCGACGCGCTCACTTTTCCGCCAATGGCACGACCCGGGTACACTCGCGCGATGACTTCCGCCACCGCGACCTTTCTCCTCTCCGCCCCCGACCAACCCGGCCTCGTCGCCCGGTTCGCGGGTTTCTTCTTCGAGCTCGGGCTGAACATCCTCG
>JADMJS010000082.1 GCA_018780435.1 Myxococcales bacterium
GGTAGCGGTACTCGTCCGCGGAGCTGAACTGCAGGTGACCATTGAGGAAGAGACGGGTCTCGCCGCCGCGGCTTCGGGTGACGACGATGCGCTGATAAGGGCTCGACGTCGCGAAGACCACGGGATCGGGGAAGAGATCGGCCTCGAAGGAGCGCTGCCACGCATCCCCCCGAAGCAGCGCGGCCAGCAGCACCGCGAGCGCAATGACCGACTCGATGAGCAGGCGCCAGGGACGCCGGAGGGAGCTCCGGAAGCCGATGACCAACGCGACGCCGACGGCGACGTTGAGCATCCCGAGCAGGAGCCCGGCGTTCACAAGCCCGAGCCGCGGGACGAGGAAGAGCGGGAACGCGACGGACGCCGCGAGGGCGCCGAGGTAGTCGAAGAAGAGGACCCGGGCGATGAGGTCCTTCAGCGCCATCCGCCCTTCGAGGATACGGACGAGCAGCGGGATCTCGGCGCCCACACCGACCCCGACCCCGCCGACGAGCAGGAAGAGCACCAATTGGAACGCGCCGTCGCGAGCGAAGGTCGCAAAGAGCATCACGGCTGAGAAGCCCCCGAGGAGGCCGACCGCCATCTCGACGCGGACAAACCACGTCAGGAGCGAGGAGAGGGCGGGATCGGGGCCGCCGGGGCGCTTCGTCTCGGTCGGCGCCTCCGGGGTATCCGCCTCGATGAAGCGGGACAGGTAGCTGCCGATCCCCATCGCGAACAGATAGGTACCGATGACCAGCGAGAACTGGGTGACCGAGTCACCGAGCAAGTAGCTCGCGGCGGCGCCGGCGATGAGCTCGTAGACGAGCCCCGCGGTCGCGATGACGAAGGTGGCGACGAGCAGCCCGAGGCCGGTGCGGTCCACCTTCGTGACGACTCTAGCCACCGATGGCCGCTGCGATGATGAGGCCGATGCCGATGAACATGCCGCCGAGCATCACGCCGACCGCGACGTTGTCGTCTTCCGTGAGCTCCTTCCGGATATTGAAGGGCGCGAAGCGCTCGATGACGTGGTAGGCGCCCCAGAAGATGAAGAGGCCGAAGATCGTGAAGATGGCCGCCAGCATGAGGTTCCAGCAGGCGTCGGTGAAGCTCAGGACCAGGAGAGACGTTTGCAGCATGGGTCATTTCCCTCCGCGGATGATGACGTGGCGATAGTGGGAGCGGTAGGCGCTCGGGTTCGTGCGGGCGTCCTTCGGGACGCCGGTGAGCCCGTCGCCCGGATCGGTCCAGGCGGCCTTCCAGACCCCGTAACCAGTGCCGAGGAGCGCGAGCGCGATCAGGATCTCATAAGCGCGGACCATAGGCTCTCCTCACTCAAATGGAACCGGCGTCGCGGCGCGAGGTCCAGATGAGTCGTACGACACCCGCCAGGAAGAGCGGGAAGGTCAAGATGGCGAACGCGATCCCCATCCAACGCGTCAATGCGACGTCCGTGACGAGGCTGAGCGAGATCGACATGCGCCCCGCCGGCACTTCACCTGGGACGGGCTCGAAGCGAAGTGACCACGTCCCTGCCGGGACCGACGGGAAAGTGATGTTCGCGATCTGATTGCCTTCGCTCCAGTCCGGACCGGAGTAGTAGCTCAGCTCCTCGTCGAAGGTGACGGCGGTCCCGTCGACCTCGTTCACGAGCGCGCCGCTCGCCACCATCCAGCCCTGCGACACGTCGCTCTTGACCGTCAACATCAACGCGGTGGGGCCCTTGGTGACCTCGAAGGGCCCATACCAGCGGGTGATCGAGTCTCGAAAGGCCAACACCTCCGGGGTCTCGGCGGACTGCGCGAGCAAGGGGCCGAGGGCGGTCGGGACCTCGACGGCGACGTTGTCTGAGGCCACGACCGTGGGCGACTTCATGGCGCTGTAGGCGATGCTCCACACGAGGAGCAAGGCGGAGGCGGCGAGCCAGCGCCAGAAGAGCGGCTTCAGCCACGTGTCCATCGGCGGCGGTTGGTGCGGCAGGAAGCCGACGCGGTACGGCATCTCGGCGATCCCAAAAGCTTTCTGGACCTCCTCGGGCTCGATGTAGCGGCCGACGGACCACGTCTGCTCGCCCCCGGCCACCTCCTTCGAGAGGACGTAGGGCGGGCTCATGTAGTCCGTCGCGACGGCCTCGTCGCCGGCCTGCACCCGGAAGTAGAGCTCGCCGGCCACCCGCGTGACGACCGAGGTGTTGGTCTCCTTCTCTTTGAACTTCCGGCCGCCAGCATAGCGGCTCGGGACGCGGACGCGGAGGCCTTCCGTGTCGGCGTCACCGGGCATCATCTCGACCCAAGTGAAGTGGCCGTCTTGCTCCGCGAGCCAGCGATAGCCGGCTTTGTCGCTGTGCAGGAGGTACTCGATCCACGTGACATCCCATTGCGCGATGTGCCGCTCTTGCATGGCGAGCACGGTCCAGCGGTGCCCTTCGAACTCGCCGGTCTGACTGAGCTTCAACGTCGCGCGGGTGAAGCCGCCGGACCAATCCTGCTGCTGGAAGATGCGGTAGGGCTCCTGAGTGACGTCGATGCCGCCGCCGCAGAAGGGACAGAAGAAGGCCTGGCCTTGCAGGCCCGTCTTCCGCTCGAGGCCGCCGCCGCAGGACGGGCAGTTGATCGAGGAGGTTGACGCGTTGCTGACGCGCGCCATCGGGTGTTCGGGCGGGAGCGTCTCGCGGAGCCCTTGGAAGTTCAGGTCGCTGAACTGGACGTATTTTCCCAGGTAGAGCTGCTTCTCGCCGCCGGTGAAGTCGAGCGTGGCAGCGCCGTCGTCGAAGGACGCGAAGTCGACGAAGGGCAGCTCCCAGCCGTGGCCGACGGCCATGGGGAGCGAGCCTTCGCCGCCGATCACGCGCGCCGTGCCGACTTCCTTGACGGTGTAGAACTCGCCGCTGAAGGCGACCCGTTGGCCGGGGCCGTAGTCGCCGTGACCTTGGCCGCCCACCGCGACGCGCGGCGCTTCTTCGAGGACGGCCAGAAAGCCCATGGCTTCGGCGAGCCACGCCCACGGCGCCTTCCCGCCGGCGCCTTCGTCGTCATAGGCGAGGAACCACTCGTTCCAGAGCCCACCTTGGTGGCGGATCTGAAGCCGGCCCGCGAGGGTGAAGCGCCGCCCTTGCCACGTCCCGGTCGTGCCGACGCAGAAGGGCGTCGCGTCCTCGCGGACCTCCGAGATCTTGCCGTGGAGCTCGAGCGACTGCCCGACGTTCTTCACGACGGACCGGCACGACCCACACACGACCGCGAGCGCCGCCTTGTTCGAGAAGACGATCGGGGCGCCACAAGATGGACAAGAACCGCGGTGCAGGGGGAGACCTCGACGCGTTGGAGAGTGGACGACGTGCCCTAAGGCCCACTCAGAGGGGGATGTTGCCGTGCTTCTTTGGCGGCAGGACCTGACGCTTGCCCCGCAGCATGGTCAAGGCGGAGATCAGCTTGCCGCGCGTCTCCTTCGGGCGGATGACCGCGTCGATGTAGCCGAGCTCGGCGACCTTGAAGGGGTTGGCGAACTTCTCTTTGTACTCGTCGATGTACTGCGCCCGCGCGGCGGCGGGGTCAGCGGCCCGCGCGATCTCGTTCTTGAAGATGATGTTGACCGCGCCGTCGGGGCCCATGACCGCGATCTCGGCGGTCGGCCACGCGAGGTTGATGTCGGCGCGGATGTGTTTGCTCGCCATGACGTCGTAGGCGCCGCCGTAGGCCTTGCGGGTGATGACGGTCACCTTCGGCACGGTCGCCTCGGCGAAGGCGTAGAGCAGCTTGGCGCCGTGTTTGATGATGCCGCCGTACTCCTGGCTCGTGCCGGGGAGGAAGCCGGGGACGTCGACGAGGGTCACGAGCGGGATGTTGAAGGCGTCGCAGAAGCGCACGAAGCGGGCGGCTTTGATCGAGGCGTCGATGTCGAGGCAGCCGGCGAGCACGGCGGGCTGATTGGCGACGATGCCGACGGCGTGACCGCCGAAGTGTGCGAAGCCAATGAGGATGTTGCCCGCGTAGTGCTCTTGGATCTCGAAGAAGTGCCCGTCGTCGACGAGGCCGGTGATGACCTCCTTCATGTCGTAGGGCTTGTTCGCTTGCGCCGGGACGATCGCGTCGAGGGCGTCGTCTTGACGATCCGACGGGTCCTCGGTCGGGCCGAAGGGCGGCAGCTCGCGGTTGTTCGACGGCATGAACGAGAGCAGGTGCCGGAGCTGAGCGAGGCACTCCTTCTCGTTCTTGGCGACGAGGTGGGCCACGCCGCTCTTCGAGGCGTGCGTCATGGCGCCGCCGAGCTGCTCCTTGGTGACCTCTTCGTGAGTGACGGCTTTGATGACATCGGGCCCAGTGATGAACATGTACGAGGTCTGGTCGACCATCGAGACGAAGTCGGTGATCGCCGGGGAGTAGACCGCGCCGCCCGCGCACGGCCCGAGGATGGCCGAGAGCTGCGGGATGACGCCGCTGAAGAGGGTGTTGCGGAGGAAGATGTCGGCGTAACCGGCGAGGCTCTCGACGCCTTCTTGGATGCGAGCGCCGCCCGAGTCGTTGAGCCCGATGACGGGCGCGCCGACTTCGCCGGCGCGGTCCATGATCTTGCAGATCTTCTCGGCGAAGGCGCCCGAGAGGCTGCCCCCAAACACGGTGAAGTCTTGCGCGAACACGAAGACGGTGCGGCCGTCGATGGTGCCGTAGCCGGTGACGACGCCGTCACCCGCGAACTTCTGGTCCCCCATCCCGAAGTCTTGGCAGCGGTGCGTCTTGAGCTTGTCGAGCTCGACGAAGGAGCCCGGGTCGAGCAGGAGGTCGAGGCGCTCGCGAGCGGTCAACTTGCCGCCGTCGTGTTGTTTTTGGATGCGCGCGGCGCCGCCACCGGCCTCCGCTTCACGGCTGAGGCGCTCCAGCTTCTCAAAGACCTTGTTCTCGATTGCCACTGCGTTCTCTCCCTGTCTTTCGGCGGTCATGTCGAATCGTGTTCGGGCGCGTCAGCTCGCCCCGTGGACCTCTTCGTAGAGTGCCGCATAGCGCTGCGCCGAGCGTACCCACGAGAAGTCCTCGCGCATGGCCGCTTGGCGCATGGCCAGCAAGCGGGGCGCGTCGTAGAAGGCCTCGGTAAACGCGCCCACCGCCCAATCGAGGGCGTGCGGCGACGTGTCTTCCCAGACGAAGCCCGTCTCGCCCGGGCGGATGGTGTCCTTGAGGCCGCCGGTCGCACGCGCGAGCGGCAAGGTGCCGTAGCGCAACCCGAAGAGCTGCGTCAGGCCGCAGGGCTCGTAGCGGGAGGGCATGAGGAGCGCGTCGGCCCCCGCGAGCACGAGGCGCGCTGCTGCTTCGTCGAAGGCGATTCGGACGCCTGCCCGGCCGGGGAAGCGCTGCCCGAGCGCGCTCAAGGTCCGCTCGAGCTCGGGGTCGCCCGTGCCGAGCACGACGAGGCGCACCTGACCGGAGTCGAGGCGGTTCCAGAGCCCGGGGACGACGAGATCCATGCCCTTTTGGGCGACGAGGCGGCTCACGACGGCGATCAGCGGTACGGGAGCGTCGTCGATGCCGAACTCAGCACACAGCGCGGTCTTGCAGGCGGCCTTGCCGCTGAGGTCATCCGCCGAGAAGGGGGCCGGGAGCCGACTATCGGCGGGGCTGTGCCGTTCCGGCGGGATGCCGTTCAGGATGCCGACCAGCTTGTCCGCGCGGGCCCGCAGCACGCCGTCGAGGCCGTGACCGTGGCGCGGCGTCTGGATCTCTTCGGCGTAGGAGGGGCTCACTGTCGTGATGCGGTCCGAGAAGACGAGGCCGGCTTTCAGGAAGCTGAGCCAGCCCCAGAACTCGAAGCCCTCCGGGCTGAAGAGGT
>JADMJS010000714.1 GCA_018780435.1 Myxococcales bacterium
CTTTTCGCCTTCTTTCTGCAAATAGCCTTGCTTTTCCGCCACTGTGCAAAGACGGGGTGGGGATGAGGTGTTGAGAGGATGGAAATGAGAAGATTGGAAAAGAAAATTCAACTTTGGCTTTTCGAAATGGTTGAGTAAAGTTTCAGCGTCGCTCGTGGAAATGCTTGACGGCCGTGACCAGGTTCCACTTCTTGAACATCGGGATCGAGTTGTTGGGGAACGCGGCGTCGATGATCTCGAGCGTCACGAGCGCGGGGAGAGCGAGGTCCTGCAGGCCGATGGCGAGCGTGGCGGCGTCGTCGCGGATCATCGCGAGCGCGGTCGTGGCGGCAAAGATCTCGGGCAGCACGGAGCGCGAGTTCACGGGCGGGAAGCTGTCCGTGTCCCCAACGTCGACCGGGAGCGGGTTGCGGTTGAGCTGAGGGGGCGTCAGAAACAGCGACGCATCGTGCGGCAGCCTACGTAGAGCTGCGTCGTCGCCGGCAAGCGATCCAACGAAAATGGAAGCCACTCGAGCTCGTTGACCATGAGCTGCAGGCGCATCAGTCGCAGCAAGTTTCAGAGGCGACAACCAGCAACGCACGAGGAGATGATCGAGAGATCTCAGCTGCCCGAGCTCGGACGGCAGCGACGTCAGCGCGTTGTGGCTCAACTGCGTCAACGCGGGTGAGACAGGCGACTGAAACGGCGAGGACTCACGACGAGGACGTGCAGAGCGTCAAGCTGGCCGATCTCGCGCGGCAACGCAACGAGTGCGTTGTAATGCAGCTGGCGGCGGATCAGCAGTGGCGAGACGCAGAGAGTGGCTAGTGGCTCACGTATAAATGTGTCAGCGCTGTCAGGCGGCCGATCTCTCGTGGAACCACGACCAGGCGATTGCTGCTCAGCTGCAGACCAAACGCGTCAGTAACAAGGAGCGAGCCGACAGCGGCGCCGCACCTCCAACCAAGTCAGTTGCGTCATCGCCAGCACGCCCGAGGGGATCTCCGCCAAGGCGTTGATGTGCAGCTGCCGCGACA
>JADMJS010000080.1 GCA_018780435.1 Myxococcales bacterium
TGTGCATCGGGATCGAGTTGGGGAACGCCTCGTCGAGAATGTCGACGAGCAAGAGGGCGGGGATGAATAGCGGCTGGAGAGCGGCGAGGATGACAAAGGCGGGCTCGCGGATGACGGCGAGGAGGTGGGACGTGGCGGCCAAGATCTCGGGCAGCTTGGCACGCGAGTTGGTCCACGCGTCCGCGTGGCCGACGTCGATCGGGAGCGGGTTGCCGTTGAGCTGAGAGGGTGTGAGATAAAGCAACTCGCGGTGGCCGCTTACGTAGACCCCGATCGTCGCCGGCAAACGATCCAGCTTTATCGGGAGCCAGGGAAGCCTGTTTCGCCGCAACTGCAGGCGCGTCAGTCTGAGCGTGTCGTTCCAGGAAGAAGAGGGCGCACGTTAAGCGTGACGAGCGAGCTCAGCTGGCCAAGCTCGGCCGGCAGCGACGTCAACTCGTTGTCGTCCAACTGCGCGAGCGCGGGTGGGACACGCGACAGCAACGGCGGCAGCTTACGTGGAGCTTGTCGAGGGCGACCAGCTGGCCAATCTCACGCGGCAGCGCGGTGAGTTTGTTGACGCCGACCTGGCAAAACGGTCAATGCTGGCGAGACTCAGAATGTGGCTCACGTCGAGATAGGTCAGCGCTCTCATGCGCCCAACCTCTCGCGGAATCGTGGTCAAGCGGTTGTAGCTCAACTGCACAGCAACGCGTCAGCAACGAGCGAATCGGCGGCGGCGACGCACGTCCAACCAAACGAGCTGCGTCATGGCCAGCACACCCGAGGGGATCTCGACAAAAGCGTTGTTGCGCAGCTGCCGCGAGAGCGTCAATCAAGCGAAAAAAATGGCGGACCGCGAACCAACCGCCAACGTTGTCACGCGCGTCAGCAGCGCGATGTTGTCGGACATGGCGGCGAGTTGTCGACGTTCAAACTGTGGCAAACAGGCGACGCTGAGACGACAAAAAACAAAACGAAAAACGCACGTAGAGCGTCGTCCGGCTGATCGCCACGCGCTGCTGCTCGACGCTGCC